>DATDGY010000106.1:0-30429 GCA_036521855.1 Candidatus Angelobacter sp.
CTGGTGTTCAACTCCAAGGAAGGCCAGGAGGTGCGAGCCGATGTGTCACTCAGTTACGCGATCGATGCCTTGAAGGTGCCGGATTTCTACGTGAAGTACCGGGTCAACGACCTGGAGAAATTCACGCACGGCATTCTTAAGGACATCGTGCGCAACTCGTTGAATGAAGTAGCGTCGACTTACACGCTAGAGGATATCTATGGCGAGAACAAGGCCAAGTTCCTGCGCGAGACGCGCGCGCACATTCAAGAACAGGTAACCCCCGTCGGCGTGGGCATCCAGCAGTTCGGCTTCATCGGGAAGCCGCGTTTTACGCAGGCGATTGAACAGGCAATTACACAAAAGACGCAGGCGATCACTGAAGCGGAAAGCGCACGCAACCAACTGGCGGTCACGCAGGCGAACGTGGCCAAGATGGTGGCCCAGGCCGAAGGCGACGCTAAGTCGCAGATCGAGCGCGCCCGCGGCGAAGCTGAGGCCAACCGCTTGCGCAACGCGTCTCTTACGCCGCAATTGCTCGAACTCAAGCGGCTGGAGAACGACCGCGCCCGCATCGAGAAGTGGAACGGCGACGTGCCGAGGATGGTGATGGGCGACAAAACCGGCATGATGCTGCAAATGCCATATGACTCGGACAGTGGAAGCGTTCGCAAGAGATAGGCAGAGTTGAAATGAGATTGGTTAGGCCTTTTACGCGGTCTGCCTATTTTTTTCTGGCGAGTCAGGACTGGCGCGGTAGAAGAGGAGAAAGCCCGCTGTCATCAGCGCCCAGAAAATCAGGGTGACAATGCTGCCCTCTGGACCCACGCTGCCGCCGCTCAGCCAACCCGGGCCCTGGAAATGCGGGTTTAGCAGCTGACCCGACGGCTGGAAGCCGCTGTCGCTGACGCCGTAAAAGAACGATTGCCCCCAATCCCAACCAGCATGAGCGCCTACAGCCAGCCAGAGATTGCCGGTGCGCCGCAAGGTGGCCGCGGCAAACAGGGCGAACAGGAAGACCCCGGCAATTCCAACGCGATTCTCACCGCCGTTGCTCATGTGCACCGCGGCAAACGCCACCGCCAAAATGATGGCTGCCGGCCAAAAACCAATGCCGTCGGCCAGGGTGTAAAGCGCATAGCCCCGGAACAAGTACTCTTCCAGCAGGCCGACGGAAAGAAACATGATTCCCCATGCCGCTCCCCAATAGAGCGCCTCCGACCCGCGAACGCTGAGGCTGCCGAAATAAAAGACCCCCAGCCCTCGCATCGTCAGCAGAACCAGCGTAAGCGGGAGAAAACCCCAAGCCGCATAGCCAACGGCAAAACGGGAAAGTGCGGACTTTGTGAGAGGCAGACCGTAGACTCCGGCCTTGCGCCGTTCAATCCTGCTCATGATCCAGGCGGCGAACACTGCCGGTATGAAGTAGGCCAAGTTGCCGACGGTCATCCAAAGAGGAGAGTCGGCAAGGGCGCGCCCCTGGGGACCTCGCAGGGCGCGGCTCAGAAAAGAGAAAACAGTTGAGAATAGGAACAACAGTATCTGCAACGTCCCTGAGTAGATTGCCAGGCGCCAGCCGGCGCGCAGCCCGCGTTCGTTGAAGAAGACAAGGCGGATCGTCTTTGTTGATGGAGGAGCTACAGCTTCGGTTTGTGGTTCCATGATTTGCACGCGAGAAATCAGAGGATAGGAAAACTCTAACAGAGCCAGGTACAGTCCGCTCCTGGAACAAAACACCTGCCGGCGGTCCATTAGACAATCCAGGGAGGCAAGATGAACAAGAGACTGCTCCTTTTTGTGACGAAGTTGTTTCTGGCGGCGGCTATGAAACACGCATTTGGCCAGGGCGGCGCGGCGACCAGCTTGGACCCGGTTTGGGAAGACCCGACCCAGGACGTCGCCGCGGTGATGGTGGCAGCTCCTATTGGAGGCGCGATCTTCGGCGCGTTTCGCCTTCTCAGGACGAACTCTGCGCGTCCCGTGTTGTTGTCTTTGCGCTTGGGTTGAATCCGCTCAAGCGGCCTTGCATGATACAAATGAAAATTCATGCTTCAGGCCGCCAGAGAATTCCGGATCGGCCGGCCCCAGATCTTTGCCGGACTCATGCTGCTTAGCTTTCTGGCGCAAAGTATTTGGGCAGCCGGAAGCCGCAAGCTGTCTGACCTGGAGTATCAGTACATCGCATCGGGGCTCTCCCCGGACGCGGCGCGGGATCGCGTGGTCGATTCTCCATTCACCGCGTGGGTAGCGAGTCTGCCGGTGCGGGCCACGCGAGCGGCAAGAACGATCGCGCCGCCGGCGTTAAGCTCGGCGCTGGCTATTCCGCGGCCGTGGCTGCTGCGCCTTCCCTTTATCGGTTTCGGATTGTGGCTGGGAGGAGCGCTCTGGTGGGTGGCGCGTCGCCTCTTCGATGACGCCGGCGGATACGTTGCCTTGGCGCTCTACTGCACGTCTCCGGCCATGATCATGATCAGCAGCAACATTGGCCCGGACATCGTCCTTGCCTGGAGCCTCTTCGGACTGGTCTATACCGCGATCGGCGTAGCCCACACGCTGTATGCCCCACCGCGCAAGTGGGCGCCCCGGGCGGTGATTCTGGGACTCGCCTTGGGCTTTGCCCTGTCCACGGCTTTGTGGTCTTTTCTCATGGCGCCATTGGCCTTCGCTTTCATGATCTATCTGGCGCCGGGGCGCCGGCGCTCGGCGCTCGCGGTCTTGGCGGGCGCCTCGGTCATCGCGCTGGCGGTCCTGGGGTTCTTTGCCTGGTCGGTGGGCGGCTCCAGGCCGGGATCGTTGTCCCTGGTCTCTCCCGATCCGTCGCTGGGGTTGCTGCGCAACCTGGGCTTTGCCCTCAACAAAGACACCGACGGCTACGTTCTTGTGGCCCTGTTCATCACTGCCGTGACTGCCTATGGAAGCTGGCCGCGCACGCGCTACTTCGGCAACACGGCGCCCCTGCTGACGGCCTTTGTCACAGTGGTTCTGTTCGCTTTGGTTCCTGCTACTCACCTATGGGACGCGGCTCTAGGTCTAAGCTTCATCTTTGTGTTTGTGGGCGGCGTGGCGGCGGACCTGCTGGAAACCGGCCTCCGGCGGACCTTGGCCCTTATTCTGACCGCAGGATTTCTGCTCCGGATCGTTCTTGGGTTGCGGACGCTCTGGCTATATTGGATCGGCCAGAATCGCACATAAAGCATCGTCCCCGGGTTTATCATAATCATATCTAGTAGGCAGGATCTTATGTCACGACTGGCTTTTATGTTGTTTTGTTTGAGCGTGGTTCTACCTGCGAAAGCGCAGATATTCAGCCAAGGTCCCCCGGCATCCGCAACCTCGCCCACAGCCGATGGCCGGACGCACGGCGCGCCGGCAAGCGTGCTTTCGCCTAAGCCGCCTCCATTCTTGCCCGGTCGCGGGCCTTTCTTTTTCTCCGGGGCCCATGTGCGGCCCTTCGGGACGCCGCGTCGCCGTCATATATTTGTTCCTGTGCCGGTTTTCTCCGGTATTTATGGGCCGGGCTACGATGACTCCGCCTACCCCTCAGTCGCCGATCCCGCTGTTGACCAGTCCACTGATTCAGCTCCGGCGCAGAGTGCCGGCAATGACCCCGGAGTAGCCAGCAACGAAGACGCCCTGAGACAGGCGTATACCCAGGGTGTGCGCGACGCGCTGGCGCAGCAGCAGGCGGACAGCCGCTACGGCCAACACTATCTGGACCCCCGCGAAAGCGCCCGTCCCAAGCCGCAGCCAGCTGAGAGTAAACCGCCCGCGAGCAAGCCAGACCCTAAACCTGCGGCTGACGATTCACCGGCTACCGTGTTCATCTTCAAGGACGGACACCAGATTGAGACCCGCAATTTCGCCATCATGGGCAAGGTGCTCTATGACTTCTCCAGCAGCAGCTTGAAGAAGGTCCAACTCACCGATCTGGATGCGGCCGCTACCATCAAAGCCAACGATGATCGCGGTATTACGGTGAAGCTGCAGTAACCTGGGCCGGCGGACTCAAGGCAGCGTGGGCGGAACCTTGCCGCTGGAGTGGCGTCAAGGCCCTGATTCCTTTATACTTTTTGTTTGCCCCCGCGCAACAAATTCTGAGCAGGAGTCCTAAGGTTCAATGCCCAAGCGCACGTTTCAGCCCAACCGTCGCCACCGTTCCAAGACGCACGGATTTCGCACGCGTATGAAGACCAAGAGCGGAAGGGCGGTATTGGCACGGCGCCGCGCCAAGGGACGGAAGCGCGTTTCCGTGAAGCCTGGTTTCCGGGAATAGGCCATCCCGCCAACGTGAAGGTGAACCCCACCCCGCGCCCATCATTAGGGAAGTTTCCTAAGGGTTCACGGCTGCTGAAGCACGCGGACTTTCAGGCGGTTTACCAGGAGGGCAAGAGACATTTCTCGGGAAATGTGGCCGCGTTTTACCGCGAGCGGGGCGACCAGGCGGGGCCGCGTGTGGGCTTCACCGTGGGCAAGGTGCTCGGCGGAGCTGTGGAGCGCAATCGAATCCGGCGTCGCATGAGGGCGGCAGTCCGTGGGCGCCTGGCGCACTTATCGCGCCCCTTGGATGTAGTGTTGCATCCCCGAAAATCGGTTCTGGATATGGATTTTTCCAGGCTGGATGCGGAAATCGAGCAGCTTTTTGCCGTCATCCAAAAGAAAGGCAGGACGCGATGAAATCTTTAGCCATAGCGATGCTAAGGTTCTACAAGCGTCTGATATCGCCTCTTCTCCCGGCTGCGTGCCGTTACGTTCCAACCTGCTCCGAGTACGCGGCGGAGGCGGTGGCCTGTCACGGATTTTTTCATGGAGCGGCGCTGGCCTTATGGCGCCTGTTACGTTGCAATCCCCTGGCACGCGGAGGCTATGACCCAGTGCCAAGAAACTAAGTTGAGAATCAACCTTTGACCGAATACCACAATCCCCAGAACGATTCCGGCTCGGAAAAACGTCTGTTGCTGGTCTTTCTCTTTGTCTTCGTGATGATCGCTGTCGTTCAGTTTCTGTTGCCCAAGCCCCAACCTCAGCCTGAAAAGCAAAAACCGGGGGGACAGCAGCAAGCCCAGACCACTCCCGGGACGCCGGGTCCTGTTCCCGCGGCTTCGCCGAAGGCTCCTATCCGGCGGCCGGCAGCCGTGGCAGCCAGTGTTCCCGCCAAACATGCCGAAGGCGAGACCGAGACTATTCTCGAAAATGACAACTACAGGGTGGTTCTGACCAACCGCGGCGCTGTCGTAAAGTCCTGGGTGCTGAAACATCTCAACGACAACAACGGCAAGCCTCTGGATCTGGTGAACTCGAAGCTGGCCGAGGCTTTGGGATACCCGCTCTCCCTCTTCGCCTATGACAAGGATCTGGAAGGGAAAATCAACCAGGGTCTGTACGTAGCCAGCGCGACCGGCGCCCAACAGGGACCGGTTACGTTTGAATACTCTGACGGCCAGGTTTCGGTGCGAAAGACTTTCCGTCCCGACAAGGGTTTCGTTCTGGGCATCGAGACCGAGGTGACGAACCAGGGACAAAGAGTCACGGCTCTCCCGCAATGGCCCGGCGGCTTGGGTGACCAAATCACCGCGATGGGGAAGATTGACTGGCAAAGCAACGGGAAAATTGAGCACAAAGCCGCAGTGTCCGGGTCGTTTTTTACCGGTGGCAAGAAATGGATTTCCAACGGAGATACTTTAAGTGGTCCGTTCGAATGGGCGGGCACGGCCGATCAGTATTTCGCCGCAGTATTCATGCCTGAGTCAGCGAAGGACACGGTGCTGGTCACTCTCAACAGTCCGGTTGAGGTCCCGCGCGACCCCAACAAACCGGAGGACGCCAAAGACAAGATCTCGGTGATAGGAGTGGCCGTTGGCAACACGAACGGCCTCACGCGCGCGCGAGTCTTCGCCGGGCCCAAAACAGTGGAGGTGCTGGAGAACACACTGGCCCAGCCGGGAGGGCCGGATCTTCGCGGGCTCACCGACTTCGGGACCTTTGGCTTCATCGCTCGGCCGCTGTTCCTCTGGTTGAAATGGACGCATGAACATTGGATCCACAACTGGGGATGGGCCATCGCCTTCCTTACCCTGGTCATCACCATGGCCCTGCTGCCGCTGCGCATCACCAGCATGAAATCATCGCTCAAGATGCAGAAGATTCAGCCGCAAATGAAGGCGCTGCAGGAGAAGTACAAGCGCTACGGCCTTACCGACCCGCGGCGGGCGGAGATGCAGAAGGAAATGTCGGAGCTCTACAAGCGGGAAGGCGTGAACCCTATCGGCGGTTGCTTCCCCATGCTGCTGCAGATGCCATTCCTGTTTGCTTTCTATTCTATGTTGGCCAACGCTATCGAACTGCGCCAGGCGAACTGGCTTTGGATCAAAGATCTATCCGCTCCTGACCCTTATCACATTTTGCCGATCATCATCATCGTCCTCATGTTCTTCTCCCAGAAGAGCATGCCGCAGGCCGGCATGGATCCGACCCAGCAGAAGATGCTGACTTTCATGGGACCGGTCATGTTCGGGGTTCTAAGCTGGAGCGTGGCGGCAGGCTTGTCTGTTTACTGGATGATCAGCACCCTGTTGGGCTATGTTCAGCAGGTCATGATCAATCGCTCAGCGCTGGGCCAGCAGGTGCGCAAGACTTTGGAACGCCGGACTACGCGCAAGCGATGAGGACGTGAGAATCGCCGTTTGGGGCTGACACACATGCTTCAGGACAAGGTTGCAGCAGCAAAGAAGATCGACTCGCTTCTGAAGAACATCATCGCTTCGGGCGGGTTCAAGCTGAAATACCGCATCACCGTGAATCCTCCCGTCGCCGCCGCCGATGTCTCCACGCCGGAGATTCTCGTGGAGTTGGCCGGTCCTGACAGCGGGCTGGTGCTCGAGCGCGGCGGGGAGATGCTGCGTTCGCTGGAAACCATCGCCCATGAGGCTCTACACGCACATGCCGAAGACCATGACAAGGTCGCCTTTGATTGCAAAGGATATCGCGCAGCGCGCCAGCAGGAGCTGAAGCTGGCGGCCCAGGTCGCGGCGGAACGTGTGCTCCGCACCGGCTCGCCCTACGCGTTTGCCCCCATGTCCTCGCGCGAGCGCCGGTTGATCCATTTGGCGTTTCGTGATCATGAGTCGTTGACAACGCAAAGCGAGGGCGAAGGCGGCCGGCGCTACGTGGTGCTCTATCCCAAAGAATACAAGCCCCAGCGAGCCTCCCGGCGCTGATTCCGCCCCACCTGCGACGGCCAAGGTTTTGCGAGACAAATGGTAAACTCTTGGTCTCAATCCACACACGGAGAGTGCCTGTGAAGCGGCTCAGTCTTTTTGTCGTCCTGTCGGGAATGGCGTTCGTCTTGCTCACGCAGCTTGAACTGAAAGCGCAAGAGCTCACGCTGGAGTCAATTTTTGCGCCCAACGGCATCACCGGCCGCGTTCCGGACAACATCAAGTGGAGCCCTGACGGCAAGAAGGTTTCCTACATTGTCCATCAGGAGCCGGCGGAGAAAGCCGGCAAGCCGGGCGAAAGGGCCGATGGGCCGAGTGACAAGTCCGATCTCTACTACATTGACGCGGCCACGGGCAAGCCGGCAGTTCTGGTTTCCGCGGACAAGATTGCGGCCATGGTGCCCCGGGCCACGGGTGGCAGGGACGATCGCGAGCGCGATAACCGTGCGCGCTATCGCGTGGCCGGCTACCACTGGGCCCCGGACTCCCAGCACATTCTCTTCGACGCCAATGGCCAGCTCTGGTATTACAGTCTGGCAAGCGGCACAGCGGTACAAGTGACGGCCAGCGCCGACCCCGCGACTGACCCCAAGTTCTCGCCCGACGGCAAACGCCTGTCTTATGTTCGCGGCCACAACCTGGTGGTGCGTCCGCTGGAAGGCGGCGAAGAGAGAAACATCACCGGCGACAAGGGCGAAGATCTCCTCGACGGAGAGGTGGATTGGGTCTACGCCGAAGAATTGGCGGTTCGCAGCAATTACTTCTGGTCTCCCGACGGCGGGAAGATCGTCTTCATGCAGATGAACGAAGCCAAGGTGCCGACATATCCCATCACCGACTTCATCCCCCAGCATCCCACTGTCTCAGAGGAAAAATACCCCAAGGTGGGCGATCCCAATCCCGCAGTACGGCTGGGAGTGGTCGGTTCGGACGGTGGCAGGATCAAGTGGCTTCGTCTGAGCGACGACAAAGATTTCTACATTCCGCGCTTCGGCTGGGTGCGAGATGGCATCGTCTGGGCCATGGTGCTGAATCGCGCCCAGAACCAGTTGGACCTCTACTTTGTTGACGTGGCCAGCGGCAAGTCGCGCCGCGTGCTCAGCGAGAAGAGCGATACGTGGATCGAAATGAACGACATCTTTACTATCCTGAAGTCGGGCGATAAATTCGTCTGGCCGAGCTGGCGCGACGGCCACACCCATCTCTACCTCTACTCGTTTGATAAGGCCAATCCCCTGGGAAGCGACGCCAGGCTCCAGAACCAAATCACCAAGGGTGATTTCGAGGTGTCTTCCGTGGAAGGCGTGGACGAGGGAAGTGGCACGGTTTATGCCGGAGCCAACGCCCCCGACGACCGTCAGCATCACCTGTGCAGCGTGAAGCTCGACGGAAGCGACTTCCAGATCCTAACGCAAAGCTGGCCGGGAACGCACACCGCTCACCTCTCTCCGGACAGCAAGAACTATGTGGACTCCTTCTCCGCCGTGATGACGCCGCCGCAGTTGTCTTTCTGCCGCACTGGGGGAAGCTGCGACGTCTTCTGGAAATCCAAGAGTCTTGACGCTTACCATCTGACGCCGCCGCAGTTCGTGGACTTCAAGGCCGAGGACGGCACGGTCCTGCGCGGCCTGATCTATCTGCCGCCCAACAGCGTGGGGAAAAAGATTCCCCTCGTCAACAATCCTTATGGCGGGCCGCTGGGCCAGTCGGTACGTGACGCATGGACCGGTACGGGCATGCTTTTCAACCAGATTCTGATGCGCGACGGCATCGCCGTCCTCGAGGTGGACAATCGCGGCATGGGCGGGCGCGGCAAGAAATTCGCCGGCGCCCTGATGCACAACTTCGGTGAAGTGGAGCTGAAAGACCAGCTCACCGCCATTGACCAGGCGCTCGCAAAATTTCCGCAACTCGATGGCTCCCGGCTGGGCTGGTGGGGATGGAGCTACGGCGGGTTCATGACTCTTAACGCCATGACCCACTCCGACCGCTTTGTTGCCGGAGTGTCCGTAGCGCCGGTGACGGATTGGCGCGACTATGACTCCATCTACACCGAGCGCTATGAGGGCCTGGTGCCGGAGAACGAGGCCGCCTACAAGAAGAGTTCACCGGTGAACTTTGCCGACAAGCTCCACGGCCATCTGCTGGAGGTACACGGCACCAGCGACGACAACGTGCACATGCAGAACACCATGCAGATGATCAACAGCTTTATCAACGCGGGCAAGCAGTTTGACCTTCAGCTTTATCCGCGGAAGACGCATGGCATCAACGGCCAGGTGACGCGCGTCCATCTATTTACGCGGATCCGCGAACACTTCCGGCGCGAATTGCTGGGCCCGGAGGCACAACAGACAGCCAAGAGCGGGCAATAGGGAACTCCGAGTGTGAAGAACCAGACCATCTCTCTGGGCGACTTTGAGCTGACCGCCGTGTCCGACGGAAACTACGTGGCCGATGGCGGCGCCTTCTTCGGCGTGGTCCCCAAAACCCTATGGCAGCGCAAAGTGAAGGCGGACGAATTGAACCGCATCAAGGTAAGCTGCAACTCGGTATTGGTTCGGACCGGCAGGCAAAACGTTCTGATCGAGACCGGCATCGGCAACAAACTGGCGTCCAAGTTCAAAGAAATCTATCAGACGGAAGAAAAGCTTCTCGAAAACCTGCACACCGCCGGCGCCGCTCCGGAGGACATTGACATTGTCATCAACTCCCACTTGCACTTCGATCACTGTGGCTGGAACACTGTGTACAAAAACGGCGCTGCCGTGGCGACCTTTCCCAAGGCGAAATATTACGCGTCCGAGGGCGAATGGAAGCATGGGTCGTTGCAGTTGGAACGCGACCGCGTCAGTTACATAAGCGACAACTACGATCCCCTCATCCGCTCCGGCCAGATGCAGCTCTTGCAGGGCCCAGGAGAGATAGTCCCCGGTATCGCGGTGGAAAGCTATCCGGGACACACGCGCAACATGATGGCCATTTTTATCCGCAGCGGAGGGAAGACAGCCTGTTACATCTCTGACCTGATCCCGACCCGATGGCATCTGGAGGTGACCTGGGTGATGGCCTATGACCTGTTTCCGCTGGAAACCATCGAGAACCGCAAGCGCTACTATGCTCAAGCCGTCCCCGGACAGTGGCTCACCATTTTTACTCACGATCCCGACATTCCATGGATTTATCCCGCGCTCGAGGGCGGCAAAATTGTTGCGCGAGCAGCGTAATACTTCTTTGGCCGCGCGAGCGGCTGCGTTCGTTCTCGGCATTGCAGTTCTTTGCGTGGCGGGCTCCGCACAGAAAGTCCAGTTTGTCCCCGAAAACAAGGCCGAAATCCTGCGGCGGTTCAAGGAAATGCCTTTGAGCGATCACGATCGCGCAGCGACGATCAAGGACCTGTTTATCCAAGAAGGTTGCAAGGGAAGCCTGCTCCAGGAACAACTGGTCGAGGCAGCCGACACGCCCAACATCATTTGCCTGTTGCAAGGTGAGGGCGACGAAACCGTTATCGTGGGCGCACACTACGATCGTACTTCCTCCGTCGGGCGTCCCATCGACAACTGGAGCGGCGCCGCGCTGCTCCCGGCGCTCTACCACAGCCTGCGCGACCGGAAACGCCGGCACAACTTCATCTTTGTGGCTTTTGCCGACAAGGGAGATGATCTGACCGGCGCCAGAGCCTTTGCCGCGCACCTCAGCGCGTCGCAACTGCAACGCACTGAAGCCATGGTGAACCTGGACGTGCTTGGCCTCTCTCCCACCAAAGTCTGGACCAACGGCTCCGACAAGGAGTTGGTGCACGACTTGATGAATATGGTTTACGCGCTGAAGATTCCCGCCAGTCAGATCGACCTGGAGTCCGCCCGGAGCAGTGATTCCGAACCGTTCTCGTCGCGGCAGATTCCGCAGATTACCATTCACTCCCTCACCCAGCAGAATCTGGCCGAGGGCGCCACCACGGCCTTTCAACCCAACAATTACTACGATACTTACCGGCTGGTGTGCGGCTATCTGGCTTACCTGGATGCGACCCTGAAACCGAGGCCAAACCGGGAATGAGCGCGCCGCGATCGTTTTTTCAGGTTCAAGAACGTGGAACAAGTGTTGCCCGCGAGGTGGTTGCCGGCCTGACCACGTTCACGACCATGGCCTATATCGTCGTGGTGAATCCGGCCATTCTCAGCGCGGCCGGCATCCCCAAGGGGCCGGCGTTTACAGCAACCGTTCTGGCCGCGGTTTTTGGCTGCCTGCTCATGGGGCTGTATGCCAACCGGCCGTTTGCCATCGCGCCCTATATGGGCGAGAACGCCTTCATCGTTTATACCGTATGCCTGCAGCTGGGATACAAGTGGCAAACCGCTCTGGCCGCCATCTTCATTGCCGGTGTGCTCTTCGTTCTCATGACGGTCGTCCGTTTGCGGCAATGGGTGGTGGATGCCGTGCCCCTCTCACTGCGTTACAGCTTTGCCGCCGGCATTGGGCTGTTTCTCACTTTCATCGGTCTGAACCAGACGGGTATTGTGGCCCTGGGCGTTGCCGGAGCGCCGGTCCGCGCTGGACACCTCACCACAACGCCGGTGCTGGTGGCCGTTGCTGGATTCGTTCTGCTCGCAGTACTGGTGATTCGAAACGTTCCCGGGGCCATCCTACTGGGAATCCTGATTACGGCGGCAATTGCGTACATCGCTGGAGTCTCCCACCCGCCCAGCCAGTTAATGAGCCTGCCTCCTAACATCAGGCCGATCCTGTGGCAACTCGATCTCCGTGGAGCGTTGAGCTGGCGTGCTTTTCCGATCGTGCTCACCATCTTCATCATGGCTTTTGTGGACACCATGGGCACGCTGATTGGGCTCTCCGCTCGCGCCGGCTTCCTCGATGAGGAGGGCAACCTGCCTCAGGTTGAGCGTCCGATGCTGGTGGATGCTCTCTCTACATGTTTTTCTCCGGCCATCGGCACCACCACGTCGGGAACCTTTGTGGAGTCGGCCGCAGGAATCGAAGCCGGCGGACGCACCGGCCTAACCGCGATCGTCACCGCCGCCTGTTTTGCATTGAGTTTGTTCTTTGCGCCGCTGTTTACCGCGGTTCCGGCCCAGGCCTACGGGCCGGCCCTGATCCTTGTCGGCTTGTTCATGCTGGAGCCTGTGACCCGCATCGACTTTCGTGATACCACCGAGTCCATCCCCGCCTTTGCGGTGGTTACGCTCATGTGTTTCACGTTCAACATTGCGGTGGGGATTACCGCAGGATTGGTACTGTATCCGCTCTGCAAAGTCGTGTCCGGCAGGAGCGCCCAAATCAAGCCGGGGATGTGGGCGCTGGGCGCGACTTCTCTGCTGTTCTTTGCTTTCTATCCCTATGGTTAGCGTCCTTCCTCCGCGGGTTTGGGACCCGCGTTTGCGGAGATCGGCGGAACCGTGACCTGGGCGTTTACCGCGCCCAGCAAGCCGGTCTTGTTGTCGCGAACCGCCAGGCGGAGGAAGTAGTTTCCGGGCGCTAGTTCAAGGTCCAACTGGCAGGGGAAAAAGGTGCGGCTGATTTTGTTGTATGCCTCCGGCAGGAGCGCCGCGTTCATCCTGGTCCCCTCGGATTTGACGGGCGTATCGATCTTACCCGGAGCAAACACGCGGACCGCGCAGTCCAATTCGGCATGCTCCTTGCCGTCTTCTCCCCTTTGAAAGCTGATCGCATGCGGATCAACGGCATAGTGTACCTGGACCTTGTTCAGCGTCTCCGGCGAAGGAGGAAGCACTTCCGCCGCAAACTGCAGCGCGGTTGAGACGGGCGAGTTCGGATTGAGCGCCAAGTCCAGTTCCATGTCTCGCTGGCGGGGATGGTCTCTCATATATTCGGCGCGGTCCATGGCAAAGTAGCCCAACCGGTAGCGCAGCTTGACGCCGGCGCGCTTGCTGGTGACTTGTATCTTGCGGAACTTGCCATCCCATTTCTTGTTATCGGGATAGTAACCCAGCGAATAGTAGGTGGAACCATCATCGATGTCGCCGAGAAGCGCTTTGTCCAGGTCGTTGCGGTTGAAGTAGGCTTTGCCTCCGGTCTTTTCCGCAACATCTTCCATGTTGCTGTGGGCCTCAAACAGTTCTTCGCTCTGGCGTCCCTCGGCGTGGGTGGCCAGTCCACCCATCGCGGATTGGCCGCTCATCTGGCTGGCAACGTTGTAAAAAGGACTGCCGATCAGCCCGCGCGCGTCGATGGGATAGACGGCGACTTGCGCATCGGCGAACAGATTGGCAATCAGCGCAAGCTGGTTCGAGTAGTCACGATGACCGCGAGCCCCGGTCTCACCGTTGGGCACGCTTTTGAGGGGGCGCCCTGACGAGTCGACGGAGCTGCTGATGCTTACTTCCCCGTTGTCCACGAAGATGTGGACGGGCACGGATTCGGTGAGCCAGATCAGGTTCTTTCGGCCTGGATAACCGGCCAAGGTTCGTGCCAGAACGGTAAGCGCCGCCATCGTGTACGAGACGCGCATATCCATCTGGTCAGACGGATTCTCCTGCGCGAAAGAATTGATTTGCGCCTCGAACTGCGGCGCCTTGTCCAGCAATGTCTGCTCCGCCCAGCCGCCCAGAGTCATGGGTACCTCCGGAGTTCCCGTTGGACTGCTGAGGACGTGCGAGCTCTGGCCCTTGAAGGTTTGAATCACCTTCTTGAGTTCAGTCAAGTCAGATGTGAAATCCTGGAGCAGGCGCAGCTTTTGGCCCAACGAGTAAATGGCGATGGGCTGGCCTTGGGGGAGCTTTTCCAGGAAATTCACCATCTCCACGCGCACGTAGGCCTGGTTCAGCAAGGTGCTGTTGAGCCCATCGAGCAGAATCACGTTGAGAGCGCTGTTGGACTGGAACCTGGGAGCGTTGCGGAATACGTTCGACGGCAGCGCGCTGCGAGTCGTGGCGGGCGTCTCCGCAGAGGCTGGGTGCTGGAAATTGAACGTGCTGATCTTCTGTTCCCTCCCATTTTCCTTCACCGAGAAATCGGCTGCTTCCAGATCGTTGATGGTCTGGTCTTTCTTGTCGCGAGCGACCACATCCACCACCACCAAGCGCGTGGTGACTTTGAACGCCGGGTCCGTGAGCTGCCGTTGCTCGTCGGTTGTGGGCTGCTGGGATCGCGTGGTCGTCTGAGAGGTGCTTTGGGCGTTCGCGTCAGGGGTAGCGGTGGATTGCTGTCCAACCGCGCTCAGGAGCGGAAGAAAAGCGAATGCCAAAAGATATGGCCCGGCGCTCCTGTTGCATCGAAGCCCCATCAACGCACCTCCGCGAAGCGAATCACATTCTACACCGGCTTTGGTCCCTTCGCGCCACTCATTCCTGGGGGCTTCTCCAATCGATGTGCTCGCGCCGGGAACTGTGGCCTGCCGCTTGCGCCAGGCGGCAAGGCTCTTTCTTGCTACACATGCAGTAGATGCAGTAGCTCTAGCAGAATAAGATTGTGGGGAGAGCTTGCTCAATTACTCCATTTCGTTTTCGCCCGGCCACGCAGCGGACTTCTTTGCGCAATTCCCTTCTGCCCCGGCTGTGTTTCTGCTGCGCGGGACGGAGCCATCGGCTGAGCCCTACGCGGGCAAGACCGCCAGTCTGCGCCGCCGGTTGCGGCGGCTGCTGGCGCCGCCCGAGTCGCAGTCGAAACGGCTGAACCTTCGCGAGCGGGTGGCGGCGATCGAGTACACCCTCACCGGCTCCGACTTTGAGTCCGTCCTGCTGTTGTACCGCGTGCTGCGCCTGGAATTTCCCAAGACCTATCAGAAGCGGCTGCGGCTGCGTCCTGCACCGCTGGTGCGGCTGAACCTGGAGAATGAATATCCTCGTGCCTACGTCACCACCCGGCTGGGCCGCCTGGGCGGCAAGTCGCTCTACTACGGGCCCTTTCCTACGCGCGCCGTGGCCGAAAAGTTCTTGAACGACTCGCTCGACCAGTTCAAGATGCGCCGCTGCACGTTTGATCTCGATCCCGATCCTAAGTTTCCGGGGTGTATTTATTCGGAGATGAAGATGTGCCTGGCTCCCTGCTTCAAGGGCTGCACCGACGAAGCCTATGCGGCTGAGGTGACGCGCGTACAAGCGTATTTCGATTCTGGCGGCCACTCCCTCGTCGGAGAGATGGAGGCGGAACGCGAACGCCTGTCCACTGCTCTCGACTTTGAGGCCGCCGCCCAGCAACACGCGAAACTCGCCAAGGCGAAGGGCATTCTTTCATCGATTGACGAGATTTGCCGCCGGTTGGATAAGCTCGATGCCGTGATCATTCAGCCGTCTGCGACGGCGCACCCAAAGTCCGTCGCGCTTTTCCGCTTTCGCCGGGGCGAGCTGGCCGGGCCGCAGCCTTTCATCGTCGAAACCGAAGACGCCAGCCAGTCGCTGGAACAGCGCATTCGCGAGATGTTACAGCAATTCTTTCTCGCCGGCGCACGGTCCGCCTTGCAGTTTATGGAAGAGCTGGCGATCCTGAAGCGCTGGTACTATCGTAGCCACAAGACGGGCGAAATTGTTCTGGCGAACGACGACGGCGAGATGTCCGCGAGAAGGATCGCCAATGCTATGGCCCGTGTTTCGAAGACGGAAGAGAACCTATCAACTGCAGAGGATGTAAGCGAACGCTCAGGACCGGAGCGAGACCTACCTTCCTGAGTCTCGGCATCGCTGTGATTAATGAGCGCCGGTGGCTCTGCCGCAGGTCTTGCGGAAGATAACTCGAAGTCCGTCCCGCCATCTCTCATCCACTCCCACCAGTTCCCAATCGATGGCCGGGGAAAAGTAACGTAGCACCGTGTCTACCGCGGGATGTACCCGCAAAGAGGGCGCCACCAGGAACAGGAGCGGCGGCGAAGGCGAGAGCTCAAGTCCCGGGAAATAGCCGTACTGCTGAAATTCACCTCGCTGGTGATGCCAAAGAACCCGGGCCCAATAATCCAGTCCCTGCAGGGGTAGATGAATGTCTTCGTCGGCCTTCAGCTCCAGAACCGCGAGGCGTCGGTCACGAGTACAGGTGAGCACGTCAATCATGGCGCGGTCGGAGGCGGAGAACGCCGGCACCTGGGAGTACACATGCGAGGGATCAAGGCGCGAGTCGATGGCGGGCACGTTCTTGAACACCAGAGATTCCAGCCAGCGTTCGGGATACATGCGCCACAGAGGATCGCGGCGATCGCCTTGGTTGCTGCGCACTGCAGCCACGGTCCGTGCAAACTCGGCAACGGCCGCTTCGGTTTCGTCGTTGAGGCGCGCCTGAAATCCAGCAGCGCCGAAGATGATCTCTTCCTGCACCTGGAAACTCCCGGGGGCATGCGAGAGTTGCGCCCGGGCGAACTCCAGGCCGTGCAACCGGAAAGCCACCTCGCCCGCTGAGAGCACCGCCAACTCCGCCTGCGGGACTAGGGCGCGAACTTTGCCGATCGCATCCGCGAAGCGCAAGCGGGCCTTAGGGCCGCATCGGGGCAACGCACCAGGCGGGTATTGATGTTGCCGTAATCGGACGCATCAATCTCACGGAGAGAGTCATCGCGCTCATCCAGTTCATGGATCTGGAACTTGGCGGCAGTCTGATTCAAGTGGGCCAATCGAATCTGCAGGGTTGCCGAGCTGCCCGGAGGGACATAGAGCCTGAGTCCTTCCACCAATAATCGGCCAGCCTCGCGTTCCCGGCAGGCCTCCAGCCACAGCAGCCCGAAGGTCAGCGCGGCATCCACGGCCCCTTGGCTTTCCTGCCGGTTTACGCCCAGGACAGCAAGCCCGCTGCGGCCCCTGCGCAACAGACCGCGGGCGTAGACAGGCGAAAAGCTACGCTCCAGGTCCATGCTGGTTGCTAACGCAGGCTTGCCCGGGCTCCAATCCGGCATGTGGCGCCGCAATACGCGTTCCAGCAGCCGGGCGTAGCGGGTGCGCGCGTCTCTCTTTGACAGTTGGGAACGGCGGTCGCGGTCACGGCAGATTTCCAGCTTATGGGGCCGGGCCTTGGCGAACCCACGCACGCTCAACGTCAGGGTGCCCTGTTTGAGCTCGGCCTCAAGCACCTCGCGCACCAGATTGCGCTCCTCCGACCAGAGATGCAGCAGGCAGCGCCCGCGTTCCGAAGAGACAGAATGACGCGCCGAATCCAGGTCAAACACCACTTGGCCGTCCTCGATGACGGCGCCGCCGCGGCATTCGGCGAGGAATTCCTGGAGCAAGCGGGCCAGCAAGTCAGGCGTCATAGACGTTCGCAGTGCAAAAAAGAGCCAATTGGATAGTGGCCGGAAGGCCTCATCATATCCTCAGCAGGACCGCAAGGCAAAATGCGGGATTCCCGCGCAAGGCTCTCGGGCCTCCGGGAGCCTTACTTTGGCACTTGGCCAGTCTCGCCGGGCAATGGGACAATGATGCAGCGCGCCTTTTCCCGGTTCGCATGCATCAAAACTAGATAATCATGACGCACAATCAATCGCTGTTCTTTCAGAAATTCGGGATCACGCCGAACGACCTGCAGCATTATCTGGGCGAAGCCCTTTCCGCGGGTGGGGAGTATGCCGACCTGTACTTCGAATACCAGACCTCCACCGGCATCAGCATGGATGAATCCATGGTAAAGTCCGCTTCCCAGGGGATCTCCGCGGGCTGCGGCGTACGGGTGCTTTCCGGCGAGCGAACGGGTTACGCCTACACTGACGATCTCGCCCCGGAGAAAATTCTTCGCGCGGCGCGCACTGCGGCCTTGATTGCCAGCGGCCCGGCGCGGGAGCCGGTGCAGGGATTCAAGGATAGCCGCGCGCACCAGCTTTATCAGGTGTCTTCGCCGTCGGCGGACGCCGACGTTGCCGCCAAGCTGGAGTTGGTGAGGCGCGCCGACCAGGCAGCACGTGCCTACGATCCACGCATCATCCAGGTGCGCTGCGGTTATGCGGATGAAGTGCGGCAGATCCTGGTGATCGGCTCGGATGGCACGTATGCCACCGACGTTCAGCCGCTGGCCCGCTTCAGCGTCTTCTGCATCGCAAAGTCCGGCGCGAATTCCGCGCGCGGGCAATCCGGCGGCGGCGGACGCGTGGGCATCGACTTCTTCCGCAGCGAGAAGACCCCGGAGTTTTACGCGCAAGAGGCGGCGCGGCAAGCCATCATCCAGCTCGACGCACGCGAAGCTCCTGCAGGCGAGATGGCTGTCGTGCTGGGTCCGGGATGGCCGGGCGTGTTGTTGCACGAGGCCATCGGCCACGGCCTGGAAGCCGACTTCAACCGCAAAGGCACTTCCGCTTTCACCGGCCTGATCGGCAAGCGCGTGGCTTCGGAGAAGTGCACCGTAGTGGACAACGGCACCCTGCCCTCCCGCCGCGGCTCCATCAACGTGGACGATGAAGGTTCGCCCACGCAGAACACGGTGCTGATCGAGGAAGGGATTCTCAAGGGCTATCTGAGTGACAAGCTTTCCGCCAAACTGATGGGCATGGCCGACACCGGCAATGGGCGTCGCGAAAGTTACGAACACATCCCCATGCCGCGCATGACCAACACTTACATGCTGGCCGGCGAGGATGCTCCCGAGGATATCATCCGCTCCGTGCAGCGCGGTGTCTATGCGGTGAACTTCGGCGGCGGCCAAGTCGACATCACCAACGGGAAATTTGTTTTTTCCGCATCCGAGGCCTACCTGATCGAAGAGGGCAAAGTGACAGCGCCGCTCAAGAACGCATCCCTCATCGGCAATGGTCCGGACGCTCTCACCAAAGTGTCGATGGTCGGCAATGACCTCGCACTCGATGAAGGTGTGGGGACGTGCGGCAAAGATGGACAATCCGTGCCGGTCAGTGTAGGCATTCCCACCCTGAAGCTGGACCGCATGACCGTCGGCGGGACGGCGAGATAGCCTGCAATGCCCGCCAAAGTCGAACTCGCGAACACGGTGGAAACCGACCTGCGTGAAGTTGCCGCGGACGTGGTAACGCGCGCCATGAAAGGCGGTGCCACCGGCGCCGACGCCATCGCACGAGAAGGCACGGAGTTTTCCACGGTGGTGCGCCTGGGCCAGGTGGAGACTTTGAAGGAGGCGGGATCACGCGGGCTGGGGCTGCGCGTCTTCCTGGGACGCCGCGCCGCCACCGCCTACACCAGCGACTTCTCTGCGGAGGGAATCGAGCGTCTGGTCAAGGGCGCACTGGAGTTGACCCGCGTAACCTCAGAAGATCCGTTTGCTGGACTGCCCGAGCCGTCCCAGTTGGGCTCTCTCGCCGGCGATCTTCAACTCTACTTCGACGACATTTACTCGCTGCCGCCGGCGGAGCGCATCGACTATGCCCGTCGCGCGGAACGCGCAGCCTTGGAGTGCGACCCGCGCCTGCGAAACTCCGATGGCGGCGCCTTTGATGCTTCCACGGGCCACAATGTGCTGGCCAACTCGTTGGGCTTCGTCGGCGAATCGCGGCGCTCTTACTGCTCCGTCCTGGCTGCTCCTATCGCCCAATCCGAGGATGGAGCCATGCAGCGCGATTCCTGGTTCTCCGTGGCCCGCACCTTGGCCAAGCTGGAGTCCCCTGAGGCGGTGGGCCGCGAGGCGGCGCGGCGGACGCTGCGGCGCCTGGGCGCGCGCAAGATTGCCTCAACCAAAGCCCCGGTAGTGTTCGATCCGCAGATCGCGGGAGCCGTTCTCAATCACATCTTCAACGCCGCCAGCGGCGACGCTATCTACCGCCAAGCTTCATTTCTGGCAGGAAAGCTGGGAGAAAAAATCGCCGGCGACAACGTGACTGTGATCGATGATGGAACCATGCCCGGCGGTTTTGGCACCTCAGCCTTTGACGGCGAAGGCGTGCCCACGCGGCGAACGGCGGTCATCGAAAGGGGCGTCCTCAAGTCCTATCTGCTGAATACTTACGCGGCGCGCAAGCTCGGTCTCGAGACCACCGGCAACGCCGCGCGCGGCTTGGCCGGCAATCCTGGCATCGGCTCCGGAAACTTCTTCCTGCAGCCGGGTGCGCGCACGCCTGCTCAGCTCATCGCGGACATCTCGAAAGGATTCTACGTTACCGACTTCCTGGGCTTCGGCGTGAACCTGGTGACCGGCGACTTCTCCCAGGGCGCCAGCGGTTTGTGGATCGAGAACGGCGACCTGGCCTTCCCGGTCGAGGAGGTGACCGTAGCCGGCAATCTCAAGGACATGCTCAACAACATCACTGAGATCGCGAACGACCTTGAGTTCCGAGGCTCCACGGCCGCGCCGACGCTGCGCATTGAAGGCATGATGATTGCGGGAGAATAGCATTCAGCAAATCACGCTCAGCCTTCAGCCCCCGAGCATCCCCGCCGCAAGACCCGATTGGCCGCGAATGAGCGCGAATCAAGAGAATAATCAGAATTCGTGTTCATTCGCGTGCATTCGTGGCCGTCTCCGTTTCTTGCGAGAATGCTTCAAGGGCTGAATGCTGAGTGCTGACGGCTGATGCTATAGAATCCTGCCCATGGCCGATTCTGAACAGGAACAGCCGTTTTCCCCGGCGTCCCCGGAACCGGAGGGCAGGAACTGGACGCCGATTATTGCCGGAGCCGGGCTGGTGGTGGTGATCATTGTAGCCCTCACCCTTTTCGGCCGCCTCAGCCTTTCCCGCAACGCCAACCCCGGCGATCCCTACTTGAGCAAGCTGAAGACGTCCGACCTGCACATGTCCACAGCGGAAAACTTTGGCGGTGGCTCGGTAATCTATATCGAAGGTACGCTTACCAACACCGGAGACCGAAAGATCACCCGCGCCAGCGCACAGGTCATCTTCAGAAACTCACTCGCCGAGATCACACAGAAGGAAACTCTGCCTGTCACCGTCTTGGTTTCTAATGTGCCCTATACTGACTATGGCACCCTTGACCGAGCTCCGCTTGCGCCTGGACAGGCCCGCGCCTTTCGACTCACCCTGGAGAACGTTACGTCTGACTGGGACGGCCAGATCCCGCAGGTGAAAGTGGTGAGCGTGGCGTATTGAGAAGCACTCAGCAATCAGCATTCGGGCCGTTACCACATAACTGCAGTTGGGTGCGACGCAGCAAGAATAAGGCCTCGTGTTGGTTCGCGTGCATGCGTGGCTGAATCTTTCAGGGGCTGTTTGCTGAGTGCTGACTGCTGACTGCTGAGTGCTTCTTGCCCACTGCTAGAATTAGATCGTGACCGAAACCAAGGCAATCCGGTTGACGGAGCAGGTGAAGGCTGCGGGTTGAGCGAGCAAGCTGAGTCCAGCGGCGCTGGACGCGGTGCTTGGGAAATTAGCCCGGCAGCATGACCCTAACGTTCTGGTCGGCTTTGACACAGCCGACGACGCTGGCGTGTACAAAATTTCGGCCAACCAGGCACTGGTCCAGACCGTGGATTTCTTCACGCCCATCGTGGACGATCCCTATACCTTCGGCCAGATTGCGGCCACCAACTCCCTGAGCGATGTTTACGCCATGGGCGGACGCCCGCTCAGCGCCCTGGCCATGGTCTGCTTCCCGGAAAAGGGCGATCTGGAGATTCTGGAGCGGATTTTGGCCGGCGGGCTTTCCAAAATGATGGAGGCCGGCTGCGCAGTGATCGGGGGACACAGCGTTCGCGATCCGGAGATCAAGTTCGGCTACGCAGTTACCGGCACCATTCATCCCGAGCGCTTGTGGAAGAACGCTGCGGCACAGGAAGGCGACCGGCTCATCCTCAGCAAGGCCCTGGGCACAGGGGTGATCTCTACGGCGATCAAGCGCGGCGAAGCCAAACAGGTCTGGATCGACACCGCAACCAAATCCATGACCACGCTGAATGCCAAAGCTGCTGAGGTCGCGGCCAATGGCAACTTTCGTGTGCACGCGGCCACCGATATTACCGGCTTCGGTCTGATCGGCCACCTCCGCGAGGTCGCTCGTGGCAGCAGAGTGAGCGTGCGTATCCATTCCGGGCGCGTGCCGCTTCTCGAAGGCGCTATCGACTGCGTCCGCGCCGGTTGTATCCCCGGCGGGCTCAACGCCAATCGCGAGTTTGCCGAGTGTCTAGTTGGCTATGAGACGGAGATCCCGGACGAGATCAAGACCCTGTTGTTTGATCCACAGACCGCAGGCGGGTTGCTGCTCTCGGTCGCCAGCGACGATGCGGACGCGCTGCTGTCTGAGTTGAAGAATGCAGGAGTACCCGCCGCGGAGATCGGTGAAGTGTTGGCGAACGACAAGCCGTTGATTCGGGTGGCTTGACGTCTTTTTCGCGTCCGCTTCGCGATCTGTTCACAGCGCCGAATATCCGCCGTCCACGTTGTACGCAGCTCCTGTGATCCAGGAAGATTCGTCGCTGGCCAGGAAGACGGCCAGGCCGGCCACATCTTCAGGCTGGCCAAAGCGGCCCAGGGGATGCATGGCCAGGCGCTGCTTGCGGGCGGTTTCGTCCATGTTGAACGCAGCCACCATCTCAGTTTCGACGATCCCCGGGCAAATGCAGTTGACGCGAATTCTGTCGGCTGCATGGTCCAGCGCCATGGCCCGAGTCATAGCCAGCACCGCGCCCTTGGAAGCCGCGTAGGCTACACGGTTGCGCGCGCCCAGCGTGCTCAACACCGAACCTAGATTGATGATCGATCCGCCGCCGGCCGCGCGCAAATGCGGCAGGGCGGCGCGCGCCAGCAGCCACGGCCCGCGCACGTTGACGTTGAAGGTTTGCTCCCACTCGTCTTCGCGCAGAGACTCGGCGGTGCCGGCCAGAAGCAGACCGGCGTTGTTGACCAAAGTCGTCACGCGGCCAAAATGCTCCAGGGCCATGCGCACCAGCAGTTCCACCTGCTTGGCAACGCTCACATCCACGGCCACGGGCATGCAAGCCGGGCCGATTTCGGCGGCCACGGCATCAAGTTTCTTTCGCTCACGCCCGCAGACGGCAATACGCGCGCCCTCGCGGGCATAGGCCATGGCGATGGCGCGTCCGATTCCGCTTCCGCCACCGGTGATGATGGCCACTTTATCCGCCAAGCGCATGCAGGAATTCTAAATGCATTCCGTGGCGAGGCGATTTTTCTCCCGTGGCAGGTATCTACGCCGAGGAGGACCTGCCGGAAAAGTGGAAACGCTACGCTCAGATCAATCGCGATTGGTACGCCGGCAGCAAGCGGTAGAGCTACGAAATCGCTCAGCGGTCATCGATCATTCGATTAGTGATCATCGTGGTCGTGGTCGTTTCTGCGAGGAAGTCTGCCTATGGGAATCTGGCGTGCAGCGGAGAGAACGTCGCTGGTCACAGTCCGCACCGGCGGCGCGGATTCGTTCCAGCCCTGCCGATCCGGATCACCGGGCTCTGCGTCGAGCCGGCTGTTCCTGCCGGCGGTGAGCGAATAGGCTGGGGTTTCCCGCAGCGACGGCCGTACCCGCAGGCGCGTCAGCGAGTCTTCCACCTTGGCTTGCCGGGGTGACGGAGCGCCATGGCGGCGGCTGCGAACGTGTGCAGACGCGGCCGGCGCCGCAGTCGGCGCCCGCGATGCGGCCTCGACCGGTGCTGGACTCGTGAAGTCCAAGAAAATCTTCAGCTCGGAAGCCATGACTCCAACCGCGGACACCAGGGCCAGAGCCGCCGTCGCCCGAACTATTCTCTTCCACCAGGGTAGTGGTTGCGGCGCTTGCAGGATGGTCCGGATCCGTGTTCCCAGCGTGGAAGCGGAGGCTGCAAAATCGACGGCCACGGAAACGCCGTCGTTCAGCATTTGCAGACGAACAAAATAGGCCAGACTGTCGGCATAATCGGCGCGATAGCCGGGCCGGGCTTTAACCACCGCCATATCGCAGGCCAGCTCGCCCTGCAAGCGCAACTGTTTCCGCGCCTGCCTGGCTGCGGGGTGGAAGAACAAGAGGCGGCAGATCAAATCGCTCACGGCGGACCAAAGGTAGTCTCGCCGCGCGACGTGCACCAGCTCGTGGTAGAGCACGCCAGCCAGTTGCTGGGTGGGGCCGATTTGCTCACACACCTCAGGCAGCAAAATGCGCGGTTTCCACCAGCACGCGGTCGCCGGGGATCCCAGACCGGGCAAAATCAGCAAGCGGCTGCGTGATGCCTTGAACTCGCGGCGCGTCTCCTGAAACAGGGTGGCGAGCGCCTGGGAAGGCTGGGTCGCATGCCGCAGAAGCAGGCGCAACCGAAGATGCTGCCACACCGCCACGCCGGCCAGGGCTACCACAACGAAGACATACACTAACCCGATGACCTGCCCGGCAACGAGAATGTTGTGGCTCCAATCCAGCGGAACCAGGAACGAATGAGCCCAAGCGGGCGCGCTGGCCGCCGGGGATTGGCCGGCAGCCGCTGCAGTCGAAAAGAATCCGCTGCGTTCCGACCAGAGCAGACTCACCCAATACGTCGCCGAGCCGACCAGGAACGCCATCCACATGAAGAAGCGGTGTTGCGGCTGGCGTAACAGGCGATTCAGAAGGCAGCAGGCCAGATAGACGATCCCCACCTGCAGGGAGTAGCTGAGGAACGTGCCGGCAAAATGTAAGCAGAACGCTGGATTCATTGCCCTACACCGTGAACTTTGCGCCGCCTGCCAGATTACTGCGGGAGATCAGCTCTTTGGATGCGGAAGTTGCGGATCAGGGCTTCCAGCTCCTCAAGTTCCCGCTGATCTACCGGACCGGCTTCCAGCAGGTTGACCAGCAGTTTTGCCGGCGAGCCCCCAAAGTTCTGGTCCAGCAGAGTGCGTACCGATAGCCTGTCCACCTGCTCGCGCGTGACGCGGGCCTCAAAAACGAAAACCCGTCCCCGGCTGGTGTGTCGCGCCAGCCCCTTTTCTTCCATGATGCGCAGGATGGTCTGCGTGGTTTTGTAATTCGGCGGCGAAGCAAAAGATGGGTGGTGGATAATCTCGTCGATGGTAGCCGGCCCCGTATTCCAAAGCGCTTGCAGCAAGCGCAATTCAGCGCGCGTTGGTTGGACCGAGTTTTTTCGTGTCGCCATCAGCTGTGGCTCTCAGGAACGAACCTAGGAGATATCGCGGTCGTTGTCAACTGCTTTTTCCACTGCGGGCCGACATTTCAGGCTGGGGCTTGCTCAGTTGGTTCGAGAACAAAACCAGCAACATCGCGCCCGTCCACAGAAAATAGCCTTCGCGGGGATGGAGGTGTTCCTTGTAGAAGACGACCCAGCAGGCCAGGAACATGATCACAAGAACCACGCGAAGAATTCCGGCCAATCGTCCGTTGGGCCGCACCAGCACCACAACCAAGGTGATGAGAAAGACCGGATTGATCCATCCGCTCAAGAGAATGGCAAGATACTCCACCGGACCCTCACGCAGCATGCGCAGGCCGTCACCACCCCAAGGCGCAAGGAGCGTGGTGTAGGCGCAAGTGTAGCCGCGAATGCCGGAGTCGCTCGGCGAAGCGCCAGCCTCCCGGACAGCGATAAGGCGAAAGCTGACAGCGAAAAGAATGATCCCCAGTAGGATGAGAATCCAGTATGTCTTCACGATGGTTTGATCGCCTCCTGCGCCTCCACTCGAAACAGCAGCCCCAGCGCGGTTCATTCTACCCGAGACGGCCACGATGGCAGCGCGAGCGCGGCCTGAATCAGGCAGAACCTGGCCACTGATGATACCGATTGCGCTGTTTAGATTCTGTCCCGTCCCCAATCTGGATCAGTGTTATCTGTGTCTTGCCTTTGTTCGATTCGATCGGCTGACCGCCGCTACATAGGGGACCAGGGGGTGCCTGCTCTGATTCTAAACGACTTAACACCAAGCATCCCCGCTGCCCAACTTTTTATTTGTTGAAAACAAAGGGGTTATGGATTTGATCCCCACTTCATCCCCACTCGACTTATCTGTCTTAGATTCAGTAGCTTACATCCCTCAAAAGCTGGCACCCCCAGCATCCCCACTTTCGAATCAACGCGATCGCACGCGATCGCCCTGATCGGTAGGCCCATGGCTGCGGGCTCACGGCTGTTCTGTTGTCAAAGAGCGTCTTGTCTGCATCCGCCTGGGCGGAGCAATATCCTCCTCACTGTACTATATCGTATAACAGAAGTTAACATAGTCGTTATGACGGCGATCAAAGCAGGGAAGCAGCACTGAGAGAACTCCCTGCATCAGGAATATCGTAGGCTTGGCGCGATTTGGCTCAGCCTGTTGCCGCTGTCAGTACAGGGCCATAGAACGCGCGAGGCCATAGAGCGAAGACAGTGCATTTGCAAAGCTGGCCGGTAAGCGAGGCACTTGGTTCGAACCGCCCGGAACTTGATGCTTGGCCTGGGGGGCGTGGTCTCCCTAAGTGCTCTGTCTTGCAGCTTTCCAGCTCTGGCTCAGTCTCCGCAGCCGCCTATTTTCCAAGCGCCGGGAACGGTGACGCCGGTTGACCAGCCGTCGCCCGATCAGCAATCGCCGGGAAGCATTAGTGGCACGGTGGTTGATCAGACTGGAGCTGTCGTCGTCGGAGCTCGGCTGACACTCACACGCTCAGACCAATCTCCGACGCAAGAGACGCTATCAGGCGACTTTGGGCAATTCTCATTTGCCGGCGTCGCTCCCGGGGCCTTCCAGATCACCATTACGGCGGAGGGCTTTGCCCCGCAAACGTCCTCGGGAATCCTGCATGCGGGGGAGGCTCACATTACCCCGCCTGCCGTGTTGGCTCCCGCGACCCTAAACACTGAGATACAGGTGACAGTTCCGCGGGTCGAAGTGGCAGAAGCTGAGGTCAAGGCCCAAGAAAAGCAGAGAGTGCTGGGCGTGGTCCCGAATTTCTATGTCAGCTACGTGCCCGATGCAGCCCCTCTCAGCTCGAAACAGAAGTTCGAGCTTGCCTGGAAGACGATGATCGATCCATTCACCTTCGCATTGACTGGGGCGAGTGCGGGAGTGCAGCAGGCGCAAAATGATTTCAGCGGATACGGACAGGGCGCAGCGGGTTATGCAAAGCGTTTCGGCGCGTCCTATGCTGACAACGCTACCGGCACGTTCATCGGAGGCGCCATCCTGCCCTCGCTGCTGAAACAAGATCCTCGTTATTTCTACAAAGGAACCGGCAGTACGGGATCGCGAATCCTGTATGCGATCGCCACGTCAGTGATCTGCAAGGGCGACAATCAACGCTGGCAGCCAAATTACTCGGCCATCCTGGGGGGCCTCGCCTCAGGCGCCATCTCAAATCTCTACTATCCCCCGAAAGACCGCGGAGTAGCATTGGTGTTCGAAAACACACTCATCGGGACCGGCGAAACTGCCATCCTTAATCTCCTGCAAGAATTTGTCGTCAAGAGGTTCACAACGCATGCTCCGAAATCCGATCCGGCTCACCCCTGATAGATGACGGCAAAGAAATCTTCGCGCACGGTCTATAATGGCCCGCGTCGTTCGTCTTCATCTTCATCCTGGAGAGAAACCTCATGTTTCGACGCGTTGGGATTGCACTCATCTTCATTCTGGCCTCCGTTCTGACCTCCGCCTGCCGGGCGCAAGACAAAGCGCAGCCGGATACGGTGGCGCGCATGGAACAGATCGTCCAGTCTTACCTGCCTCGCAACCAGTTCATGGGGACGGTGCTGGTGGCGCAGGACGGCAAGATCCTGCTCGACAAAGGTTACGGCTTCGCCAACCTGGAGTGGCAGGTTCCCAACACGCCCACCACCAAGTTTCGCCTGGGATCGATCACCAAGCAGTTCACCGCGGCTTCGATCCTGTTGCTGGAGGAGCGGGGCAAGCTGAAAGTTGAAGATCCGGTGAAGAAGTACATGCCGGACGCGCCGGGCGCGTGGGACAAAGTCACCATCTTCAACCTGCTGACGCACACCTCGGGCATCCCCAGCTTCACCGGCTTTTCCGACTACCATTCCCGCGAGGCCGAGGCCATCACCCCGGAAAAGCTGGTGGCATGGTTTCGCGATACGCCGCTCGAATTTGAGCCGGGGGAGAAATGGAACTACTCGAACTCGGGATACGTACTGCTGGGCTACCTGATCGAGAAGATCAGCGGGCAGGGTTATAGCGACTTTGTGCAGCAGAACATCTTTACGCCGCTGGGGATGAAAGATTCCGGCTACGATTCCAACTCCACCGTCATCGCGCACCGCGCCGCGGGCTACTCCCGGGATGCGAACGGTCCGCAAAACGCCGGTTTTGTCCACATGAGCATTCCGTTTTCGGCGGGCGCGCTCTATTCCACCACCGAAGACCTGCTGCGCTGGGAGCAGGGACTGTTCGGCGGCAAGGTGCTGAAGCCGGAATCACTGGCCAAGATGACCACGCCCTTCAAACAGGACTACGCATTTGGGCTGGCCGTCTCCGCCGGAAGCGGACACAAGACCATCGCCCACGGCGGAGGCATTGAGGGCTTCAACACATTCCTGGCGTACTATCCTGACGACAAGCTGGTGATCGCAGTGCTGGCGAACATCAACGGACCGGTTCCCGATACGCTCGCCGGCCAACTGGCGCACGTGGTCCACGGCGAGAAGGTGGTGCTGGCCGCAGAACGCAAAGAAATCACGGTATCGCCGGATATCCTGAAGCAGTACGTGGGCACCTACGAGCTGTCACCAGACTTCAGCATCGCGATGACGCTGGAAGACGGCCACCTGATGACCCAGGCCACCAACCAACCCAAGGTCCCGGTCTTCGCCGAGTCGGAGACAATGTTCTTCCTCAAGGTGGTGGATGCGCAGGTGGAGTTCGTCAAGAACGAAAAGGGCGAGGTCACTCACTTGGTGCTGCATCAGGGCGGCCGAGACACGAAGGGCGTAAAGAAATAGCGGTGGTCGACCATCTGGACGGAGCGGGCCGGTCACTTCCCCCGAAGCGCGTTTCTCGATACTAATCCTCCAATCCGGAAGCATTACTTCCGGATGGTCGCTAGCCTTGATCGGAAACGCCTCGGCACAAGAGTTCCCAGGAAGACGAGCGGAACCCGAGGCGTTTTCGATAAGGAGGCAAGGAGGAAGCCGCTGGCGTTTGCGGCGGACGCGGGTCAGCTATGGGATTTGAATGGCGTTTTTCTTGACAATGGGACACTCAAGGTCGGTCTCGGCGGCCTGAAGGTTTACCACTGCCATGGCCACGGATCATACGCCGCTTCGAATTGAGAGACAAGACTTATTCGACTGTCTACCTTCGAGCCAGTGACACGCGGTAGCGTCCGCCGCGCCAGCGGCTTAGTCGTGTGCTGGGCATGTTCAGGAACTAGGAGGTGAAAGTCCTCTGCCCGTCCCGATGGAGGAAAGGGCTAGTGATGATGCAAGGGCTACCGCCGCGAGGCGGGGTCTGAAGGAAGCATGGAACAAATGTGCGAGTCGATGGACAAAAACCGAATAGAAGGCGCTAGTGCCGGACGAGCGGGCGACTTACCGTGAAGTCCATAATCCATCAAGGTGCGAAACGTAGATTCGGCGACTGTGCACGGAAAGTGACTGAACTTACCCCAGGAGATCTGTTCCGGGTCGCCTCGGCGACTGAGGCGGCCGAAAGGCAGCCTGACCACGGAGCAGAAGTCAGCATCGGGCATAGTATCCGGATACCGGAGAAGGCCCTAACGAGAAGGAGTGGTCAGTAGGCCATGAGTCTCAGAGACGACAAGCGGCAGAATCTCCAGATGGAACTGGACTTCTCTAATGCTCTGACGGGTGCAGCCCGAGATGTAGCGGGAGAAGAGACCGAATCGTCTGTGGCGACGAGTGGAACCGAAAGCCCGGCTAGAACCCACCGATTGATGGAGGAAGTATGTGAGCGAGAAAACCTGAAGGCAGCACTGCAACAGGTGAAAGGTAATAAAGGTAGCGCGGGAGTAGACGGGATCACTGTCAACCAGCTCACCGGCTACTTGAAACAGCACTGGCCAGTGATTCGAGAACAACTGCTGAACGGGACCTTTGAACCGAAGCCGGTGAGACGGGTGGAAATCCCCAAACCGGACGGTGGGGTGCGAAAGCTTGGCATCCCAACCGTGCTGGATCGCTTTATCCAGCAGGCGGTGATGCAGGTGCTGCAGCGGCGGTGGGACTCGAGATTCTCCGACTACAGCTACGGTTTTCGACCTGGACGATCCGCCCATCAGGCAGTGGCCCAAGCGCAACAACACCTTGCGGCAGGCTACGGCTGGGTGATTGATCTCGATCTGGAAAAATTTTTCGATCGGGTCAACCACGACAAACTGATGGGACAGATCGCCCAACGTGTCGAAGACAAGCGGCTGCTGAAACTCATCCGGGCGTTCTTGAATGCCGGGGTGATGGAGAATGGACTGGTCAGCCCAAGTGTAGAAGGAACTCCGCAAGGAGGTCCGCT
>DATDGY010000107.1:0-2911 GCA_036521855.1 Candidatus Angelobacter sp.
GGTAGTGGCGGATTACTTTCTCATTCCCCCCCTCTACTCATGGCGGATTTCCGATCCCGGCGACTTGGTCCGGATGCTTCTGTTTTGCGGTGTCGGGCTGACGATCACCTGGGTAACTGACCACATCCAGCGTTCCGGAGAGGCCATTCGGGTTGCTGCGGCCGTGGTCGACTCGTCGGCGGACAGTATCAGACCTCCTGATCTCGCCCCATGATTCCTGTCGGTCGATGAAAACAGAATGAGCCCGAAAAGTGTTGCCGAGCAGTGGGCTTTGGGGTAATAGAGAACCCATGCCACAGATGCAACTGCCGATTTTTCCTGCCGGGGTGACGGAGATTAACAGCCGGATTGCCGTGCAAAGGGAAGCGGGCACGGTGTATTACCTGCACGGCCACCTGCCGGTGTTTCAACACGCCGCGGGTGATGTGCGCGGCTTTCGCCTGTTCACCAGCCAGATGATCGTCAACGGGACGGTGAAGCCGAAAGAGATCGTGCGGGCCTTCGGGGTGCCGATGATCACGGTGAAAAGGTATGTGAAGGTTTTGCGGGAACGCGGCACAGAAGGGTTCTACGTGGCGAAGCCGCGCCACAGTTCCGCGTCGGTCCTGAAGGGAGAAGTGCGGGAGCGCGCGCAGCAGTTACTCGAGGCGGGGCGGAGCGTCCCGGAAGTGGCGCAGGAACTCGAGGTGTTGGCGAACACGCTGCACAAGGCCATCCGCGCCGGGCGTTTGCGGCAGGGTCAAAAAAAACTGAACCGGGTCCTCTGGCGGTAAGCCACAAGAGCGCGCGTAGTCAGAGCGACAGTCAAGCGCCCATGGGCAACGCCGCGACGCGTTCGTTGGAACGCGTGGCGGCAGCGATGGGGGCGCTGGAGTCGGCCCCCATTGAGTTCCAACCTGCCTGCGAGGTCACGCACGGCGGCGTGCTGCTGGCCTTGCCGGCGCTGTTGGCGGTGGGACTGCTGCGCTACACGGCGCAGCTGTACCAACTGCCCAAGGGATTTTATGGGATCGACAGTATCTTTCTGCTGCTGGCGTTGATGGCGCTGGCGCGTGTGCGGTCTCTGGAACAACTGCGTTATGAAGCGCCCGGGGAGTGGGGCAAGCTGCTGGGTCTGGACCGCATCCCGGAAGTGCGCACGCTGCGCGCCAAGTTGAAGCGGTTGTGCCGGGACTTGGGGCGCGCGCTGCGCTGGAACGCCGCCCTGGCCAAGGAATGGATCACCCGCCAAGACGCGGCCGAGTTGTATTTCTACTGCGACGGTCATGTACGCGTCTATCACGGGGAGCAGACAGCGCTTCCCCACCACTATGTGGCGCGCGAGCGGTTGTGTCTGCGTGCCACGACGGATTACTGGATCAACGCCATGGACGGCCAACCCTTCCTGTACGTGAACAAGGAAGTGGACCCGGGACTGATCGCCACGCTCAAGCAGGAGGTGATTCCGTGGTTGGAGGCCAACTTGGGCAAGACCCCGGAGCAGGAGCGGCGCTTGGCGGAAGACCCACGGGCCCCCTGGTTCACCGTGGTGTTCGACCGGGAAGGCTACAGCCCTGGGTTGTTTCAGTCTCTGTGGCAGAAGCGGATCGCCGTCCTGACCTATCACAAGTTCCCTCAAGACGATTGGCCGAAGGAAGCGTTCAGCCCCCAGCGCGTCACCCTGGCCGGAAACGAGACCGTGACCTTGAACTTGGCGGAACGCGGCACGCAGTTGTCGAACCAGTTCTGGGTACGCGAGATCCGCAAGCGTAGCGACCGTGGGCACCAGACCTCGATCCTGACCACGAACTTTCAGGCGCCGATGGCCACGCTGGCGGCATCGCTGTTCGCCCGCTGGTGTCAGGAAAACTTCTTCCGTTACATGCGGGAACACTATGGGTTGGACCGTCTGATTGAGTACGGGACCGAACCGGTTCCTGATGCGATTCAGGTGGTGAATCCGCAGTGGCGCCAACTCGACAGCCAGATCCGCGCCAAGTCCGGCCAGCGCCATCGCTTGGCCGCGCGGTTCGGGTCCCTGGCTTTATCTGAAGATCCCACCGATTCCGAGCTCCAAGGATTTCAGCAGCGCAAAGGAGACCTGCGGGAAGAGATCGGAAACCTGGATGTGGAGATCGAGAAACTCAAACAATCGCGCAAGGAGACCCCGCATCACATTCCGGTAAAGTCCTTGCCGGAAGAAGACCGTTTCACGCGGCTGCGCACCGAGCGGAAGCACTTCATCGATACCCTCAAGATGATCGCCTATCGCGCCGAGTCCAGCTTGGCGGCCGTGCTGCGCGAGCATATCGCCCGTTCGGATGACGCTCGCGCCTTGCTGCGCCAGATTTTCGATACCGAGGCGGATCTCACCCCGGACTTGGCCAACAACACTTTGACCGTCTCCCTGCACCACCTCACGCAGGCGGCTCACGATCAGGCCATCGAACACCTGCTGGCAGAACTCAATGCCACGCAGACAGTCTTCCCGGGTACGCACCTCACCCTCGTCTTCAAAATCGGCTCGCCCTGATTTCACCCAGGTCAGGAGCTCTGAAGGTGATTCCAATCCCCGAAAAGGACGAATATGACGATACGGTCGAAGCTTTCGAGGGCATCGTGGAGCCGGACTGGCCATGAATGGTGAGCACCTCTCCCCGAAAACACGAGAGCTGCTGGGTAGGCCGATAGAAGAGCGTATTGCCTATATCCAGCTGGACAGTTGGATACCGTACTCACAAGCCAATAAGATCCTGCAACAACTTGAAGATCTGCTGAATCACCCCAAATGCGACAGGATGCCGAATTTGGCGATCACGGCGCAAACCAACAATGGCAAAACGCGGCTCATGAAGCATTTCTTATCGCTCCATCAGGCGCGCGAGTCCAACACCGGGACGATCACGGCGCCGGTGTTCTATGTGCAATGCCC
>DATDGY010000108.1:0-4184 GCA_036521855.1 Candidatus Angelobacter sp.
AGAACCTCGACCAGACAATTCAGGCAATGAAAGGGGCCAACGTCGTCATGCCCGTCCGTACAACGTTCTACGGGGCAAAGGAAATAGGCATCAGAGACCCGGCAGGACACGTGATCATCTTCGCGCAGTTAGGAGTCGCGCCTCAGCACTGAACGGCATTACTCAGTTTTGGTAACTGAATACCCGGGAACCACAAAGGCCAAAGCAAACCGTTTGCGCGAAAGACTTTGTGTACCTTTATGGTTCATGGCTCTTGCACTTTAAGAATGCAATCGGCCCCCGGGCCCGGCGCCACGCCCGCCTTGCTCCAGCCCGCCCGGCACGCGTATGATGCAGCGTTTATGATTGTGCGGGCTTTAGCGCCGCCGGAGTATCTTTCCAGACCTTTGTAGCGCAACGATTTCAGACCAACCATGAACAAGGCGACGCGCGGCTCCCTACTCGGCATTGAACATCTCGAGGCAAAGGACATCATGAACGTGCTCACCTTGGCGCGGCGCATGAATCCGCTGAAGCCTCGTCCTCTGCTGCGGGGCAAGCGTGTGCTGCTTCTTTTCTACGAACCGTCGACCCGCACCCGCGCTTCCTTTGAAATTGCGGCCAAGTCGCTGGGAGCCCTGACCACGCTCGTGCTCTCCAGCGGATCCAGCATCGAGAAGGGCGAGTCGCTGCTCGACACCGGCCGCACCCTGCGGGCCGTGGGTGCGGACGTCATCGTCATGCGCCATCCCCACGCCGGCGCTTCCCTGCTGCTGGCCGCGCATCTTGATATTCCGGTGATTAATGCCGGCGACGGCATGCACGAGCATCCCACCCAGGCGCTGCTCGACGCCTATACCATCCTGCGTCACAGGAAAACTTTGAAGGGTCTGCAAATCGCCATCGTGGGCGACATCTATCACAGTCGTGTGGCCCGTTCCGCCATTCACCTGCTCAGTAAATTCGGCGCCCGCATCACCCTCTGCGGCCCGCCTGAGTTCTTACCGGAAGTGGCCATCACACTCGCCCCCGGGATACACATCACGCGCACCATCGAAGAAGCGGTCCGCGGCGCCGACGCGGTCATGGTGTTGCGTGTTCAAAAAGAGCGCCTCGCGGGAATGAAAATCCGCCTGCAAGACTACGTTTCCAAATACCAGATGACCACCGGCCGGCTCAAGCTGGCCAAGCGCGATGCTCTGCTCATGCACCCGGGCCCCATCATCCGCGGCCTGGAACTGACCTCGGAGGCAGCCGATTGCCCGCAGTCAGCAATCGTCGAAGAAGTGCACAACGGGGTGCCGGTGCGCATGGCAATCCTGGCCAAAGCGCTGGGCAAAGCAAAATAGGCGACGCCGCCGTGCCCAAGGGCGCTTCACCGGTACGGTGAAGGTGATAACACCTCGCGGCGCCCTCAAAAGCAAGGACCTTTTTTTTGACTCAGAACTTGGGACGCCAAACCATGATCTTGTGTCATGAAGCCACTGCCCAGACTACAATATCGCGGCATTTGAACGGCACAATTTAGAGCTTTTCAAAAATCCGCACCCGGGCTAAACTCTTGGGGCTCGGGCTCGCGCTAGTTTCTCCTTGAGCCCGGCTCAAGGCTTGTCGCAACCGACCCAATATCGTAGGGGATCTCATGAATCGATTGTTTGCGCGCTCGCTTTCCCTGTTCGTTATCTCCCTTCTTTTGGGTGGTTCCGTTTGCGCACAGCGGACTCCCACTGTCCTCACCTGGCACAATGACATCTTCCGCACCGGACAGAATCTGCGCGAGACCGTCCTTACTCCCGCCACGGTGAATCCAGCCAGTTTTGGAAAGCTCTTTTCCTACCCGGTCGACGGAATGCTCTACGCCCAGCCGCTGTACGTGCCCCACCTGGCGATTCCGGGGAAAGGAATTCACAACGTCGTTTACCTGGCGACGCAGAAAGACAGCGTGTATGCCTTCGACGCTGATAACGCCAAGGCGAATCCCAGCCCGCTCTGGTTCGCGAACTTTACCGATCCGCCCCGCGTTACTCCAGTCCCGTGTCGTGACAACCAAGTGGACTGCAACGTATACCCGATCATCGGGATCACGGGCACGCCCGTGATCAGTCTTAGCAACCACTCCATCTACCTGGTCGCCCGAACAAAAGAAACCGACCAACAAGGTCACGCGAGCTACTTTTCTCGCCTGCACGCGCTGGACATCGCCACTGGAGCCGAGAAGTCCGGAAGCCCGGTCGTGATCTGCGGTCGTCCCTCCGGCGAGACCTGCGCCTTCGACTACGGAACCAAACAGAGTTCATTCAACCCTCAGCATGAGATGGCTCGCCCTGGTCTACTTTTGATGCCTAGCCGGGCAACCGGGCATGATGTGGTCTATATCGGTTTTGCGGGGGAATCCGGCTGGCTTTTGGCCTATGACGCCCAAACCCTGGCCCTCCTGGCGGCCTTCCCCACCGGGCCCAACATCCCTGCAAAGAATAGAGGCCGTGCGGGCATCTGGGGGTCTGGCGGTGCGTTAGCCGGCGATACCGAGGGAAATATTTATGCAGCGACCGGAGATGGCATCTTTGATGTCAATAAAGGAGGCTCGGACTACGGCGATACCCTGCTGAAGCTGAATCTAGTCAGACAGTCCTTCGGAGCCTTCGAGTTCCAGGTGTCTGACTATTTTACTCCGTCGAATTATATCTGCCTCAACGCGGAAGACTTGGACCTCTCTTCCAGCGGCCCACTGGTTCTGCCCAAGCAGAAAGGCTCCCATGTAGACGAAATCCTGATCGCGGGAAAGTCAAATCCTGGCTGCAATCGCAAGGGTTCTCCCATTCGTGTCATCGACCGCAATAATCTGGGTCACGTCAACGGCCAGGTTCAGGAAGTGAATGGCTCTCCAGGCGGCTACTTCAGCAGTCCGGCTTATTGGCAAGACTCGAAAACAAAGTACGTTTACTACGCGGGAGCTGATCCCGGCGCTTTTGATGAGGATGGGGACGAAGAGAAGGCCCTCGGCGATCATCTGCGCCTTTATCGGTTTAAGGACGGCGTGTTTAATCCCACATCCTCGGTTTCCGAGAGCCCGAACCTCTTCCACAATGGAGGTACACCGGCAATCTCCGCCGACCGGACCGAACGCGGTATCGTTTGGATCATTGAACGCCGTGATCCTCTGAGCGAAAAACCCGGCAACCGGCCGGCGTACCTGCACGCCTTCGACGCCACCGACGTGTCCAGGGAACTGTACAGCAGTGAGACCCGTCCCGCGCGCGACGCCGCAGGTCCGGCCGTGAAGTTTGTGGTTCTCACCATCGTCAACGGCAAAGTCTACGTCGGAACCCAGACCGAACTTGACGTTTATGGCCTCTGCCCCTGCCCACAATAGTTTCGGCCGCGAATCAGCCGCGGAGCGGCGCCAGAGTGCACCCACGGCGTAAGCCGTGGGCGGGAAAGTAGGAGACCAGAAGCTCCGGATGAGCGAAAGACAGTTGCAACCCGAATCCCGGGTGCCAGGGACGCTAAAATTTGGGGTGTGCTCTTCGCAAGGGACGCGTGTTTCCAACCGAACGGTTCGAACCGAAGAGACGAAGCGCTGCAATCTAAGACGCGATGCGAAGGCAGGCCCAGCCGCAAACACTAAACGCAGCCGCTAAAATATTAGTACCTTCAGGACAACGAGGTCATCGTCATGTGCCGAAATATCAAAACCCTCTTCAATTTCGATCCACCGGTCACTCCCGAGGAGGTTCGTGCCGCCTCGCTCCAGTTCGTGAGAAAAATCAGCGGCTTTAACAAACCTTCGAAAGCCAACGAAGCCGCGTTCCTCGCCGCAATTGATGAAGTCGCGGAAATCTCCATCCGCCTTCTCCGTTCCCTCGAAACCACCGCACCCCCCAAGAATCGAGAAGAAGAAGCTGCCAAAGCCAAGGCCCGCGCCGCGGAAAGATTTGGCACCTAGCCCGCGGCACAGACGATAGCCCAGAGCAATCCACGCTGGGCAGCTTGCCACATCGAACCCTAGAACCGCGGCTTTAGCCGCTAAGGTCAACTCGACGCGCGGCCCGGCCCATCGCGAACTGATTACAACCATGAAGCCCGCTTTCAAAGCGCCTTTTCTTTTCTCCCGGGATTCTGTTACAACCTCTTAGGTCGCACTCGACTCAGCATTCCAGGACTCAGTCGCAGAGCGGCGCCAGAGTGCAGCCCAGGGCGTAAAC
>DATDGY010000109.1:0-2313 GCA_036521855.1 Candidatus Angelobacter sp.
TCCTGCCGGGGTATTGGCGACGGCATGCAGGCAACGGGGACCAGACGCAACACGGGAAACCCCAGCGGTGATCGCAGTTGGATCAACCGGCGACTCGTGAGAGTGAGGCTGGGCCGTATGGGGTGGCGGAGAGGCCCGTAGCTACCAGAGAAGCCGGGTAATGCCGGCGGAGGGAAGGGGCCTTGGTTGAAGGCGAACGCGAGAAGTGACGAAGGATCGCGGGATTGGTGATGAACCTAGCAACCCCAGCAAGTGTTCAGAAGTTGCAGACAGCGTTGCACGCAAAAGCGAAGGAGGCATCCGGCTTCCGGTTCTACGCGCTGTACGACAAGTTGTACCGGGAAGACGTTCTGGCATTCGCCTACCAATGCTGCAAAGCCAATGGCGGTGCGGCGGGAGTGGATGACCAGAGTTTCGAGGACATCGAGGCGTATGGAGCAGAACGGTGGCTTGATGAACTGGCGCAAGAGCTGAAGAGTCGAACCTATCGACCGCTTCCGGTCCGGCGCGTCTATATACCCAAGCCGGGCGGAGGGCAGCGACCGTTAGGGATACCTGCCATTCGAGACCGAGTGGCGCAGACGGCGGCAGTTCTGGTACTCGAACCAATTTTCGAGGCGGATCTGCCGGCAGAGCAGTATGCCTATCGGATCGACCGAGGCGCGCTGGACGCGGTGCGCCAGGTCCACAAGCTGATCAACATCGGGTATGGGGAAGTTGTTGACGCAGATTTAAGCAGCTACTTCGATAGCCTTCCACACGCCGACGTTCTCAAGTCGGTGGCTCGCCGGGTAGTCGACGGAGCGATGCTGCATCTGATCAAGATGTGGCTGGAAGCGGCGCTCGAGGAGACCGACGAGCGGGGGAACAAGCGTCGAAGCACGCGCAATCGGGACGAAGATCGGGGTACTCCGCAGGGATCACCGATCAGCCCCCTGCTAAGCAATCTCTACATGCGCCGGTTCGTACTCGGCTGGAAGAAGCTGGGCCACGAGCAGCGTCTGAAGGCGCGCATCGTCAACTACGCCGACGATCTGGTGATCTGCTGCCGCGGCCGAGGAGCAGAGGCCCTGGCCGCGATGCGGGACATGATGCGAAGGCTGAGACTGACGGTGAACGAGAACAAGACGCGGGTCTGCAAGCTGCCGGAAGAGAAGTTTGACTTTCTGGGTTACACCTTCGGGCGCTGCTACTCGCCACAGACGGGCCGAACCTATATGGGTACCACCCCGTCAAAGCAACGCGTGCAACGCGTCTGCGCGGCAATTAGCCAGGCGACCCGAAGCAGTATGACACCGCTGGACGTAGGAACATTAGTGGCAAGCCTCAACCGACTGACGGTCGGCTGGGCGAACTACTTCTGCCTGGGTCCGGTCAGCAAAGCCTACCGGTCGGTGGAACGACACACCCGCCGGCGGCTGCGCCGGTGGCTGTGCGCCAAGCACAAAGTGCCGGGTGGCGGAATCAAGCGGTATCCCGATGACACTCTGCATGACGAGCTTGGTCTGGTCCGGCTAACATTACGGACCGCCAGCCTTCCGTGGGCGAACGCGTGAGCCTCCTCCGAGAGCCGGATGCGGTAGTTCCGCCTGTCCGGTTCGATGAGCGGGATGTGGAAACGGAACATGGTGAGGCTAGTGAGGCACCGGCAGACGAAAGGGCCGGCAACGGATAGGCTGCACCTAAACCACCGCGCCACATCTCGACTCTACAATTAACTTTAGGGTTTGCTCGTCTAAGCAGCATGGCGGTAAAGACGTGCGGTGTGGAAGTGAGCAGGTCGGATCGAGCGAAGTTGGAAGCGTGGGTGCGATCGCAAACCATCGCTCACAGCCTGGCGGTCAGGGCGGAAATCGTGCTCGCTAGCGCGCAGGGCGAAAGTATCCGCGCAGTGGCGGAGCGGCTGGGAGTCAGTCAGCCAACGGTTTGTTTGTGGCGCCGGCGCTACCAGGCGCAGGGAGTGGCGGGGCTGCGGAGCCGGGCCCGCAGCGGACGGCGCCGCCGCATCACTGCGGCCAAGGAGTTGGCGGTGGTCAACGCCACCCTGCGCAAACCCCAGGCGGCCACTCACTGGAGCGCGCGCCGGCTGGCCCCAACGGTGGGGCTCAGCCATGTAAGCGTCCATCGCATCTGGCGCAAGTACGGGTTGCAGCCGCATCGATTGGAGCACTTCAAGTTCAGCACCGACCCGCAGTTCGACCGCAAGCTGAGCGACATCGTGGGCCTTTATCTGGATCCGCCCGAACGCGCACTGGTCCTGTGCGTGGACGAAAAGTCGCAGATTCAGGCGCTTAACCGCACCGCGCCACTGTT
>DATDGY010000110.1:0-11457 GCA_036521855.1 Candidatus Angelobacter sp.
TGCCCGGTCGTCTGGTTGTTGTTCGTCGGCAGTCCGGGGATGACTGGCGGGCGCTGTTGCGAGGGCACAAAGAAGAACGTGAGATTGTATTTGTCGTCGAAGATTCCATACCCGGCGCGGACCACGGTCTTGTGATCGGGCGACCAAGCCACGCCGAGCCGGGGTTGGAACTCCTTGCGATAGGGATTGATGAAGAAGCCCAGGCCGGTCTCCCAGTCATAGCGCAGGCCGTAGTTGAGGGTAAGTCTGGGCGTGATCTTCCACTGGTCCTGGGCGAAGAAGCCGAAGTACTGATGGCTGAGATGGAAAGAGAAGTCGCCAATCGTCGAAGGCTGGAACGCGTTCGTCCAGGTGGTGGGCAATGAGGGCGCCGAGGTTGCCGGGTTGTAGGGTCCGGGGCCGATCGGCGATCCCCAGAAGAATGCCGCCAGGCAGGGAGCGACCAATCCAACCAGCGGCGGCGGACAAGGCGCGCTGCCCCAACCCGCCTTGCCCGAAGCCAGGAAGTCGCCCAGACTGGGGAAGATGATGCGGGCTGGAGTGAACCCGGGATTGATCACGAAGTTCTGGATGAAGCTGGTGTCGAATCCGAACTTCGAATAGTGCTTGCCGTTGATCATGGAAAACGTGTCGGCAAGCTGGGTGCGTTTCTCGTCGTAACGGTCAAAGGCGCCGAAGTTGTGGCCGAACAGCAGCAGGTTGGGGATGTCCAGGTTAGGCTGGCTGGTCACGCCGGGAAAGCCATAGTTGCGTTGCGCCCACTGTGCCAGCACGTCATTGATGCGCGTCGAGCTTAGCTGCGAGGTCCAGGTGCCCACCAGGGCCTGGTCGCGGAGCAGGCCGTTGCGTCCGCTGCTGGGAGCGCCGATGCCGCCACCGTCCAGGGTCTCGCCCACCAGCATGTTGAGGTCGGTGCCGCGCTGCAGCGAATAGCGTGTGGAAACACGATTCTTGTCGTTCAACTGGAAGTCGATCTTGCCAAAGATATTGTCCACGTCCGCGGTCTTTAGCACGTTCAAATTTTCCGGCGCCAGACCGTAGCTCGCCTTTACCGCGTTGATGGCGCCGAGATTCGTGGCCAAGAGCGCCGGATAGGTCGGCGACTGTCCCCGCCGCTGGCCTTCGTAGTTGAAGAAGAAGAACGCCTTGTTCTTGGCGATGGGTCCGCCCAGCGTGGCCCCAAACTGGTTCTGGCGGAAGGTGTCAAACCCGGGCAGAGTCAGGATGGACTTGGCGTTGAAGAAGTTGTTCATCAGATATTCGTATACCGAGCCGTGGTAATCGTTGGTCCCCGATTTGGTGACGATGTTGACGATGCCGCCCAGCGCCCGTCCGTATTCGGCGCCAAAGCTGTTGTTCACCACGCGAAACTCACTTACCGCTTCCTGCGAGGGAGTGGCCCGCTGCGATCCGCTAGCGGTGCTGATATTGTCGGCGCCGTCCACGGTTACGCTGTTGTTCAGGTCGCGCTGGCCGCCGAAGGAGATGCGGGTTACAGTAGGATCGGTGAACGTCGACTGGAGGCCGATGCGCCCGGTGGTTACGCCCGGCGTCAACAGGGCAAAGTCGGTAAACAAGCGGCCGCTGATCGGAAGTGAGTCGATCTGCTGGGTCGCGATCACCTGGCTCACCTCGGTGCGGGTAGGCTCGATGATTGGCGCCTCGGTCTTGACCACGACCGTCTCCGTAGCCGTCGCGACCTTCATATTCACGTCAATCGTGGCCACCTGCCCTACGCGCAACACGATGCCTGTCTGTGAGTACTTGGCGAAACCCGCGGACTCCACCATAAGTTCATAGTTTCCCGGCGGCAGGTTGGTCAGGATATAGGATCCAACGCCGGTGGAAGCCGCCTGGTAGACGTGGTTGGTGTCCACGTTGCGCAAGCTGACCGAGGCCTTAACGATCACGCCGCCGGTCTGGTCGCGGACCGAGCCATTCAACTGGGCTTCGGCGGTGGAAACCTGTGCGAGAGCTGAGACGCTGAAGAAACACAGGCAAAGGACACAGAGAAGACTCACCATAGAATGGCGCATCATCATTTCCTCCGGGCGCAGTCTGACGAACGTTCGTTCGGCAAATAAACCTCACAAAACCGTGCACCTGCTTACCTCTTGAGGGGCGCAACTTTTCCCATAGCACCGGTTGAATGTCAAGAATTATCTTTCGACGTCGAAACTTCACTCCTGAAGAAGACTGTTGTGCGGACTTCGGGATGCGCTTGAAAGGAGGCGAGGGTGGAGCAGGCCTTCAGCCCTCCAGATCTCCAATCGGGCCTAGCGGCCTGCTCACCCTACTGTTTAATCACCAGCGGGGCCTGATCATACAGCTCGATGCGGACGGTCAGCGACTTGCGCGCATCAAAGACCTCTTTGTTCACCGGGTAAGCGAAGACCGTGACCCCGGTATAGGACGCCCCGGAAGGAATCTTCAGCTCTTCGCGCAAAGGCTCGGCCTGGGCTTCACGCAGAGGCGGAAACGCCTTCAGGTAGCGGCCGACATCGACGGCAGCGGCGGCGTGGTCGGTGTACTTCCTGCCGTCGGCCGTCTCCACCTCCGAGCTGATGTCCTTGATCCAGATTTGCTTCTCAATCTTGTTGTCGATCTTTACCTGGACGGCGACCATGGCATTGCCCGCTTGGTCAATGCTGGCGACCTTGGTGATGGCGCCGCCGGCAGCGGGCTTGGCGCGGTTGGTAAGCGATACCAACGCCACTACAATGGCGACCGCTGCCACGGCGATCAGGATGGGCACCAGCGGAGGCAGGGTCCATTTGGCGCGGTCGAATTCTTCCGACATCGGCATGTGTCCGGCATCCGGCGCGGGCTTTGCCGGCTGCTGGCCGGGTGTGGGCTGTGGCGGTGAGTTCGGAGTGTCAGGCATGGCGTACTCCTCGAACAAAGAATACTACCCTGAGATGCTGAAAACCGGGTACCCGTGATTGTCTCGCAATCTACAGCGTTGCTGAATTTCTGAACGAGTGAAGACACAGGTATCAGGGCACGAGTTTACTCGGGCCGTTCAGACTCTGCAGAGTGATCGCGCTTTAGCGCCCGCAACTGCCCAGTGGCTAAAGCCATTTCTCAATAGATTCTTTTCGGCCCGACTGAAGTCGTGCCCTGATACTTGTCTCGTCGCTCGATAACGCGGACTAAGGTACCAACGCTCGGCTTATTGCACGCTATGCAGGCCCTTTTTCGCCACATGCCCCGCGAGGTTCAGGTCCGCCAGCACCAAACGCCCGCGGCGCACGGCCTTGGCAAACTGGGCGGGCGGCAGGGTATTCAGCACATCGTCTTTGGTCAGCCAGGCGCGGCGGAGTTGCAACACGCCGTAGCGGATTTTTTCGAGATGCGAGGTGTGGTGGGAATCGGTGTTGACCACGAACTTCACGCCCTTGGCTTTGGCCATGCGCAAGAGCTGGTCGCGAAGGTCCAGACGGTCGGGATAGGCGTTGTGTTCCATGGCCACGCCGGCTTTGGCGGCGGCGGCAAAAACCTTGTCGAAATCAAAGCTATAGCCTTCGCGTCGCAGCAGCATCCGCCCGGTAGGATGGCCGATGAGCGAAGTATTGGGATTGGCGATGGCCTTGAGCAGGCGGTCGGTCATCTGCGCCGAGTCCTGGTTGAAGTGCGAGTGCACGCTGGCGATCACGATATCCATCTGCTCCAGCACCGAGTCGGAGAGATCCAGGTCGCCGTCGGCCAGGATGTCCACCTCGATGCCGGCGAACATGGTGATGCCTTCGATCTTTTCGGCGGCAGCGCGAATGCGCCGGATGTGCTCTTCGGCGCGCTTGTCATCCAGGCCGTTGGCGAAGGCCAGGTTCTTGGAGTGGTCGGTGATGGCCATGTACTGGTAGCCGTGAGCGCGGGCGGCCAAAGCCATCTCTTCGATAGTGCATTTGCCGTCGGTCTCCACGGTATGCATGTGCACGTCGCCGCGAATATCGCTTTCCGCGATCAGGTGCGGCAATTTCCCTTCCTCGGCGGCCTCAATCTCGCCTGTGTTCTCCCGCAGTTCCGGCGGAATGTACTCGAGACCCAGCTTCTTGTAGATCTCTTCTTCAGTGTTGGCGGCGACGCGCTTGTTGTCCTCAGTGCGCGCCAGTTCGTATTCGTTCAGGGTGTAGCCCAGGCGGAGTGCGCGCTGGCGCAAGGAAATGTTGTGGCTCTTGGACCCGGTGAAATAGAGCAACGCTGCTCCGAACGATTCCGGCAGAAGCAGGCGGACGTCCACCTGCAATCCGCTGCGCAGTTTGAAGCTGACCTTGTTCTCACCTTTGGCCAGTACTTCCAGGATGCCCGGGAATTTGAGGATCTGCTCGATCACCTTGTCGCGCTGTTTCTCGTTGGAGCAGCACTTTCCCGTAAGCAACAGATCGAGGTCGCCCACGGTTTCCCGCCCACGACGCAGAGAGCCGGCGGGCGTGACCTTGTCCACGCCGGGCAGGCCGGCGAGCATCTCCGACATCTTGCGGGCGATGTCATCGGCCGCGTCGAGAGGAAAGCGGCCGGTCATCTGGCGGTAACTTTCGATGGCTTTAAGAAGTTTCTGCTCGGACTTTTCGCTCAGCCGGGGCAGTTCGCGCAGTTTGCCTTCGCGAGCCAGCTTGGCCACGCCTTCGAGATCGCAAATATGGAAAGCGTCCCAGATCAGGGCAATGGTCTTCGGTCCCAGTCCCTGGATCTTGAGCAGGTCCAGCATGGATGGATGGTATTTCTTCAGCAGCTCTTCGTGGGCCGGGAGCTTGCCGGTAACAAAGATGTCATGGATATGCCCGGCCATGCTCTTGCCGATTCCGGGGATAGCCAACAGCGCCTTCTGGTCCTGATAGATTTCCGACAGCGGCCGATCGAGGGACTCAATGGTCTCGGCGGCGCGGCGGTAGGAGCGGATACGGAACGAGTCTTGGGCCGCAATCTCCATCAGGTCGGCCGTCTCCCAAAAGATGCTGGCGACAGCCTTGTTGTCGGTAGGCGCAGGCACACTTTCATTGTACCCAGCGGGAGCAAGGGCTGAGGAAAAACCTCACCGCTGATAAACACTGATTACACGGATCAAGAAAAAAGATCGGGAAGAATACAGATCAGAATGAATCACCGTCATCCGTGTTCATCAGCGGTAAGGTTTCTCCCTACTCGGAACGCAAGGCCTGCATGGGATCGATCGACGCCGACCGGCGCGCGGGAACGTAAGCGGCGACAAGGGCACACAAGCTCAACACCGCGGCGGCGCTGGCGAGGATCAGCGGATCGTAGCTCTTCACGCCGTAGAGCTGGCTGGCCATGACGCGTGCGGCCGCCAACGCCGCGGGAATACCGACAGCCAGGCCGAGAACAACCGGCCGCATGGCGCCACGCAGCATGAGCGCGACGACGCTGTGGCGGTCGGCGCCTAAGGCCATGCGAATGCCGATCTCATTCACACGCCGAGCGGCCATGTATGACGCCACGCCGTAAAGCCCAACCGAAGCCAAGACCAGGGCCAGCAGCGCATAGAGGGTGGTCAGACGCGCTACCAGCCGCTGCTGATCAAAGTTGGCCGCAATTTGATCCTGAAGGCTGGTCATGCGAATCACCGTGATGTTGGGATCAACTCTGGCAAGCGCCGCACGCAGCGGCTCCATGAAAGCTTCGGGACGGCCCGCGACGTCCAATTGAACGGTGTTGGCATAAGCCGTGTTCACTTGCTCCATGTCCTCCGCCGAATCCTCGTACCGCTCGCTCTGCAGCAGGGGCAAGAAGAAGGTGGGATAGAGTCCGATCTTCGTATCCACGTACTGCGCATTGGCAACGATTCCGACGATCCGGTAGTCGCCGCTGTGCCGCGCGGTTTGAATGCCGAAATGCATTCCGATGGGGTCCTCACCGGGGAAAAAGGATTTGGCGAACGCTTCGTCGATGACTGCCACATGTTCCGAAGCCGCCGTGTCGTGCTCATCGAGGACGCGCCCGCGAACAAGCGGCGTGCCCAAAGTCTGAAAGTAGTGCGCGCTGATGCGGTTTTCACTCGGCCATATGCCGTCTTTTAACTTCGGCACCGGAGGCTTGCCTTGAATGGAAATGGGCTCGTTCATCATCCCGCCCGCCATAGGATTCGAGCTGGCGAAGCTGCTGCTCATCACGCCCGGGACCTCCCCGAGCCTCTGCTGGAGTTGCTGGTACACAGTTTCCAGGCGGGCCGGCGGATACAGATTTCGCGGCACGTCAATCCAGGCCAACAAGCGTCCTTGGGGCTCAAGGCCGAAGGATCTTAATTCCAATCGCTGCAGGCTCCTGGTCAGCAGCCCTGCCCCAACCAACAGGACCAGCGAAGCGGCTGCTTGCAAGACCAGCATGGATTTTTGCGGCATTGCGGAAGGGTCGCCGACGGAGCGTCCGGTGCCACGCATAGGATCTGCAGGCTGGACGCGCGATGCGATCCACGCGGGTTCCATGCTGAAGAACAAGCCGGTAAGCAGCGATATCACGCAGGCGAAGCCGAGCACCGGCAGCGACGGGTTGGTGTGGATGGGCACATACTTCGCATCTCTAAAAGCCAGGAGCACAATCAGGCGGGCGGTGGCCATCGAAACCCATAGACCCAGTGCCCCGCCGATCACCGCCAGCAGCACGCCCTCGGCCATGGTCTGGCGAAGGATAGCCGCCCGGGTAGCGCCCAACGCCATGCGTACCGCGATCTGCAGGCGGCTGGCCGTGCCGCGCGCCAACAAGAGACTGGCCGTGTTCGCGCACGCGATCACCAGCACCAACGCGGAAAGAACCATCAGCAAGCGCAGGGCATCCCGGTTGTTGTCGCGCGTGGTAGCCACACCTCCTGAAGCCGGCATGACAACGATGTGCTGCTTGGGAATGTCCTTCGTATATCTTGCGGCCACGTAAGGATCAGAGCTATACCGATCGGCAACGTAGTTCTCCTTGAGCCACTGTTGCAACTCGGCTGTAACATGGGCTTGCACCTGCCCGGGCTTGGCGCCGGGACGCAGTCGCCCCATGGCATACAGCCAATGCTCATTCCAGTGGTCGAGAAGCGAGGCCCCGGGATTCAGGACGCGCTCCATGGTGAGAGGCATCCACAAGTCCGGAGGATAGGGGCTTAACGTGTCCCCGAAGAACTCCGGCGGAGTGATGCCGACCAGTGTGACGGGAACTCCCTTGACCACAAGGACCGAGCCGACTAACTGCGGATCGGAACCGAACCTATCCGCCCACGCGCGGTAGCTCATCACAACTGCCGGCGGAGCATTCGGCTGGCCGTCGGCGGGCATGAGGAGCCGGCCTTTCCTGGCGTCCACGCCAAAAACAATGAAATAGTTGCCGGAAACGTATTCGCCCCTGAAGGACGTGGCGGCATTTTGTTCGCCCTTGCGCCGCATGCCCAGGCTGACGGTGCCCGCCGAGAAACTGGCGAGATCGGAGAATTCCGGCGTGTGGTCATGCAGGTATCGATAGAGCCCATATGAGTACGTGCTGAAGTCTTCCTGCAATCCTCCGCCCCACCATGCCAGCTTGTCATCGCCCAAACTGTAGAGTTCGTTGGCGTGGGCCACGGGCAGAGGACTGAGCATCACTTGCTGGATCAGGGTAAAAATGGCGGTGTTGGCCCCGATCCCCAGGGCCAGCGTGATCACAGCGACGGTGGTGAAGCCGGGACTGTTGCGCAAGCGGCGGAGGCCATACTTGAAGTCGCGGCCCAAGTCGTCGATCCAACTCCAGCCCCAGGCTTGATGGATCTCTTCCCGCAGGCGAAGCGCATTCCCGAATTTCCGCTGCGCCGCGAAGCGCGACTCTTCCGGCGTGGCGCCGGTTTCCCGGAACTCGCGCGCGCGCAGATCGCGGTGCAAGCGCATCTCCTCTTCCAGATCGCGATCGAACTGGGCCCGTGGCGTCACCAGGTTTCGCAGCCGTCTCTTCAATTCACTCAGCCATTGCGAAGATCCCATTGCGTCCCTTTTCCGGCTCATGCCGTCTGGATCACGCGCGTGATCGCGCCCATGACCCGTTCGAATTGGGAGATCTCCTCCGTCAACTGCTTGCGGCCGGCTGAGTTCAGGCGGTAGTATCGCGCCCGCCGGTTCTCCGCGGTGACGCCCCACTCCGCCGTCACCCAGCCCTTGATCAGCATGCGTTGCAGCGCCGGATACAGCGATCCTTCTTCTACCTGCAAAATGTCCTGGGAAAGAAGCTCAATTGATTTGGCGATCTCAAAGCCGTGGAGCTCTCCGCTGCGAGCGAGCACGCGCAGGATCAGCATGTATAACGTTCCCGGAGGGATTTCGTCCCGTGACAAACCAACCTCCCTGGCATAGGCAGGCTATGCTATTAACATAGTTAGACTATGTCAGGATGGGAAAGAAAGCAAGGGGAGCGGGAAAAAGAGGGGCTGGCAAGGACAGATGCGTCCCCGTTAGTCGACGAAGAGTGACACTACACGCGTCATCCCACTGGCGCGAGGACGATTGTCATCTGCCGCGGAGCGCCGACACGTATGCCGGCTCCTGGCGGTGAGAATAGCTGTGACAGGGAAAAAATCAAGGACCCAGGCTTGGGGGAAACTCCCCGGGGTCCTAACCCGTACAAGTACAATCAGGCAGACTGGGCTGCTTGCTGTTTCGTCACGTTCTCTGCTTGCGGGCCTTTCTGACCCTGGACGATTTCAAACTCAACGTCATCGCCCTCTTGCAAGCTCTTGTAGCCTTCAGACTGAATGGCGCTGTAGTGGACGAACACGTCAGGGCCGTCATCCCGGCCGATGAAGCCGAAGCCCTTCGCATTGTTAAACCATTTCACTTTACCTTTGATTCGAGACACGTTCCTTACTCCGAGCTGTCCTGGAAGACGAAGTTACGAAATCTACCGGACTGGGATTTTTTAATTGGTTTTTTCCTTTGCCTCAGGAAGGACGCCGCAACCAGGAGCTTACTCTCTGCCGGATTGTGCGTCGTAAACCACAACTTTGGCTTTGACACCATTTTCCCGCGATTTTAACACGCTGTCAACATAAACCGACTGCCGAAATGGAACGGGCAGTCTTAAACTGCTGGCGGGATACGTCTGCGTGCGGCTGGCAGGGTTTTCTTGGATCACATTGGAAAATCAGGGTTTCCGCGAGCTTCTGGCAAGTTTGCGGTCGAGCCAGAGCAGCGAGGCGATGGTCTTGGCGTCCTTGATCTTGCCCTGCATGGCCATGCCCACAGCCTGGGGAAGGGGAAAGAAGCGGATGGCGATGCGTTCGTCCTCCTCGGGCTGGGCCTGTCCTTTCTTAAGGCCTCGGGCCAGGAAGACCTCCATACTCTCGTCCAGGAAGCCTGGGCTTACATAGAAGAAGAGAGCCTTCCGCCATTGGGCGGCGGTAAAGCCGGTTTCCTCGAGTAGTTCCCGCTTGGCGGCCGCCAACTTGCTTTCGCCGGAATCTACCCGTCCCGCCGGCAGCTCCCACAAACGAACGCCGGCGGCGTAGCGATATTGACGCTCCAGCAGTACCCGCGGCCGGCGAGAGGAGTCGTCCACGGCAAGGACGACGATCGACCCGGAGTGGCGCACTACGTCGCGGCGAGCGCGGACACCTCCCGGCTCCTCGACTTGGTCCGAAACCACGCTGAACACCGGTCCCCGAAAAACCGTTTGTGACGAAACCACGCGAGCCAGATCTTTGCGGGACTTCCTGGACGAAGAAGGCATGGGGACAATATAAAGAAAGATTGGGTAATTGAGTAATCTGGTAATTGAGTAATTGCCAAGACAATCAGGTTTTCAATTACCCGATTGCCAAATTACCCAATTACCAATCTCGGCTCTCCTCTTCTGCTATTCTCCGAAGCGGTGAAGTCGAAGAGAAAAACGCGCGCGCTGACGATCACCTTGGTCGGCTCAGGGAGCTTGGCCCACGCCTTGGGGGCGGCGCTGCGCTCGGCCGGCTATCGCATCAAGAGCGTGGTTTTTCGGAACACCACGGCGTCCAAAAAACGGGCGGCGGCATTGGCAGCCAGGGTGGGTGCGAAGCCGGTGGCTCTGGACGAGGTGCTGGCAAGCCAGCCGGCGGCGGATATTGTCTGGATCTGCCACACCGACGACGCGTTGCCGGCAACCGCCCGGCGGCTGGCTGCACAGCCGGGCTGGCAAGGAAAGATTGCGTTGCACTCGAGCGGCGCCCTGACCAGCGATGTGCTGGCCCCATTGCGGCGCGCCGGCGCGCACGCGGCGTCTCTTCATCCCATGATGACTTTCGTGCCCGGAACCACGCCCGGTCTCAAGGGCGTACCCTTTGCCGTGGAGGGCGACCGCCAGGCCGTGGCCGCAGCCAAAACGATTGTCGCCCGGCTGGGTGCGGAGGTCTTTGCGATCGAGAAGAGATTCAAGGTGCTGTACCACGCGCTGGGATCTTTCTCGTCACCGCTGCTGGTAGCCACGCTGGCGACGGCCGAACGCGTGGGTCAGGGCGCGGGATTGAGCCGCCAGCAGACACGAAGGATCATGGCGCCGATCCTCAGGCAGACTCTCAAGAACTATCTGGACCGCAGCGCCGCCGCGGCCTTCAGCGGGCCGATCAAGCGCGGCGACCTCAACACCGTGCGCCGTCATCTGCGCGAATTGAAGCGAGTTCCGGAAGCGCGCGAAGTGTATCGCGCGCTGGTGCGGTCGGCGGTGAGAGATTTGCCGGCAGCGCGCAGGCAAGAGCTGCTGCGCGCGGTCACAACGAAGGAACGCGGGTAGCTCCGCTAAGCGGCAATCTTCTTCTGGTAGGCTGCCACCGCCCTTGCCGTGTCAGCGTATTCCTGGAACCGTGCGATCTTTCCGTTTTGAACGGTGAAGACGTGAGCCCAGTCGCTGGTAAAATCCTTCCGCGTTCCTTTCACGTGAAAAGAATAGGTGCCTACGGCAACGACTTTATCGCCCTGGGCGACGAACTCACGCGGCTCAAAGCTGATGATTTCCTCCTCTTCGGCCAGCTTGGTAAAGAAGCCGGCAACGCCGTCGCGTCCTCTGCGTTTCCCACCCAACGCGACTCCCTCCATTTCCGGGAGTTGCCATTCGACTTTGTCGGCGAGCAGATCCAGCAAGGCCGGAATGTTTCCGGTCTTGAAGTTGGCATAAGCTTGTTGCACGACTTTGACGTTGTCCTGTTCCATGATTTGCCCCAGGTAAGTCAGATGCCTGCTGCGAAGGTACGGGGTCGCCAGGCAGTTCAGGTTTTTTGAAGAAGCACCTTTGCGGGACGGAACTTCGCGGGCTGGCACGATTGGCGGTGAGAGACCTCCCGGCAGGAAGGAAAAGAGCCTGCTCCGGCCTGCGCGGCCAGGGCCGCTGCGTTCCCTGCTTAGTCGAGTCCGCGGCCGGCGAGGCGTTTCCCTCGATCCTTTCTCAAACAGAATCTCTGTTGACAGCCGCAGTCACACGTGTCACATTATGCATGTGACACTGTTCCGCTTCCAACTGCGCCCCGGGGAATCGATC
>DATDGY010000111.1:0-3876 GCA_036521855.1 Candidatus Angelobacter sp.
AACAGTTATTTTTGCGGCCGGACATAGCGCGTGATCGTGTGCGAGGGGCGCAGATCGTTATTGTAAGTGGTTTCCGCTCCGTTGAAGACGCTTGTGGAGGGCGGACTTTAGTCGGCGCGGGACTTCAGTCCCGCTGGGGGGAGCGAGGCTAAAGCCTCGCGCGGGCTGAAGCCCGCCCTCCACGCCGTCTTCATGGCCCCTTGGGTGGGCCCGCAGGGCCATGGGCACTCCGTTGAGGGAGCGGCTTCTTGAACGAGTCTCGAGGGAGCGCTCCTGCTTTCGGAATTGGGATATCGCAGATCTCCAATTTCAGCCATTGCTGCGCCGGGTCATCGGAAGTATGCTCGTGCCAGAGCAGACGCATGTGGATGGTTGGCAAGCGGATTGGCGTCTTGCGAATCTCCAGCCCGAGCGGCTCGCGGAATCGCGCCGCCGGGCTCGGCTGCTTATGACTTATTTCGAACGATCTTATCACTAGAAGGCGCCAGTTCTGATTCCCGACAAGCTCCCGATATGTGTCTTATCGGAACTACTGACTGCATGAAGTCCCATGGCGCGTTCCCAGGCGCCTTGCTCCGGATGGATGACGAACCGGAGGTTAGTTACCGTGTATTTGTTTACCGACCTGAACCGCGACTGAATTCTCCCTGGTGAAGATTTTGCTGGACAAATGGCGCGGGTTGGGCTACCGTAGGGTTGGATGAGACCAATCGGCCGGTCCGCGGCAGACCAACCGCCCGAGAGCATGGAGTTTGTTCCAAAGCGGGAGTTGGATCGGGCGCAGCAAGAGAACGAGAGGCTGCGGAAGCAAAGTGAACGGCTACAGAGAGAGATCGAGCGCCTGAAACAGGAGGCGGAGCGGCTGCGCCGCGAACTGGAAGCTGCATTGCGCGCCGGTAAGCGCCAGGCTGCGCCGCATTCGCGGGGCAACCCGAAAACCAATCCGCAGCGGCCGGGCCGGAAACCGGGCCAGCGCTATGGCCGGCAGGCGTGCCGTCCGACCCCGGCGCGCGTAGATGAACGGATCACGGTTCCGCTACCGAAACGCTGCCCGCATTGCGGCGGCGGGGTGAAGCCGGAAAGCAGTGAAACACAATATCAAGAAGAGATCGTCCGGCGCACTATGGTGCGCCGTTTCGATATCGCCGTAGGCCACTGCTGCGATTGCCACCGGCGCGTTCAGGGGCGTCATCCCTTGCAGACCTCCGACGCCGTGGGAGTCGGCAACGTGCAGTTGGGGCCGGAAGCGCTAACGCTGGCGGCCATTCTCAATAAGCAGATGGGATTGTCATTGGGGCACACACGGCAAGCCCTGTCCTATGGCTTCGGCCTGGAGGTCAGCCGCGGCGGGTTGTACCGGGCGCTGGCGCGCATGGCACACTGCGCGGCACCCACCTATGACGGACTGCTGGAAACCGCGCAGCGAGCTCCTATCAACGGGATGGATGAAACCGGCTGGAAAGTCGGTGGGCGGCTCCAGTGGTTGCACGTGGCAGTGAGCGCGCAGGTGACCGTGTACGCCATCCTGCCGGGACGAGGATACGAGCAGGCGATAGCGATTCTGGGCACCGCATACGACGGATTTCTGGTTCACGACGGCTGGGCGCCTTACTACCGATTCCAGTATGCGTTCCATCAAAGCTGTCTGCCCATCTGCTGAAGCGTTGCCGGGAGATGGCACACATCGCTTCGCCCGCGGCGCTGGCCTTCCCGCGAGCCGTAGAGGATCTGCTGGAAACGAGCTTGGAGTTGCGCGACCGCCATGAACGGGGGGAAGTCTCCAAGCGCGGTCTCGCGATCGCCACCGGAAAAGTGGAAGCCAAGCTGGACCGGATGCTGGAAACACGCCGCCGGAACCCAGCGAACCGCCGACTGGCGCGGCATCTGGAACATGAACGGCTGTGGCTCTTCACATTCCTGCACTGTCCTGGACTGGACGCCACCAACAATGCGGCGGAGCGAGCGATCCGCGGCATGGTGATTGCCCGCAAGGTGTGGGGCGGGAATCGGACTTGGGAAGGAGCGCGTACCCAACAGATTCTGGTCAGTGTACTACGCACATGCTGGCAGCAGGGCAAGGACGCGTTCACACGTTGCGTGAGGCTGTTGCGTACGCCCCGGAGTGTGATTCTGGACATTGTGCCTAGCGCGGGTTTAACCGCGCCATTCGCGACTGCATGCCTGCATCTCTCACCTTTTGCGGACGCACGTTCGTCGCCGCCGAACTGGAGTTAATGCGCCAGACCGCGCAGGAGTTTTCCGCCCTCGGCGTGACTGAGATCGCGCGCACCGTCTGCGAGTTGCTGGAGTGGACACGGCCCAACGGAGGGTTGAAGAACCACGAGTGCCGGCAACTACTGGAGCGACTGCAGGCCGAAGACTTCCTGAAGCTTCCCGAGGTGCGGAAGTTGGGTGGGAGGGGTCCGCGACGCGCAGATGCATCTGAGGCATGTTGCGAGCAGGGACCTGTGACATGCGTCGCCAGCGCGTGCGAGCCTCTGGAGTTGGCCTTGGCGGAAGGCCCAGTGGAGAGCCGCCGGTGGCGTGAGCAGGTCGAACGGTATCACTATCTCGGATGTCGCGTGCCGTTCGGTGCGCACCTGCGCTACTGGGTGCGCCATGGGGAGCGGGAGTTGGCCTGCCTGCTGTGGACCTCGCCGGCTTGGAAAATGCAGGCGCGAGACACCTGGATCGGCTGGACTGATGAGCAGCGGCGATGCAACCTGCAACGGATCGTGAACAACGGAAGATTCCTCATTTTGCCGTGGGTCCACGTCCAAGGGTTGGCCAGCAAAATTCTCGCACTGAGCGCCCGACAATTGCCACGCGACTGGGAGACCCACTACGGATATCGCCCGCTGCTCCTGGAAACCCTGGTCGATTCGGCTCGCTTTCGTGGAACCTGCTACCGGGCAGCTAACTGGACCTGTGTCGGGCAGACTACCGGGCGCGGACGCATGGATCAGGAGCACAAAGCACACGGCTGCGCGGTCAAGGATATCTATGTCTATCCGCTGGTCCGCGATGTCCGCAACCGGCTATGCGGTGATCTCACGTGGTAAACAAATACAGGTGGTGATTCTCGGCACCGGCGGGATGTCGCACCAGTTGGATGGGGAACGCGCCGGGTTTATCAATAAGAAGTTCGATCTCATGTGCATGGAAAAGATCATCAACGAACCCGAGCAACTCGCCAGGATCTCGATGCACGATCTGATCAACGAAGCGGGCGCGCAAGGCGCCGAGTTCATCCTCTGGCTTACGATGCGCGGTGCGCTCACCGGCAAGGTGACGAAGATCCACAGCAACTACCACATTGCGATCTCGAATACCGCCACTGGGTTGCTGGTACTGGAAAACGCGTCGTAGACCTCCAGCTTTAAGCACGCCCTACAATCGCATTGAGGCTTTGTCACGCGCCGTAAGCGAAAAACTCACGAATCACCAGCCGGTCCTCCGGGTGGATGTAACACCAGCCCTTGATGGGCGCATCGTTAGCTTGGAACAGACACCAACTTCGCATTTTACTGCCCGAAATGTACTCCATGAACCGGCCCCTGCTGTCGTACACGTTCAACTCCGCTGAGCCGTAGCGTTCCACGCTTCCCTGTTGCAGCCGGCCCGCACACCCGCTGTGCCGCAGGACGTAAATCAGAACGCATTCAAAGGACAATTTCATTCGTTTGGATCCGATTTGGCGGAGACCGAAGATAGCCTCCACTAGGAGCTATCGATATTACGGCGCCTCAAACAAACGCACGCGTGCTTCGATCTTTTCACATACAGGCCGGCGACACCCCACGCAACGTCTTGGAGGCGTGGGCATCGACGTCTTCACAAGTTCGAACGCCGTCCCGGGTTCGGTTAAGAGGCCGC
>DATDGY010000112.1:0-3231 GCA_036521855.1 Candidatus Angelobacter sp.
GACCACGCGCCCCACGGACACGGCGAGGTTGAATTCAAGAATGTCCGCGTTCCCGTCTCCAACATGCTGCTGGGCGAAGGCCGGGGCTTTGAAATCGCTCAAGGCCGGCTGGGACCGGGACGCATCCATCACTGCATGCGCTCGATCGGTGTAGCCGAGCGGGCGCTCGAACTCATGTGCCGGCGAGTGCGCTCACGCGTGGCCTTCGGTAAGACGATCGCCGAGCAAGGGACCATCCGCGCCGATATTGCCCACTCGCGCATGGAGATCGAGCAGGCGCGCCTGCTGGTGCTGAAGGCCGCCCACATGATGGACACCGTGGGCAACAAAGTCGCCCAGGCCGAGATTGCCATGATCAAAGTGGTGGCGCCCAACATGACGCTGCGCGTGCTCGATCGCGCGATTCAGGCGCATGGTGGCCGCGGCGTAAGCCAGGATACTTTCCTCGCTGCTGCCTGGGCGGCGGTGCGCACTTTGCGCCTGGCCGACGGGCCGGATGAGGTCCACACCGAAGCCATTGCCAAGATGGAACTGCGCAAGAGCGAGAAGGCGTGCGCCAAGACCGCGCCGCACTGAGCCGTCAGGGCCGATATCGTTGATTGAGGGACTGAGTGATCTCACTGCGAGCGAGGAAGATAGTCTTCATCGGTGCGCTGCTATTAAGCTTTGTCGGTCTTCTGCCTGGCTCCGCCCTGATCACAGATCCACTCTTTACGCATCCTTTCGATCCACGCTGGCAGTATGGCGTCCTGCTCGTCTGGCCAGATCACATCGAGTTGCGCTGGGTTCACAGCATCGCAGAGGTATCGCCACGCTCGAAGGACGCGAGCTATACATTCAACGTTGAACCCGAACGCCAGAAATGGGTCGAGGAGCAAGTAAGACACGCGCCATCCAGGAATACCGGCGCGGCTTGGAGCATCCGTGTTAAGCAACTTGGGCCTGACAGACAGCAGATCCAGCTGGAGTTGTGGAAAGACGGCTTCACGGGCTTGGTTTACGAGGCAAGACCAGATCAGATCGTCCCGCTGCGAACCAGGCATGCCGGGCCAGGATCGGCCCTTATCATCCTGTACGTTCATCTCTTGGTGTGGGGCACGATCTGGCTAGCAGTTTGGTTAGTCTGGCGGTAGACGACGAAACGCCGGCGAAGTCACATCGGCGTTTCACAACCTGAGGCGCGATAGAAGACACTAAGGCCCCCGTCTCAGCCGGGAAGTTGCGCCGCTCCGGCAGCCAGGAACTGCACGGCGATGATGGTGATGTCATCCTGGGGATCGTCGCGGCTGCGGCCCCGCCAGGCAGCCACGGAATCGAGCAGCCGATCTGAGAGCGTGCTCGGATTGCTGCCGTCGGCGGTCTTCATCAGATTTTCCAGTCGGTCTCTGCCGAATGAAATTTCCTGCGAATTCTCGGCTTCGATGACCCCGTCGGTGTAGAGCAAGCAACGGTCTCCGGGATTCCATGCCAATTCCGTTGCGCAGTACTCGGCTTCCGGAAACAGGCCCAGCATGAGCCCGTTGTCCTCCAGGAAGCGCGCGGTCCGAGCAGCTCGGTCCCAAAGCAGGGGCGGCGGATGTCCGGCGCCGGCGTAGGCAAGTCTCTTACTCTCGACATCGAGGAAAAGGTAGGCGGCAGTCACGTACTGTCCCCGCAGATTGCCGCATAGGATCTTGTTGAGCCCGGAAAGGAGCTGCTCCGGCCGGGAGGCATTTTCCATTTGCGCGAAGACCGCGACCTTGACCATCGAGGCCATCAGCGCCGCGGGAACACCGTGGCCCGAGACATCGGCGATCAGGATGCCCAGGCGTTTGTCATCCACCGGCAAGAATTCATAGAAGTCGCCGCCAATGGCCTTCATGGGGGCATAGCACGCGGCAATCTCGACTCCGGCAATCTTCGGCAGCTCCTGGGGCAGGATGGATGACTGAATCTGCCGCGCAATTTCCAGTTCATTACGCACCGCCAGCAATTGCTCTTCGTTGCGGACGCCGCGCAGAAACACCACATAGCCCAGCGCCCAGACGAAGATGAAGAACCCCACAGCTTCGAGGTTCGGTCCGGGAAAACCAAAGTAGGTCAAATTGGCGTGGACAACAAAGATGCTCATGGCGCCAAACCCGACGGTAAGCACACGCATCTCCGGGTTGGGCTTGCGGTCGCGACGGAAGAAATCTCTTACTAACAGATAGGCAACCACAGCAATCACGCCGGCAGAAAACAGCCCTTGTCCGTTGAGCATTTTCGTCACCGCACGCTGGAAAAACAGATCGCATGTCAATCCAGCCAGGGCGATCGCGATCGGAATGGGCACCAGGAGAATCCAGACCAGTCTGTTTCGCCGCAACGAGTCGCCCAGGATTTGGGCGCAGAATAGAAAGCCGATGACTGGCAGCATGAACGTCATTTCCCGCCCGAGGTGGACCTGAAAGCTTGTTGGCAACGCCAGCAAAACTTGCGAGGTCGGACGCGGCCACTGGCTCGGGAGGCTCAGAAAAAGCCGCGCTCCGTAGAGTCCCGAGAACATTCCGAAAAGCAGCAGCGTGTAATCTCTTTTGCGGGAACGAATCGAGAAGAGCAAAATGCCGGCCACACCGGCGCTCACCAAGACCACGGCCAGGGCCATCGGGAGGGCATCGGCCCGCAACATGGACTGGAATTCCTGGTAAGACATCGAGTGCAATTGTAGCGAAAAGGGATGCCTCAGCCCGGCAGGTTTCGCAAATCCAGCAGAGAGTGCCGCAAGCGATCCAGGAATGCGTCCTTCTCTTCGCCGGCGCCGATGCATGCCGGCGCGCCGAACGTTGCCGTACAGGGCAAGGGCAGAGGCAGGAACTCGCCCTTGGGCAGCACCTGATAGCAGTTGTCGAGCCAAACCGGCACGAACTCGATGCCGGGACTGTGGCGAGCCAGATAGAACATTCCTGACTTGAAGGGCCGCAACTCCGTGCCGCTTCCTCGTTTTCCCTCAGGGAACAGGATGAGCGAGTCGCCTCCATCCAACGCTTCGAGCAAAGGTGCGATCTTATTGGCCGCCGAATCTTGACCAAAGCGCTCCACGAAGACGCTGTGAAAGACGCGTTCGGCAAGATAACGCCGCCACGCCACCGGTTTCCAATAGTCGGCGGCAGCCACGGGCCGGGTCTTCTCGCGCAGCCGTCTGGGCAGAGCAGCCCATAGCAGAACTGTGTCCAGGTGGCTGGTGTGATTGGCAAAGTAAATTCTCTGGGT
>DATDGY010000113.1:0-2415 GCA_036521855.1 Candidatus Angelobacter sp.
GGAAACCCCTGCGAGAGATTCACTGCGCCATGCTTCAGCGCCAGACGGGTCATTTCGCGGATGACGGACTCGGTGAATTGTTCCGCCTTGGCAGAAAGCATCCGGCGCGAAATTTGGGCCATCTTGGAATCGGAAGCCGTCATGACACCTTCTTAGGTGGATGAATTATTCTTGCTGAAGCACCGCATCCCGGTAGAAACGGGACAGGTCCTGCCTTCCTAGTGTACTGTAACAGATGAAACGGTAGTATGATGGTGTCCATGGGGAACACCATCGTACTGACGGATTCGGAACGTCTTGAACTCAACCAGCGGGCGGCGAGCCGCAGCGGGCGTGCCGATGATGCGCGCAGGGCGCGGCTGATGTTGCTGCTGGACGCAGGCCATACCTGGGCTGCGATTCGCGACAAGCTGGACTGCAATGATGCGTTTATTGATCGCTGGAGCAAGCGATTTCGGGAAGAGCGGCTGGCGGGGCTGTTCAGCAGGCACGCTGGGCAAGAGGCCAGCACGCTGACTCCTGTCCTGGAGGCGCGTATTTTGCAATGGACGCTCAAGCGTTCGCCGCCGGACGGGACGACTCAGTGGAGCACGCGCAGGCTGGGAACGCAGCTCAAGGTCAGTCACATGATGGTGGCGCGGGTGTGGGCCAAGCACGGCCTCAAGCCCCAGCGGCTCGACCGCTACATGGCAACCAACGACCCGGACTTTGAGCAGAAGGCCGCCGACATCATTGGGCTGTATCTGAACCCTCCGGCGCATGCGGCGGTGTTCTGTGTGGATGAAAAGACGGCGATTCAGGCGCTCGACCGCAAAGATCCGGTATTGCCACTCTCGCCGGGACGCGCCGAACGGCATGGCTTTGAGTACTTCCGGCACGGCACGCTGTCCCTGTACGCAGCGTTCGACACCAAGACCGGCGAGGTACTCGGCAAGACGGCTGTGCGACACACCTCGGCGGAGTTCGTTGCGTTCCTGGCGGACATCGTCGTCAACCAGCCGCGCGGCAAAGAGATCCACGTGATTGCCGACAACCTCTCGGCCCATAAGACGGGACAAGTCGACGACTTTCTGGATCGACATCCGAAGGTTCACTTGCACTTCACTCCGACCTATTCCTCCTGGCTCAACCAGATCGAACTCTGGTTTGCCAAGATCGAGCGCGACGTCATTGCGCGCGGGGTGTTCAAGTCGGTGGCCGACTTGCGGAGAAAACTCATGAAATACATCCGGCACTACAACAACGTGCCCAAAACCGTAAAGTGGCGCTACTTCGATCCTACACGTCGCATTACTCTCAGTTCAGCTGTTACAGTCCACTAGTGTAGCGTTACATAAATAAGTGACACATGGGCCGATGTATGGTATACGGGCTCATGTTCACTTCCAACGAACCCTTTCAACTGCAACGTCAGGAACGTGATCGCTTGGAGCAGATACTCCGAACCACCAGCCTCTCCGCAGGACTCGTTCGGCGAGCGCGCGTGCTCTTGCTGCTGGCCGACGGTGTCTCGCTGCGACAGATCCAAACCCAGACCGGGATGAGCCCCCGCCGCATTCAGCATTGGAAGAGGAGTTGGCGGAATAAGGGGCTGGACGGTCTGCTGGACGCCCCGCGTGCGGGACGACCGAAGAAGCTGACTGTGGCGAAGGAGGCCGCCATCCTGGCGGCCACCGAAGAGCGTCCCCCAGGGCCCCTCACGCATTGGTCTACGCGTCGGCTGGCGCGACGTTTGGGCTTGAGCAACGTCACGGTCATGCGCGTCTGGCACAAGGCCGGGCTGCAACCTCATCGACTGCGGCGGTACATGGCTAGTCCGGACCCGAACTTTGAAGCCAAAGCCAAAGACATTCTGGGTTTGTACTTGCATCCCCCCGACAACACTGCGGTTTTCTGCGTCGACGAGAAGACGGCAATCCAGGCTCTGGATCGCACCCAACCGGCGCTGCCGCTGCGACCCGCCCGACCGGAACGGCAGACGGTCGAGTACGTACGACACGGAACGGTCTCGCTGTTTGCCGCTTTGGACGTGCACAGCGGGAAGGTGGTGGGGCGGTGTGCGCCACGCCATACCAGCCAGGAGTTTGTGCAGTTCTTGGACGAAGCCGTGGCCACTCATCGGCGCAAGACCATCCATGTGATCCTGGACAACCTCGCGGTTCACAAAACTCCCGCCGTGCAAGCTTGGGCCAAACAGCACCCCAACGTGGCCTTCCATTTCACCCCCACCTATGCCTCCTGGCTGAACCAAGTGGAGATCTGGTTGGGGATGATCACCCGCGACTGCATCCGGCGTGGGGTGTTTCATTCGGTGTCTGACTTGGCGCACAAGATCATGACCTACATTCGGCTCTACAACCGGAATGCTCAGCCTTTCCGCTGGACGTATCGCAACCCGAGAAAGCGAATTCGTGT
>DATDGY010000114.1:0-2861 GCA_036521855.1 Candidatus Angelobacter sp.
ATTCTCGGTCGACCGCTGCGCGCTCGCGATCGCCAGCGCCAGTAGAGGCGAAAGCCGGCGCGGTGCCATCCGATGACCGTTTCTGGTTTGACAATCAGGAGGACATTGGACCAACGGGGCCACAAGCGGCGCAGCGTGGTCCAGAACAACCGGTCGCAGGCGTTCAGGGGTGGTCGCGGCCGCCTGCGTTTGAGCACGGCGACCTGCTGGCGGAGAGCGAGGATCTCCAGGGCGGCTTCCGCTCGTGCCCGGAAGGAGGCGCGGAGTGCAACGAGGAGAGCGAGAAGGAACGGGAGCATCAACTCACGGTTTTAGCATGAAGCAACAGAGGCGGGGTCGGTGCGGTTGATGCTCACACAACCCATTGATTTCCTTATTCGGCGGAGTATTGTCAACCACTGCTGTGCAAATTAGCCAAAGCGGCGCATGAGCGGCGTTGAAGCCATTGGGCATAACTCGACGCCGGCGCGATTTCTGCGTCGTGGTTAGTCCCCGAATTTTGGAGCTTCTTTTAAGGTTCGGCTAAGATGCTACCCAGATTAGAGTGGTTGGTCGGTGTTGCTATAGGTGCTCCTGTGGGTGTGATTCTGGAGCCATGCGGCCTGCTATGCAGATTATAGGGCGAGGGCCAGCTGCGGATCTTCCACCCCCAGCGGCCCCTGGAAAGGGTCGTCGATCCATTGCATCAGGTCGCGATGCACGAACAGCTGTTGACGTAACAGCGCCACCAGGTTGGACAGGCTCCAGCCAAAGGTGCTTTTCAGCTGCAGGTACTTCAGTATCAGCATCGCGATCAGCGCCGTCCAGATCTGGATCTGCACGGCGTTCTCCGAAGTGCCCACGAACGTTTTCACCTTCAGTCCCTGTTTCAGCGCTTTGAAGAACAGTTCGATCTGCCAGCGCTCCTTGTATATCCTGGCGATGGTGCGCGCCGCCAGCCTCAGGTTGTTAGTGACGAACACCATCGTTTCGTTTGTGTCTTCCAGCAGAATTTCGATCCGGCGCAGCCTGGCCTCGGGGCCGAGATCCTGCTGGCTGGTCAAAACGATAACCTCGTCGCGCAGAATATTGGAGCCCTCCGGGACAGCGCGCGTCTCGATTACTCCGTAGGAGGCGCCGTCCTTCAGCCGCGTCACGAAACTCACTCCGCCGCGCGTCAGATCCAGCCACCATCTGTAATCGCTGTAACCGCGGTCGAACACCAGCAGAGTGCCCGCCTCGAAATGCATTTTACGGGCCTCGCTGATGTCCGCCGTCTTCCCTTCGGTCATCACTGCGTAGCACGGCAGATGGCCATCGTGATCCAGCACCAGATGAAGCTTCAGCGCACCCTTGGTTTGCTTGTATTTTGCCCAGTCGAACGACTCAGCACACAACTCCACCATGCTGGCGTCCAGTGACAACAGCTTGTGCTTGAAACGAAACTTGCGCCTGCCCAGCCGCAGCGCTTCGACTTGGCACCGCCCCAACACCGTCTCAAATACCGTCTGATAGAGTTGCCAGGGCCGGTGCTTGTTGGCATAACTCAGCGTCGTTGTCCTGGGACACTCCGCGATTCCCAGATGAGTCAGCTTGCCTTCCACTGCCGCCAGCCCGCCGCAGATCTCACGCAGGCTCTGGGCATGACCGAGCTGGCAAAACAGCATCGCCACCATCTGCTGCCAGCAAGTGAAGCCCCGCGCGTGCCGCTCCGCGTTGTGCTTCTTAACAGCGGCTTCGAACTCCAGCCGCGGAAAGAATTGCAGAATCTGACTGAATATGCTGCATACTCGTCTCATGGCAGGGGCCTCCTATTGCCCCGTTGTATCGGTTCTCGCAGAACCCGATCCAAACGTAGCAGAGCCCCTGCCGCCACACCTTACCCAGACGTTCTGGTCCAGTACGTTTAGCTTGCCAGCATTACGAAACTAATTTGCACAGGAGTGATTGTCAACCCACACCCATTCCGGCGCTGGCGTTGGAGATCGTTCCCCACGCGCAGGCGCATTGGATCACTCCATCGCCGACCGCCTTATCTTGCGGGCGGTTGAAGTAATCCATCCCTTTCCAGCTCGACTGAGTGCCATGGAACGTGTTCCGGTCGAAATCGATGTGGACGCCTTCGCCGGCGAAGAATCCTTCTTCCTGCGCGACGAAGTCATTAAGCCCCATTCCTTTGGGGGCGACTTTGATGGAGAGCAATCGCTGAGCTTCCGGCATCAAGCGAATTTTATCACCCGCGCCCAGAAGGTTAGCGAGTTGACCGGGCTATCACGTCAGCGCCGGCGGCAAGCTGCAGTACAGCTAATCGGCATTCGGCCGGACCGCCGTTGGAAGCCAGAACACAGTCCCATCTTCCCATTTATTGTGCGTGACTCGGATGATCAACCCATCGCTTAAACGCTGGAGATAAATATCGCCGTACATCTGAGGAGCGAAGACAACCTCCTGCACGACTGGTTCTTCGTCATTGATCCCTCCGCGCTCGCTGGTGTAGCATATCCATTTGCCATCCGGCGAATAATAAGGATGCGATGTCTGACCTGAATGGTCCGTGACGCGCCGGATTTCGCCCGGAGAGCCACCCGGCGCTATGCGAAGGATGTAATTGTCGAAGGTACGGTAACCGGACTTGTCTGGAATGCCGTCACGATTCGATGAGAACGCGATCTCATCTCCTGCCGGCGAAAAAACGGGAAAATTATCGCGCCATGGGCCGTCCGTAAGCTGGCGGATGTTCCCACCATCGATATCCATAATGTACAGATTGAAGAAACCATTGCGGGAACTGCGGAAAACGATTCGCTTCCCGCACGGGGAGATCGTGGACATCCCTTCGTTGCTCCGTGCTCCCAGCCCCGAAAGCTGTGTGATGTTGACGC
>DATDGY010000115.1:0-16788 GCA_036521855.1 Candidatus Angelobacter sp.
CGGGGGTCGTCCGATTCGTACGGAGCGGCATAATCCGTGGTCGATTGCTACCTTGCGTCAAACCATTGCGCGCGTTCTGCTCCGGCAACTCTCGAGTTGTCCTTTTTGTGGAGCTCCCTTTTTATAACACAGTAGTATTAGGCAGGCGCGTGGCAATTCCTGAGGGAGGTGGTTCCGTCGGTTTCACGAGATTAGCTAGGCTGACGGTGGGCAGGCGAGGGGGAGCAGGCAGCGTGAGCGCGTCACCAACTTCGACGAGGGTTTCAAAAACGATTTGGGCTTGCGGACTTCTCCCAAAAGCAAGCCGCTGAGAAAATCCGTTTCAAAAGGGTCTTTTGAACTCATTTTAACCTCAATAGAACCAACCCGCTGACGATCGCTACGACCCAACACTAGAAGCCAAACCAACAGGCTCTGCGTCCTTTATGCAGTCCCGCCATTTTCTCTCGCGAGATGTGCGCCAATTCGAATACTTGATCGGTTAGATTCTTCAGCAGCAACTCGGGTGCTGCGGCTTTTGTCGCTTCAGAGTATGCGTCGTTCGTACCATGAGCCACCACGTGCTCTTGCCAAAGCAGATGGGTCCCGGGAGCAGAGCTGCCATAGTAACGTGCTCCCCGCGGACGAAGCACCGCTTGGACCGACCACAAGCACCTCAAGAATGCACCAACCAATCCTATACAAGAGCCAACCAGCAGCACCGACACCGCCTCCTTAATGATCTGCAATCCGCTTGCCGCCAAGAACACCAGCAGGGTGATCATGACGCCAGCTTTTGCGTCAGAAAACCGAATCAAAGCCTGGTGGTTTTCAAAGTTGTGCCGGGCGAACTGGATTTGCTGCTCGAATGCCTTCTCAGGACTTTCCACGAACCCCTCGCGTAATCGACGGTCCATCTGATTTCTGCCGCGACGCTTCTCTGCCAGAGGTGCGGGCTTGCCGAAGCCAGGAAGTCCTCAAGAGTCAGCTTTTTAGCAAAAATCTGCTTTTATGTTATCTCATGGGCTACGACGAAATACGGGCCTCCTTGCCAGCAATATTGCGGGGGCGCCCGGCGCGCGCTTCGCGCGTCGGGGCGGATCGCCCGTAATCGCACGACATCGCCGTGATCGGGAAGACAAAAACCGAACACCTTACCACGGATTTCGCGGATCAACGCGGATCACGAGAGATTTGGTAGTTGGGTAAGTTGGTAATTGGGTAATTGAACAGCAAACCGGTTTGACCGGACAAAACAACGCCCCTAAAATACGGAGTAGAGCTGTGCTTTGACCCTTCGGGACCTCACTGGGGGGGGTTGAGCCAGCAAATCATCAACGAAGCGAGCTAGATAAGAGCAGGTATTCAGGTAATAAGGTCCATGGCCATCAGCAGCATCACAGTCCGAGGCGCTCGCCAGCACAACCTGAAGAACATCTCGGTAGAGATTCCCCGGAACGCCTTTACGGTGATTACCGGGCTCAGCGGGTCGGGCAAGTCGTCACTGGCGTTTGACACCATCTACGCCGAGGGGCAGCGCCGCTATGTGGAGACCCTATCGGCCTACGCGCGGCAGTTTCTGGACCAGATGGAGCGGCCGGACGTTGACTCCATCGACGGCCTGAGCCCGGCCATCTCCATCGAACAGAAGACGACCTCGCGCAGCCCGCGCTCGACCGTAGGAACGATCACAGAGATTTACGACTACCTGCGGCTGCTGTTCGCGTCGGTCGGCGTGCCCCATTGCCCGCAGTGCGGCAAGCCGATCAGCCGCCAGTCCGCCGAGCAGATTGTGCAGCGGGTGATGCAGCTCAAGCCCGAAGATCGCGTGATGGTGCTGGCCCCGCTGGTGCGCGGACGCAAAGGCGAATTCAAGGCCGAGCTGGCCAAGCTGGTGCAGCAGGGCTTTGTGCGGGCCCGCATTGACGGCGAACTACGCCATCTGGACGAAGAGTTGGACGATATCCGCCTGGACAAGCGCAAGAACCACACCATTGAAGTGGTGATTGACCGTCTGCTGGTCAAGCCCGGCATCGAGAAGCGGCTGGAGCAGTCGGTGACGACGGCCATGCGGCTGGGCAACGGCCTAGTGCAGGTGGCGGTGGTGGAAGGCGAAGAACACCTCTATTCGGCGCGCATGGCGTGCCCGGATTGCGGCATCAACATACAGGCGCTGGAGCCAAGGTCGTTCTCGTTCAACAGCGTGTACGGCGCTTGTCCGGAATGCAACGGCCTGGGCAGCAAATATGATTTCGATCCCGCCAAGATCATTGTGGATTGGTCGAAACCCTTGCTCGAAGGCGCGCTGGGGCCCGGTTCGGGATCGACCTACTTGAAGCGGATGGTGGAGATTGTGGCTGCGGCCTACAAGATTTCGCTGGCCACGCCGTTTGAGCAGCTGCCGGCCAAGACACAGAACCTGCTGCTCTACGGTCCCGACGAAAAGGAGGCGCCGCGACTGGGCTTTCGCGGCGTGATTGGATTCTTGAAACACAACCTGGAAGACTCGACTTCGGAGAGCTATCGCGACTGGCTGCTGGGTTACATGTCGGCGACGGCGTGTCCGGCGTGCTCGGGGCGGCGGCTGCGTCCGGAGAGCCTGGCGGTGAAGGTCAACGGACTTTCCATCTCGGGATTTACGGCGCTGCCGGTCGAGCGCGCGGTGGATGTGGCCGGCAAGATCCAGCTCAACGAACGCGAACGGGCCATTGCCGGCCGGGTGCTGGCCGAGATCGTCGAGCGTCTGCAGTTCCTGAACGCGGTGGGACTCGGCTACCTCTCACTGGACCGCTCGGCGGCCACGCTTTCCGGCGGTGAAGGCCAGCGAATCCGCCTGGCCACGCAGATCGGTTCGCGGCTGCGCGGCGTGCTCTACGTGCTCGATGAGCCTTCGATCGGCTTGCACCACCGCGACAATGACCGCCTGCTGCAGGCCCTGGAGGCGTTGCGCGACCTGGGCAATACCGTGCTGGTGGTGGAGCACGATGAAGAAACCATCCGCCGCGCGGATTACGTGATCGACCTGGGGCCGGGAGCGGGGCTGCTGGGCGGCGACGTTGTGGCCCTGGGCACGCCGGAGGAGATCACGCATGAGCCGCGGTCGCTTACCGGCCAGTACATCTCGGGGAAGAGGAGCATTGCCACGCGCTTTGAGGCCCGCGCCACCAACGGCAAGGCCATCACGGTGCTGGGCGCGCGTGAACACAACTTGCGCAACATCGATGTGACTTTCCCCTTGGGCGTAATCATCGTGGTGACGGGCGTCTCCGGGTCGGGCAAATCCACCCTGGTCAACGATATTCTTTATAAAGCCCTGGCCCGGCAGCTCTATCGCTCGCGGGAAGAGCCAGGCGCGCACAAAGCCATTGTCGGCGCGGAGAACATCGATAAAGTCATCCGCATCGATCAATCGCCCATCGGCCGCACGCCGCGTTCCAATCCGGCCACCTACACTGGAGTGTTCACCCACATCCGCGATTTCTATGCCATGTTGCCGGAGTCGCGCGAACGCGGCTACAAGGCAGGACGGTTTTCCTTCAACGTCTCCGGCGGCCGCTGCGAACACTGCCAGGGGGAAGGCGAGCGGCGCATTGAGATGAACTTTCTCCCCGACGTCTACGTCCTGTGCGAGGTCTGCGGCGGCAAACGCTACAATCACGAGACCCTGGCGGTGAAATTCAAAGGCCGGTCGATCGCCGATCTGCTGGAGATGTCGGCGTCGGACGCGCTTCCCATTTTGGAAGATATCCCCCAGATCCGGCAAAAGCTGCAGACTCTGGTGGACGTCGGGCTGGGATACATCAAGCTGGGCCAGTCCGCGGTGACTCTTTCCGGCGGCGAAGCGCAGCGCATGAAGCTGGCTAAAGAGTTATCCAAACGCCAGACCGGGCGGACCTTGTATCTGCTGGACGAGCCCACCACCGGCCTGCACTTTGAGGATGTAAGCAAGCTGCTGGAGGTCATCCATCGGCTGACCGACTTGGGAAACTCCGTCATCATCATTGAGCACAATCTGGATGTGGTGCGCAACGCCGATTGGATCATCGATCTCGGTCCGGAGGGCGGCGAGCAAGGCGGTCAGGTCGTGGCCCAGGGAACGACCAGCCATGTTTCTAGAATCAAGAAGTCACATACTGGGCAGGCTTTGGCGGCCTATCTCAGCAGAGTCCGTAAATGATTGATAAGAAAGGCTATTGACGGTGCATGTTGGGAATCCGGAAAAAATTCGGTTTGATGTTCGAGAAAACCAGTTGCGCCCTAAAGTGTGCTCAACCTTCTCCTTATACCTGGGCACAATTAAGGGGTAGCGCACTTTGGCTTCCAATGCTTCAAACGCTACCCCTTTACTCTTTCCCGTAATCTCTCGTGGTGTAGATTTGTACCTGGACCTTTTTGCCAAAAGATTGGACCTCAGCGACCCAACTTCGCCCGGCCAGCTCCCGCCGATTTCCCCCGTTGAACCTTCGCGCTCCGGCGGACGTGAGAACCCGGTGTTCAATCTGCTCGACGTCGTTCTGACAGTGGTGGTCGCAGCCGTCGCCCTGTTCCTCTGCACCATGGTAGGCGTGATGGTCCTTTATGCGGTTCGGGGTCCGCACGCAATCGACCCCAAGAATCTTGCGGGCAGCGCTCTGCTCTTCCTGCCCATTCAAGTTGTCACATACATACTGACCGTCGGCTTCATGGTGTTTTACGTCTGGACGCGATACCGGACGGGTTTTCTGGAAGCCATCCGCTGGAACATGCCGGTCGGCAAGCTGGCTTGGGGAGCGGCAGCATTAGGAGCGGCGCTAGGATTGGCCAACGCCGTGCTTTCCGTCCTCCTGCAGCGATGGACTCCGAAGTCGCTGCCGATTGAACAATACCTGAGCACACCAGCTTCGGCTTATGCCCTGGCTGCATTCGGGATTCTGGTAGCTCCGGTGGTGGAAGAGTTGTTTTTCCGCGGCTTGCTGTATCCGGCGCTGGCGCGGCCGCTAGGAGTGGTCCCCGCCATAGCGCTCACCGCCTTCGGCTTTGCCCTGATCCATGCACCACAGCTTGCGCATGCCTGGGTGCCTTTGCTGTTGTTGTTCGCCGTGGGCGTCGTCCTGACCACGGTCCGGGCCAAGACCAAGTCTGTAGCCATGTGCGTGCTGATCCACATGGCATACAACACCACCCTCTTCACCATGCTCTACATTGGCACCGAGGGTTTCCGTCACATGGAACGGGCTTCATGATTGGCCAACGTACAGGAGCAAGATGAATCAGACGGCACGCGATCAGCTACTCCATCTGCTGGCGACGAACTCCTTTCGTCTGGGAGAGTTCACGCTTTCTTCGGGCATCAAGAGCGACTACTACATCGATTGCCGCACCACCACGTTGCACGCTCAGGGCGCGGAGCTGACAGGGCGCGTGTTTCTCGACCTCTTCCGCCAGCAGGGCTGGCAGCCCCAAGCCGTGGGCGGGCTGACCATGGGCGCCGATCCCATCGTGGTGGCCGCGGCCGTGATCAGTGCCCAGGCGGGAACGCCGATTCATGGCTTTCTGGTGCGCAAGGCGGAGAAGACCCACGGCATGGGCCGGCGCATTGAGGGCTTTCAGGAAAAAGGCGCTCGCGTGGTAATCGTGGACGACGTATGCACCACCGGCGGTTCCACGGTCCAGGCAATTGAAGCCGCGCGCGAGTTCGGTTTCAAAATCATCGGCGCGGCTTGCCTGGTGGAACGCGAAGAAGCAGGAGGCCGTCCGGCGGTGGAGAAGGCCGCTGCGCCGGCGCCCTTCATTTCCCTATTCACTTCCAGCGAGATTAAGGCGGCCCACGTGAAGATTAAATCCGGCCCGCAGGCGTTCGCTTACTCCGGCGCTTGCGAGCTGTGCGGCCAGCCTGCAGTCACCAATTCGCCGGGACTCCGCTGTGAAGTCCACCGGCCCTAGAGGATTTGGTAATTGAGTAAGTTGGTAATTGGGTAATTTTCCTTGGTGCCCGGCGCTCGAATTACCCAATTACCAATTTACCCATTTACCAAATTCTCCAGGATTTACAATCAAATTGGCAACCAATGATCAAGACCCTGGAATGGACCAGCGACGGCGTGCGCTTCATCGACCAGACGAAGCTGCCTACGGAGGAAGTGTATGTCACCTGTCGGACGCACCAGGAAGTGGCCGCGGCCATCCGCGACATGATCGTGCGTGGCGCACCCGCCATCGGCGTGGCTGCCGCCATGGGCATCGCCCTGGGAATCCTGCAGTCCTCGGGCAAAGATGAAGCGGCGATGCGCGCCGAGTTTGATCAGATTGCCGCGTCTATGGCGGCCACACGTCCTACCGCCGTGAACCTCTTCTGGGCGATCGAGCGCATGCGCGGCAGGTTTGAAGCAGTGGCTCGCCAGTCGCGGCCGCAGATCAAAGCCGCGCTCGTCAATGAAGCTCAGCAGATGTACCGCGAGGATCTGGCAGCCGGCCAAGCCATGGGACGTTACGGGGCCGCGCTGATGCCCAGCTCCGGCGGCGTGCTCACGCATTGCAACGCGGGCGCATTGGCCACATGCGGTTATGGCACGGCTCTGGGCGTGATCCGCGCGGCCATCGAGTCAGGAAAGAAGCTGCACGTCTTCACCGACGAGACCCGGCCGGTCCTTCAGGGCGCCCGGCTGACCGCTTGGGAGCTCACGAAAGACGGCATTCAGACCACGGTGATCGCCGACAACATGGCGGGAGCCATGATGCGCCAGGGCAGGATTCAGGCCGTGGTGGTCGGCGCCGACCGCATCGCTGCCAACGGTGATGTAGCCAACAAGATCGGCACTTACACCGTGGCCGTCTTGGCCAAAGAACACGGCATTCCGTTTTACGTCGCAGCGCCCTGGTCCACGGTGGACATGAGCACTCCCGGCGGCGACCAAATCCCCATCGAGCAACGCCCGCACCAGGAAATCACACACCACGGCGGGAAGCAGATGACTCCCGACGCGGCGCTGGTGGAGAATCCCGCATTCGATGTCACGCCGTACCATTACGTGACTGCCATCATTACCGAGCGCGGCATTGCCCAAGCACCTTATGTGGAGTCGCTCAAGGGCTTGGCTCCGGCTGCTGCTGTATCGGTGTAAGTTAAAGTGCGCTGGAAAAGATGCAGACCGAAACGAGCCGCATCGAAGCGTTTTCTGACGGCATGTTCGCCATCGCCATTACCTTGCTCATCTTGGAGGTCAAGGTTCCCGTCCCCGCGGAGGGACATCTGGCGCAAGGCTTACTCAGGCAATGGCCGTCCTATCTGGCGTTTCTCCTGAGCTTTGTCTACATCGGCGTGATGTGGATGAACCACCACCGCATGTTCACGCACATCCGGCGATCGAATGACACTCTGCTGGTCCTCAACCTTCTGCTCCTTCTGGGAGTCACGGCCGTGCCCTTTCCCACCGCCGTGCTGGCGGCACACCTGGGAACGCCCGACCAACGAACAGCAGCGGTGTTCTACAACGCTGTTTTTATCGTGATCGCGATATTCTTCAACGTGGTGTGGCGCTACGCCGTTTCCCACGAATTGCTTGACAAGAGTATGTCAGCATCCGCGGCGTCGATATCGCGCCAATATGCGGTTGGTCCGGTGATGTACGTGCTGTGTTTGGCCCTGGCCTTTGTGAATGTCCGCGTGAGCTTGGGGGTCAACGTGGCGTTGGCAATCTTCTTTGCCCTGCCGCCGAGCATGATGAGGAAAGCAGCTAGCAATTAGCAAATGGCAATTAGCAGTTAGCTGCAAATAGCAGTTCGCAAAACCAAACTGTTACCACCGATAACACAGATGGCGCTGATCAAATGATTTCCCAAAATCAGTGCCATCTGAGTTGATCAGTGGTGAGATCCCAGGATTTTGGCTAAATTGCTAATTGCCAATTGCCAGCCGCTGGCTTACGACGCCAGCCGCTGGATCGTAATGGCTGCCGTATCTGCCTCGTACCCTTCGTTTTTCAAAGTTTCCGCTGCGGCCGATCGCAGCGACGGCTCGTCGGCGTTCTTCCCGAGATCGCAGTGACGGCGAATCACCTCTTCGCCGGCCTGGATTCGGACTACCCATTTCGACTTAGCAGCATCCCACGAAACTTCCACGCGATCCGCACGCATATCCGCCTCCACTCCCAATTCGCATAACATTGTAGTACGGATTTCAGGATTTATTTGCTGGCATCGATCACGGAGAAGGAATCGGCGAATTGCCTGGTAGCAGGCGGGTCTGAGGGTGCAGTTGGGAACATTGTCAATACTGCGTAGGCGTAGTGCTTGCCCCAGTACAGATTCCCAACAAAGCTCACCTTCTTGTCCCCAATCCGACAGTTCATGCGGTACCAGTGTCCGACATAACCCTGGACGGCAGGAGAAGCCACATCCTCAGTTACCAGATCACACTGCGGCAAGCCCTTCATAAAGGCGTCCCGGTACACCTTGAATGTTACTTCATCTACCTTCTGCTCGGAATTCATGGTCACATACACAACGGTGTAGGCGACGGAACCAGAAACGGCCTGAATGGTGTGACTGGCACTGGCGTTTTCTCTCTCACCATTAACGCTCTCCTGGGGCTCAACCGGCATCAGCACAGAAAAATTGCCGTTGGTGTTCGTGTATCTGTGCCACGAATCAGTTTGTCCGGCAAATGACGCGGTCAGACAAACAAGCAGGGAAATGTGAATGAACCAGTAGCGCATTCTCCCCCTCTCGCAGTTTTTGTACGACTACGTCTCCATCATTTTCAAAGTGGGACTAACGATCAGCTTTGCTTCAGTCGCCTTTTGCACGGCTTCCACCGTCAGGCCGGGCGCGACCTCTTCCAAGACCAGCCCTTGGGGTGTAACGCTGATGTACGCCATCTCGGTCACGATGGTGTTCACAACCTTCATGCCGGTCAGGGGCAGGGTGCACTTCTTCAGGATTTTGGGCGCACCATCTTTCGTCGTGTGCTCCATGGCGATGACCACGCGCCGCGCGCCGGCTACCAAGTCCATGGCGCCGCCCATGCCTTTGACCATCTTGCCCGGGATCATCCAGTTAGCCAAGTTGCCTTCCTCGTCCACCTCCATGGCGCCGAGCACGCTCAGGTCGATATGGCCGCCGCGGATCATGGCAAACGATTCCGCGCTGGAAAAATAAGCGGTCCCCGCGATCTCGGTCACAGTCTCTTTGCCGGCATTGATGAGATCGGGGTCTTCTTCGCCCTCGAAGGGAAACGGACCCACGCCAAGCATTCCGTTCTCGCTCTGCAAAACGACTTCGACGCCGGGCGGCACATGGTTGGCGACGAGTGTAGGCATGCCGATGCCCAGGTTCACGTAGAAGCCGTCACGCAATTCGCGGGCAATACGCTTGACGATGCGATCGCGCTTCTCCGTGTCTTTCTGTTTCTCCGGCTTGTTGGCAATGGGTGTTGTGGCCATGATTACGCCTTCTTGCGCACGGTCCGCTTCTCGATCTTCTTGTCCTTGACTGTGGTCAGCACCACCCGTTTCACATACACGCTGGGGACGTGCACGCGGTCTGGCTCGAGCTGCCCGGGCTCCACAATCTCCTCGACCTCGGCAATGGTTACCCGCGCCGCCGTGGCCATCACCGGATTGAAGTTACGCGCCGTCTTGCGGAACACCAAGTTGCCCCAACGGTCGGCCTTCCAGGCTTTAATCAGGGCGAAGTCGGCTTGGAGCGCCCGTTCCATCACGTGAGGACGGCCGTTAAAGTCGCGCACCTCTTTGCCTTCAGACACCATGGTACCGGCGCCGGTAGGCGTAAAAAACGCCGGAATGCCCGCCCCGCCGGCGCGAATGCGCTCCGCCAGGGTGCCTTGCGGATTCAACTCCAACTCTACTTTGCCGCTCAGCACCATTTGCTCGAACATCTTGTTTTCGCCGACGTAAGAGCCAATGTGTTTTTTGATCTGTCCTTTGGACAGCAGCTTGCCCAGGCCATGCTGATCCACGCCGGCATTGTTTGAAATCGTCGTGAGGTTCTGGAGGCCCTTCTCCACCAAAGCGTCAATCAAGTCTTCAGGCACGCCGCACAGGCCAAACCCGCCGACCATCAGCGTGGCCCCGTCCTGGATGTCGCGGGTGGCTTCCTCGGCGCTGGAAACGACTTTGTTCATGAACAGACGATTGTAAATGAGCTGGAACACCGGGTGGAACTTAAGGAGGAATCGAACTGACTAGAAGGAGAAAGCCGAGCAGCACAAATCGCCGTGATCGCGCGTGATCGCCGTGATCGGTTTCCGGGTACTCGCTGCGGTTTTATGCTTCATGGTCCTCTCGGCCTCGGCGCTCGCTTGGGTTCTAAGAAAAGTCCGCGTTCTGACCAGATCACGCGCGATCACGGCGATTCATAGTCGCCAAGCATGATTTCAATCGGGTGCATTCTCTAGACTTTACCAACCTGAGGGGGAATGAAATTTCAGGTTCCCTCAAGCAAATGCCGCAGCAATCTCTTCCCTTCCGGCCAGTCGGCGAGGCCGGAATCTCCATTGATGCGGCCCGCCGGTCCGATGTCAACCAGGCGGCTGCCCCAGGCGTGCGCCAATTCGCGGGCCCGGTGGAGCGAAAGGAACGGGTCATTGCTGCTGGCCACCAGAATCGAAGGAAAAGGCAGCAGCCGCCGGGGCAGGGGAGCAAAATCCTTGAGCTGGCGTGGCGTATCTTTACCGTCCACATCTTCCGGGGCGACGAGCAACGCGCCCTTGATCTTGGCAACCGCGTCCCCGGCCACCTGGCACCAGTGGGCCACAGCCACGCAGCCCAGGCTGTGCGCGGCGAATACGATCGGAGCCGGCGCCTGCCGGACCTCGTCGGAAATTCGCTGCAGCCACCACTCGCGGTGGGGGAATTCCCAGTCCTTTTGCTGCACGCGGAGAAAGATTGGGCTCTGGCCCTCCCAGATGGTCTGCCAGTGTCGCGGACCTGAGTTTTGCCATCCAGGAATCACCAGCACGGTGGCGGCGGCGTCGCTGGTGCCATGCTCGAAGCGGTTGGCGCGGTCAAATTCTTCGCGCAGCCCCTGGGAGCGCAGGTTCTCACGCATGTGGGCCAGGCGCTGTTCCAGGCGGGCCATGGCGTGTTCAATGTACGCGGTATTGGTGTGGGCGATGTCGCGCCACATCGAATACGAACTCGAAGAGATGCGGGTCATCTCGCGCAAGGCGCGCCCGCCGATCGAATGCAGCTCGGGGTTATCGCCGAACTCGTCCACCAGCGTTGCCGCCAGCGCAGTGGACATCATCTGGGGCAAGTGGCTGATCCAGGCACAAAGCCTGTCATGCGGTCCGGGATCCAGCTTGAGCAGCCGCGCCCCAATCTTTTCCAGCAACAGCGCGTACTCCTTGATCTTGCCGTGCTCCAGGCTCTGTTCCGACTGGGGAACAAGCAGCCAGGCGGCGTTGACGAACAGCTTGGACTCCGCATTCTCCAACCCGCCATGTTCCTTGCCGGCCATGGGATGACCGCCCAGGAAACGCTGAGGCGCCCTGGCGCCAAATACTGCCCGAGCGCGCTCCACGATCTCCTTCTTGGTGCTGCCGACGTCGGTGATCAGGGCGTCGGGCGGCGCCAACGGGCCGATACGCTCGATGAGATCGATGATGCCGCCCACGGGCGTGGCCAGCACGATCAGGTCGCTTCCGTGGATGGCCTCCACCGGATCTTCGCTGCCCAGATCGATGGCGCGCATGGCCTTCGCCCGGTCCAGCACCGCCTGCCGGTCGCAGCCGATGACCTTGGCCGTGGAACCGGCGGCCTTAATTGCCAGGCCGAAGGAACCGCCAATCAGACCTGTCCCGATGATGGTGATTTGCTTGAAAGGCATGTTCAGGAGCTATGAACTTCAGACCACCTTCCGGCCTACGGCCGGGGCGATCACGCGAAGCTCGCCCATGAGCCGGGCGAACTGCTCAGGATACAGCGACTGCGCCCCGTCGGAAAGCGCTTTGTCGGGGCAATTGTGGACCTCGATCAGCAAACCATCGGCGCCGGCGGCGATGGCGGCGCGGCCCATGGGAGCCACTTTGTCGCGGCGTCCCGTACCGTGGGAAGGATCGGCGACAATGGGCAAATGCGACAGCTTCTTCACGATGGGTATGGCGGAGATGTCCAGGGTATTGCGCGTGTAGGTTTCGAACGTCCGGATCCCGCGCTCGCAGACGATCACCTCATAGTTGCCCCCGGCCATCAGGTACTCCGCCGAAAGCAGCAGCTCTTCGATGGTGGCGGCAATGCCGCGTTTCAGCAGCACCGGCTTGCGCACCTTGCCCAGTTCGCGCAGCAGGTTAAAGTTCTGCATATTGCGGGCGCCCACCTGGAGAATGTCCACGTAAGGGTGCATCAGCGCGATTTGCGAAATCTCCATGACTTCGCTGATCACCAGCAGGCCGAATTTGTCTCCGGCCTTGCGCAGCAGCTTCAACGCCTCTTCACCCAGTCCCTGGAACGAATAAGGCGAAGTGCGCGGCTTGAACGCCCCTCCGCGCAGGATCTTGGCGCCGGAACGGGCCACGGACTCGGCCACGGCAAGAATCTGTTCTGACGACTCCACCGAGCAGGGTCCGGCCATGATGACGACTTCATCTCCTCCAATGCTCACGCCATTCGAAAACCTCACGATCGTGCCTTCGGGACGGAAACTTCGCGCCACCAGTTTGTAGGGCGAGCTGATGCGGTGGACCTCGCCCACGCCGGACAGAACTTCGATGTCGCGAACGTCAAACTCGAGGCGGGAGCCCACCGCTCCCAGTACGGTTTGGCGTTCTCCGGTCGAGCGGTGAACTTCAAATCCCATGTTGATCAGGCGTTCGATCACCTGCTGGATCTGTTCTTCCGTGGCTGCTTCCTGCATGGCTACAATCATGGCTTTTAGTCGTTCGCTTCCCTGTCGAACTCGGCGGGCCGATCAGGCTCCTGGCGCGCCGGCACGATTTCTTCCTTCTGGATTTTGCGCATCACGTCGATGATGCGCTCATATACGTGCTGCAATTCATTGTCGGGCAGCGGTCCCCGGTTCGCCGTGCGCACGTTTTCAAAAATAGTCGCTTCCCGTTGCGGTTCGTAAATAGGCATGCTGGTATTGCGCTTCAGCTTGCCGATCTCCTGCGCCGCCCTGGCCCGCTCATTGAGCAGTTCCACCAGGCGGCAGTCCAACGCGTCGATCTGTTTGCGCCATTCACCGATATCCATTGCTTTCTGTCCTCATCCGCACAACAATCCAAGCCGACGACAAAAAACCTTAATAAATTAGAGGTAATCAAGAATAACTTAAAGATATTAACGGCGTGAAGGGGCGGCCTGCATGGCCTCGCCCCTGAGCGACTGGATCAGCTCGGCCACAGCCTGCGGTTCGTGTCCCGGGTTCTGCTCCACGGCTTGCACGATAGCGCTGCCCACCACCGCGGCGTCAGCAAACTCGCCCACCTGGACAAACTGCTCCCGGCTGGAGATACCGAACCCCACCGCCACCGGCAGCTTAGTGAACCTGCGGATGCGATCGACCAGACTGCGAGCGTCCGTGGCCAGTTGTTTCTGTGTGCCGGTAACTCCGGTGCGTGAGACCGCGTAGACAAAACCCCGGCAAGCCTGCGCAATCTTCTTTAGACGCTGGTCAGGACTGGTGGGCGCAGCCAGAAAGATCGGATCGAGTTCATGGACGGCCATCAAGCGGCGATATTCGTCCGCTTCTTCCACGGTCAGGTCGGTCAGCAAGGCGCCGTCCACGCCCGCTTCGGCTGCCTGTTCACAGAAGCGTTCCATGCCTAAACGCAAGACCGGATTCAGGTAAGAAAACACCACCAGCCCCGCTTCGGATTCCCCACGAACTTCCCGCGCCAGCCCCAGCACATCGAGCAGTGACGTGCCGCCACGCAGCGCCCGCTCGCTGGCCCGCTGGATTACCGGTCCATCGGCGACGGGGTCGCTGAACGGAACACCCAGCTCGATAACGTCGGCTCCGGTGCGGATGGCGGAAAGAATGATGGCCCGCGTGACGCCGAGATTCGGATCGCCGCAGGTGATGTACACCACGAGACCGGGCTTGTGTGAAAAACGCAGTCGGCTCATAGCTTCAGGTTCTCTCGGAGGATACCCACGTCCTTGTCTCCGCGTCCGGAGATGTTCACGATTACCACGTCCGACTTTTTCATCTTTGGCGCGCGCTTCATGCACTCGGCGACTGCATGCGCCGACTCCAGCGCGGGAATGATGCCTTCGGTGCGCGAGAGCAGGTTCAGTGCATCCAGCGTTTCCTGGTCGGAAGCGGCGGTGTATTCCGCGCGTTTCGTATCTGCCAGCGCCGCATGCTCGGGTCCAAGCATCGGGTAGTCGAGGCCGGCGGAGATGGAGTGGGTGGTGGCGATCTGTCCGTTAGCATCCTGCAAGACGTAGGAATAGGTTCCTTGCAGCACTCCGGGTGAGCCGCCGCGGAAGCGGGCTGCGTGGTCGCCCAGCCGTTCGCTGCGTCCGCCGGCTTCCACGCCCACCAGCTTGACCCGCTTGTCGCGCAGGAATTCATGAAAGATGCCGATCGCGTTCGATCCTCCGCCCACGCAGGCGATGATGGCCGCAGGCAGCTTCCCTTCCGTCTTGAGGATCTGGGCGCGCGCCTCGCGCCCGATGACAGAGTGGAAGTCGCGCACCATGGTCGGATAAGGATGGGCGCCGAGCACGCTGCCCAGCAGGTAATGCGTGCTGCGGACGTTCGTGACCCAATCGCGCATCGCTTCGTTGATGGCGTCTTTGAGCGTGCGCGAGCCGGAGTCCACGCCCCGCACTTCCGCGCCCAGCAGGCGCATGCGGAATACGTTCAGCTCCTGGCGGCGCATGTCCTCTACGCCCATGTAGACCACGCATTCAAAGCCGAACAGGGCGCAGACTGTGGCTGTGGCCACCCCATGCTGCCCGGCGCCGGTTTCAGCGATGATGCGATGTTTACCCATGCGCCGGGCCAGCAAGCCTTGGCCCAGACAGTTGTTGATTTTGTGCGCGCCGGTGTGCAGCAGGTCTTCCCGCTTGAGGTAGATCTTGGCCCCGCCCAGCTCCTTGGTCAAGCGCCGGGCGTGGAACAGCGGCGTGGGGCGTCCGGCATATTCCTTGAGCAGCCGCTCGAACTCGGCGCGAAACTTTTTGTCGCGACGCGCCTTTTCGTACTCACGCTCCAGGTCCTCCAGAGCCGCCATCAGAGTCTCTGGGACGTAGCGCCCGCCATAAGGGCCAAAACGCCCGGCCACCTGCTTGGTTGTTCTCGCTGCAGTCGCACTCATTGCTGTTCCGCCTTTCGCACCGCGGCTACGAATGCTTTCAATTTCTCCGGATCCTTGCGGCCCGGCTCGCGCTCGATTCCCGAAACCACGTCCACTCCCCAAGGTGAGAATATCTGTATTGCTTCACCCACGTTCTCAGGATTAAGCCCGCCGGCAATGATAAACCTGCCCTGCCGGTCGCCGAGCTGAGCCCGGGCGGCGACCCAATCGAAGGTCTTGCCGCTGCCGGCTCCGGAATCAAGCAGCCAGGCGCTCAGCGCTACGGATACGGCTTTCCCTGAGCTGAGCTTCTCCGTGAATCCGTCTCTCACCAATACGGTGCTGATGATTCGGACAGAGTCACGGCGGCCCTGCGGAAGAATGCCGTATATCTCAGGCGCCAGTTTGCCTCCGTGCAGCTGGATCCCCGTGAGATCTGCCTCCAAAACGGTCTTCCGAATCTGCTCCGCGCTTTCTTCCAAGAACACGCCGATGCGCTCGATTCCTGTGGGCAGTTCGCGGATGATCTCTTGCGCTTTCTCCAGGGAGACGTGGCGCTTGCTAGGGGCAAAGATGAACCCCAGCGCGTCCGCCCCGGCTTCGACCGAAGCCAGCGCGTCTTCGAGAGATGTAGTACCGCAAAATTTGATCCAGGTCTTCAAAGAATGCGCCCGCATGAATGTATTTGAGAATCCGGGGCCGCGCGTTTACTGCACGGTGCCGCGCCAGCCTGTAGTGGCAGTAGCGGACTGTGAATACCAGCCGGCTTCCTGAAGAAGCTGCTGCAGTTTTTTGCCTGGTTCCTCCGCCCGCATGAGCGCCTCGCCGATCAGAAATGCCTGGTATCCGAACGAATGCAGCTCTTTGATCTCCGCTCCCGTGGCAATGCCGCTTTCCGCGATCCGCAAGATATGGTTGGGGATGAGCGAGCTGAGCTCCATCAGCGTGTCCAAGTTGACCTGGAAGGTGCGCAAGTCGCGGCTGTTGACGCCAATGATCTCCGCTCCGCCCTCCAGCGCCCGCTGCAGTTCTTGCTGGTCGTGGACTTCACACAGCGCGTCCAGTTCCAGCGCGCGGGACCGCGTCAGCAGTTGCTGGAACGCGGCATCGTCGAGCGCGGCGAGAATCAGAAGGACGGCGTCAGCGGAGTGCGCTCGGGCTTCGAGAAGCTGAAATTCGTCCACGATGAAGTCCTTGCGCAGGCAGGGGAGGTCCGTTGCGCCCGAGGCTTCGCGAAGATTAGCCAGCGAGCCCTGGAAGTGGAGCTCATCGGTCAGCACGGACAATGCCGAGGCGCCGCCCCGCTCCAACTGGCAGGCCAGTTGTCCCACGGGAAAAGCGGCTCGTAAGACTCCCTTGGAAGGGGAGGCCTTCTTCAGCTCCGCGATCACCGCCGGTCCCAATTGCGACATGGCCAGCAGCCGCCGGCGAAAACCGCGCGGCGTATGGGCCGCCGCTGCCGTCTCCAGCGCGCGCATGTCCGCGCCTTTCTTGGCGTGGGTTACGCGCTCACGCACCGTCGCAAGGATTTCGTCGAGTTTGCTCATGGCACAGGAAACTCAAGT
>DATDGY010000116.1:0-42309 GCA_036521855.1 Candidatus Angelobacter sp.
GTTGCAACAACGGTCTTTCCGGGAGTAACATTTAGTGAACCGGTCACTACCATTCCCGGCAACATTGCCTTGACGGACGCGAATGGGAACTCCCCTCCGTTTATTCTCCAGGGAGTCAGAGTGGACGGTTCTGTTGCCAACCCGATCACTTCGTCAGACGTCGTAACTTCTGTGACGGTGCAGCCCTCGACAGGATTGAAGTTCGGCACACAATACACGCTTTCGGTCTTTGCCGACGTCCAAGATCGAAACCAACCCCCGTTGAGGTTGGGCACGCTGTACACACTAATATTCACGACTGTTGGACCGCAAGAACTTGATAGCAGCACAGACAAGTACGCGTCGACCCGGCCTGTGTTGATAGGAAGGAGAGCATACATTGGCAAGGTGGAGAACGCCGGCCTTAGTGCCTTGGACGTTGTCAATATTGACGATCCGACCGCACCTCTTGATGTTGGGATGACAAATTTCTTTACCGGCCGCGTCGTGGACATAGCCGGACAAGCGTCCTCTCCAATCAGGCGGTGTTCAACCGAGGTTGCGCCCGGTGGTGTCTGTGGATCGCAGACAACCGGGGGGCCACTCGTCGCCTTGGCGGCAACCGTTGGCGCGTCCGATGTTTCCATTCCTTCCAACATCTGGCTCTATGATGTCTCCAGCCCGGATCAGCCGGTGCGCGTGGGTGCTGTCAGCGCCACTACCAGCGCGACCCAGGATGGGTCGTTGCTTCGTATCTTCATGAAGGACAATTTCATTTTCACCAGCACCTTCCTCAAGGGGCTTCAGGTGATTGATATTCAGCGGGCCATCGACGAATTCCAGCAGACCCCAGCCAACCAGTTTGGCGGTGCGATCACGGTCGAAGGAAACGGATTCGCTCTGGACGCGGTGGTAAATACCATTCCCGTGCCGCTACCTCTGCAAGGCGGCACCGGAAATGTTCTGACTTTCCAAGCCACAATGATGGATGTGAAGGCTGGCGATTATGCTACGGGGAGTCCAGATGTGAATAACCCCAGCGCGCCCGTGCCGACGCAAACGCTCATCGCTGCCACGGGCCGTTTGCCCTTCGTCGTCGCTGATCCGCAGCAAGGGGGCATTGATGCAGTGCTTTATCCTCCCAAAGACAACTCTGGCATTGCTTTAAGCCAGCAGCCTTTGATTGACATCACCGGCCAGTTCAAGTTATTGCAGGGCGCGGCCTTGGTCTTAGGAGGGATTCCCGTATCGCATTTTGTGGGCGGCACCACCATTCAGCCGATCGCCGTTGTTGTCGGTTCCGGTAGCAATGGCAGCACCAGCACGCCCCTCCTCGCCGCTATCGACATGACCGACCCGAAGCATCCCGCGGCTCAGGGGTTCGTGCCGCTCGTCGACAATAACAACCAGCCGGTTACCCCGGTTGACGTGATCTTGAAAGACACTGTGGCTGTTGTGGGTACTGAACAGCAAAAGATACTGCTGGTGGACATCACGGATCCCACACGCCCGTTCGTGGCTGGGGAAATTGATGGGCTGTTCGGCGACCGGCTGGCTCTGACCGACGACGGCATCCTGGTTACCACCTCAGAGAACTCCGCCATCGGGGGTGTCCACACCGCCGCTTTTGGCTCCCGGTGTGCTGCATTCCGCAAGACGCTGCGAGATAGTTCACTTCCATCGAACCCGCCACAGATTACGGCGGATGCGCACTTGAGTTGGACGGTTTCAGGAGGTTTCTCTCAGCCGATGGAGAATAATCAGCCAGGGGCGTTGTTGAACCAGGATGGCTTGGTTCTGACCGACGTCAAGCTGGGGCGCCGTACTCTTGCACAAACCATGTCGCTGCCTTACTTCACTGTGGTCAGGGACACAGGGTCCGTGCTCCGCTGTAATCTAATGACCAACAGCGACAATGCCTGCACAGGTGCGGCGCCCGGCGTGAATGTCCGAAGCCACTTGTTGAAATACAATGCTGGCTTCTCGCCGGACGGCACAAATTACTCCTACCAGGCCCAGTACTTGATTGATTACCTGGATGGTAATCCTGACACGAATCCCGATGCGCCCGATAGCTGCGTCCTGCTCACTCAGCAGTACGAGTTTTATGCAGAAGGGCTGAAGCCGCTGGAGCCGTTTGGAAAGTTCCCCTCGGCCTTGTTCAGGCCATTGGTAAGTTACACTTACTTCACCGAACCCGGTGGTCCGAAGCTTCAGCTGTTGACAGCCGCGCAGCGCTTGCACTTTGATGCGCAAACGCCGCCAGATGCCAGCCCGCGGCCGAGCCAACCCCCGTTCACAGCCTCACTCAAGTCGCCGGCCAATGGCTCCATGCTGGCTTGTGATCCCGACCCGGTCTTCGCACTCACTTCGTGCACACCCGACATTGTCTCTTTCGGGGACCTTGGTGCCAGCATTATCGGCACGATAGGGGGCAACAATCCGATGGTCACGGAGCAGTATCTGACTGCGATTGATCATGGAAATCCCAACATATTTCGCGACCTCGGCAGGAATGACATCTTTACGATTCTGGATAATATCCATTTCTGGCCGACACCAGCAAACGATCCAGATCAGCCAATGGACGAGCCCGGACTCACGCACTTTGGATGCCCGGCTTGCGTACACATGCACCTGCGTTGGAGCAGCGTTTTTAACGGACCTGGGTTTGATCCAGCCTTCGGAACCGATAACGGCAAAGAGCGGATACCAGTGGGTTCAAACCAAAACGTGGACATAGCGGTTTTGCGGGCTGGAGGAGCCGAGGAACAGCACCCTGCCGGCTCGGTCTCTGACCTTTTCGTTAATCAAAGCAACCAGCCCTTGATTGGACCAAATATAGATCCGGTTTCCCTGAATTTAGTCCAAACCACGCCCGTCTTTTGGTACGTTGCCAGCGGCCATCAAAACTCGGACCAGTTCTTTTTTCACGGCGCCGGCTTTGGCACTTTTTACATGAACCGGATTACTGTTCCGCCGCCGGGAGGTGGACCGCTGACTCTGAACATTGAGCACTCGCGCGATCTTCAGTATGAGGTCGATGTTTCCAGGATGGAAGTTATTCCAACAGCCGATCCCAGGAACCCGTTGATCAATTTCCTCCACTCCAGTGTGCAAGGAACCCTGGCAGCGGGGGTCGACGATATCCTAGGAAGCCCCGATATGTCTTGGGGTCCGAACACAACGGACATTACCGTTACAGTCACGCTTATCGACAACTCCATTCCACTTAATACGCCGACTGCGAGGAACCTATGGACGAGAGACTATCACTTTGCGCGGACGGACCCTTCGACATTGGAGCCATGATGGCAGCCCATTGTGCAACGACGTTCTTCCGCACGAAGACCTGTACTGGCTCGCTTCCTACACCCGTAGAGACCAAGAGAATGGCGCGGCAGGTGCGCCAAGGCATCAACGCTCTCGGTCATCGACGCGAAGGGTAGGATGTTATCATTGAGGTTTTGAAGGTGGCTCCTGCGTCGGCAAGAGTTAAGGATGTGCGCTTCTCCTGCCAGACACAAACGCCGAGAAACAGAGACGAACTGCGGGAAGCATCACTGATGCTAAAATGACGAGCGTCAAGTCGCGCAAGCGCCAGTGGATAGAGAAAGAGCTAGCCGGGGCGGATCGGGGAATCCTAATCGCGATCGCGCTCGAGCAGATCGCACTCTCCGTATTGGTCCTCTATATTGCGGCGATGTTCCCCTCTGGAAGTCGTGGAAACCTTCTTCGGCTCTACGCTCTGGCCGGCCCAATCAGCGCCTTTGCCTTGTTCTTCAATGGGCCTTTGCCGAGAATCATTTCCATGCTCTGGCATGCAGCCTCGCCATACGTAAGGCTGTTGGCGGTAGCTATTGCCCGGGGAACGCTGCGTGCCGACTCCACACCCACGAGCGTGTATCTGTGGTGGGGTTTTTTCGATGTCGTAGCAGCGCTGTATTTGGCAACGACCGCAGTAATCCAGTATCGAAAACGAAGAAGTACACGACAGAATCTCTGAGTTCATATTGTGCTGCCCGATTTGATGGAGTCAAAGCCAGACGCTGGCGTTCTGAATTCCGGAAGTAAGCACTAAGTAACGGCATCAGTGGAGGAAGCCGGAACCTTCACGTCTGCCAGCGCGGTCAGGGAACGAGCCTGCCTGTTTTTGAGTTGGACTCCATGGTAGAATCAACAACCTAGTCCTTCAAGCTGTGAGTTGCTAACCCGTGTCGCTAACGGGCTCGCGTTGACAAGTGATAGGTGTCCGTCAACTGGATTGACAAACTAAAGCGTCGGTGGGTCAAATTTCACGAGCGCTCGTTTATTTCTAGCTAGCCTAAAGGTTGGTTGCCATGAGTCGAACGGCCAAGATCGGCTGTATAGGGCTTTCATTGTTAATAATGGGTTGCGTCATCTCGCCCAGAAGGGGTCCGGGATCGGCGCCCAGCGGCGTAGGATCACTCTACATATCCAATACCTCCGCAAACAGTATTGTCCGCTTCGGGAATGCTTCGGGAGTGACTGGCAACGCCACGCCTAATGACACGATCAATGGCTCGGCAACGCTGTTAGCGTCGCCCCAGTACCTCTTTGTGGATGTAACGAATAACCGGTTGTTTGTCGCCAACCAGGGGGCGGGCTCGATTCTGGTGTTTGAGAATGCGAGTACAAAGAATGGGAACGTAGCTCCCGAGCGGAACATCTCCGGCCCGAGCACCACGCTGGTGGGGCCGGTGGACATGGCCCTGGATTCGTCGAGAAACCTGCTTTATGTTGCGGATGGCGCGAATGTTTTGGTATTTGCGTCGGCGTCCACGGTCACCGGCAACACGGCTCCGGTTCGCACCATTGCTGTGGGGTTCTCGGTGGACGCGATCCTGCTGGACTCTGGCGGCGACCGGATGTTTCTCGTCGATGGGACCGGTAACGCGATCAATGTCTACGATTCGGCCAGTACGCTGAGCCACGTCGTCAGCCCCAACCGCACGATCTCCGGCCCGCACACCCAGTTATCCGCGCCTGCGGGCCTGCAGCTTGACTCCCTGGGCAGGCTGGTGGTGAGCAATCTTGCGGGAAAGGCCATCACCATCTACGCCAATGCAGTGACCGCCAGCGGCAACATCAGTCCGAACGCCTCCATGACCGGCAGCAACACGCAACTGGCGGGGCCAACGCAGATCGCGGTCACGACCAGCAACAATACCTTGTTTGTGGCTGACGGAATCGCGGCCAGTGTTCTGGTCTTCGCAAATCTCAATACCAGCAGCGGGAATGCGGTCCCCACGAATGCCATTAAGGGCGCCAACACCGGCTTCGCGCGGTCCGCAGGTGGAACCGGACCGGCCACGGCTAAAGGTGTCGCCCTGGATCCGACTCGGTAGCGCGTTTCAATTTTGGGAAGGACGCCCTCCATGGGATTCAAGGCGAAATGCCTCCAAACCCATCTTCATTTGAGCAAAGAGGCGGAAGCTTGTTGAATAACCCTCGCGATATGTTGCCCAGCCGTGCTGGACGGCGTCAATCTGGCTCCACTTCTTGAAAACTCTGTACCAACCTTCAGAAAAAGGATGATTGCGCTTTTCCGGCAAGACTAGATTGAGCTCGAGATAAACGACAAACATGAACTCAATCAGCTCAGAGGAAACGCCTCGCGCATGTTCAATTTGTGCGGGGGTGCGGCCATGTTCTTGCTCCCACTGACCGTCGAGGGGTTGGAATAGCCTGTCGAAGAAACCGGGAAGAAGCGGATCTTCTCGAATACTCCTGAGCAGGTCTTCATATCGTTTGCTATGCTCCGCGGAATACCGATCCATCTCCGGAGTAGGGGCATACCATATTGACCCGAGATCTTGGAAATATTCGCCGCGCTGCACAAGCTTTCTGCAATCTCTTATCTCCGGACGAGCGGGGTCAAATGCGGCCAAAGCCACATGATGGCCGAGCCGGCGGTAGCTCTCGAATTGGGACTCGGTAAAGAACTGATTCATCGTAGTGTCGTGCGGAAACACCGAGTGCTCTTTCTTGTAATTCAAGATGTCGGCGGGTTCGTCGCCTGTCAGGGATGATTTAATGTAGACAACGGTTCCGGGCACATCTCCGGGCTTGTCTTCGGGATACCTGATGGTTCCGACCACACAATGGGCGCTGCTGCATTCCGAATCGCCTATATGCTGAAGGGGACGCAAATCAAGCGCGACCTCGACACCAAAATCGATGCGACACTTCCGTATGGACATGCCGATACCCTCAAACTGAAGCTGGCCATCCGCCTCCGCATCGCAGATGACAATGTAGCGGCAACGGCGCCGTACCAACTCATAGAGTCCCATGTTGTCGAAGTGGCCGCCGTCGCTCAAATACACGAATGGGCGGGTATCATTGGCCTGGCCCAGAAGTTCGCTGCTCAGATACAACAAAGAAAGGTGAGGAGAAGGAGAGGGATAGAGTCCCCCGAAAACGCGAGATGCGTGATCGGGGCTGATCTCATCTTTTGGCCCGTCAAGCCGCCTGCCGTTCTCGTCGACGGCGCGGGGATTCCTTAACCACCAGCCAAGCCGCACGTTGAACACCGTCATCAGAAAAGCAGCAGCCGGATTGGTGTGAAATCCTGAGTTGGGACTCATGGCCGCGCCGGAAATGGCGACAGCGGTAGAGACATGAATACCGGGCTCGGGGTAAGCATAGGTCAGGGTCCTGACAAAACCATTGAACCTCAGATCGGGCCTTGCGCCTTTGGCTGCTGTCCAGCCGACATCGTAGCCGGAATAGAGAGGAGTAAACACAAACGAACCCGCTTTGCGCTCCTGCCAAGCCAGGTCTTCACCGAACGTCAGATTCAGGGCTGTGCAGAAAATCGGGAATGGTCCGTCGTAGCCCTTTTCCGGCAGTAGGTCGCTTACCGCGATCTGCGTGTCTCTGTCATCAAAACCGCTGAAGGGATTAGGGTCACGCGGTACATTGGACGCGCCACCGGCTGCGTTGGAGCCGTCAAGAGTTGCAGTTGAGGCTCCAAGATAACAGCGGGCGATGCGGTTGCGGTAAAAAGCGTGCATGGAGAATTCGTTGATATCAACCCGCCATGCGAACAGTAGACAGATAATCAGCGGCGCAAGAAAGGTAATAAGAATGACCACCCAGCCGTGTCCGAGCACTCCATTGAGTATGACCTCGGCCAGCGCGGAGAGTAAAAGGAGCAGGCCGGCAATAAAAACGTAAGGAGCGACGACGGCCAGAATCTCCAAGGCGCTGGTTTTGGATGGCGCTTTGTCGTCTTTTGCCCCCGCCGTTTTAGGGCTATTTGCGGCAAGCAAACCTCCCAGGCTGGTGCCGGCCCAAGTCAGCAGAGCGCCAACCATCGTTCTGGCATGGCCGAAAAACCAAACGACAGCGGCATGTCCGAATAATGAGAAACCGACAGCCACTATCCAGGCGAGAGCATACAGTCCTACCCAGGCGCCAAGTCTGGCGAGCCACTCACGCCGGCCGTCATGAAAGGTCCGGCCCAGAAGCCCCAGCAATAGAAGCACTGTGAGCAGAGGCCCTATCAAGACCAGGGGTGGCCCAATGACCAATGCGAGCCGATACCAAATGGAACCGGGGTAAGGCCACAGGGTCGCCATCCAGCAATCGATCAAGACAATCCAGGCGGCCCCACAAAATGCTGCAAACAACGCTGCGGCAAGCAGCCCGCCTATGACAAAAACCATCCTCAGGTGGGCGTTGCATTTAGGCCTTTGTCGCCAGAACCCACGAAAACTCCCATAGTGCGAAGTTCGGTGGTGGCTCTGTAAATACGCCAGAGGCGCACCTCCCCAAAAGACAATGGTCAGCGCCAATGCCAATAACAGCAGCATGCTGGCAAAAAAACAGACCCAGAGATTCACCCCAAACCCAGCGATTGAAGTAATTGGAAACAACAGTAAGGTGAGCAGGAGACTGAAGGCCAATAACGGAACCACAAGACACAGTTGCACTCCGGTTTGGCCGAAAACTCCATAGTCGGCGGCGGGACGTCGGCCGAAGAACAAGAGATTCTTCCCTAAGAGGAACGTGGCCATGAGGAAAACATAGAAGATGGCGCCTATGACGATGGCCGCGCCCGGACCAGTTTGCGGAATGACGGAAGGGAATGTGAGTATGTGGGGAAGAAGCACCAGAAAAAGCAGGCCGGATATAAGGATAATCTGGTTGAGAATAGTGTTGCGCAGCCAAGTAGCAATCACCACCCAGGTATCGGCCGTGAAGAGGCCGCGTTCCGGGGTCAGATAATTGCTGAAGCGCCGCAGCCAGCGGATGGGCTCAGGGTGGCTGTGGGGACTGTTTTCTTCAGGCAGGGGAATCAGTTTTTGGGCAACGCTGCCGAAGCCTTCGCGCTTGCCCCAGGAGGCGAGCCACTGGTGGATATATCCGCCGCCGGAAACGCTGGAAAGATAGTCAAAGCAGCGCAGAAGATTCAGTTGCGCCAGGCCTTGCAGGATCCCAAGGTTGAAAGTAGCGCTACGGATGCCGCCGCCGGAAAAACAAATACCCATCAGGCCTGACCGGGCGGCGCGCGCATAGGCATCATCGTTCGAAACCACCGGCTCAATCCCATGCTTTGCGCGCCGTGCATTTACCTCGGCCAATTCATTTTCCAAGAGCCACTTGCTGGGCGTATAGCCCGATTTCCAGGCCGTGTGGGCCTGCAGGTCGACCCGCCCTTCCAGCTTCGCCCTGATGTCATCGGCGGAAACCAGTTCGGCAAGATCGAGACAGAGGAGAATCTCTTGGGCCTGCCTTTGTTGGTCCGCCGTCTGCTTCGACTTGTCTGCGGTTACCTTGGCGTAGGCTTGGGCAACGAGTTCAGTAAGGTAATCGGATGGCATGGTAAATTGCTCTCCCCCCGCTTTGCGGATGTCTTCCGGAGCGGCCCCCAAGGCCGGCCTGGCGCGTTGAGCGAGGATTACAGAATCTGTGCGGCCCTTCCCCGTGTTCATGCCGACCGAAGCGACTTCGAGTCAGTAAAGCTCTAGAATCTTTTTAAGAACGCTATCAAAGCCCGCTTATCCGCATCACTCAAGCCTGGTTCTCCACCCGCAAATCTATCCGTTCCAAAGTAATGACCCCGGTTGACAATCAAATCTGGGCACTTGCTCAGTTCAAGCATTTGGTCAACCACATTGGCAAAAACTTTCCTGGCCTCATCATCACTGGCGCCTGGCGGCAGTTTTTGCAGATCGGCGCTGATCTTGAGCACGAGGTCGAGCAGCTTTTTGTCGTGGTCCAGACGCGCGGCCGGATCCGAGCTTTCCGAGAGCGGATTGAGGTTCGTCAAAAGGCCCACGGGAGTGCCTTTGGGGATGGGGCCAATCTGAATCATGTTGCTCTTGTCATCAATCAGCCACGGGAAGAAGCGAGCGATACCCCGGAGCTGTTGCAACGCGTCAGGAAGATAGCCGTAGGAAATCCTCAGATAACTTGTCTCCGTGGTGCGGTCAATCTTGCCGGGGATCTTGTCTCCCAATAGTTCGTCTTTGTCGCGCTTTTCCGGCCAGAGCATCTGTTCGATAGAATTCTGAAACGATTGCAGCCGCGCTTTCACCGACGGGTCAGGATTAAACTCACCCACACTGTTGTTCAACAGAAAAGGCGCAGTCGACCACAAACTGACGAGCGACGGCGGACGTGTATAGCCACGCCCTCCCGCGGGCATCACATACGTCTTGGGTTCGCCGGTATAGGGCTGGTACCAGGTGATGGTCCCCACGGAAGGCAGTTCTTTGTAAGACTGCGAGGAAAAGTTGTCCCAGATATTGCCGCCGAGCGCGTTGGTGGCCAGGGGACTGCATGCGTTGGTTTGCAGCAGAGTAACGGGAACGCGAAGCTCGCTGGAGAGATAGTTGTGGTCCAGAAAGTCCGGCGCCTCGACCATCTTCCGCATTTCCTTCTTAAAATCGTCCGTCTTGGTCCATTCCCAGTACTTAGTCCAGCACGTGAGATAGTTTGCGCCGTTACATCCTTGTTTCTGGTCAATGGCAATGGCATCAGCCTCGGGGGGCGGAGTCGGCAGTTTGCTGGAATGGCAGCGCGCGCACCGTTCAGCAAATACGGCCTTCCCATGCGGTACCAGGGCTTCATCTTTTTTCAGCTCTTCAGCGCCCCCAGGAGCGTCTTTAAGATGATGTGGTTCCGTCGACTTGAGGAAGAAAAGTGCTGTGGCAGGAGTCTGCATTTCGGTAGCGGCGAAGTAGGCTGAGTTTGCTCGAGCGACAGAAATTTCGATCGGGGTGATGGGCTTGCCGCCGACCAGGGCATTGAAATGCAGCAGCCATTCTTCGCTAAAAGTGCCGATGTTCAAATAAACGCGGTTGAGAGCTCCAAGAGCCCCGACCGAGTCGGAGCCATCTTTGAGAACGCGAGGCGTCCAGACAGTATCCGGAGCCTGATAGTAATGGGTGAGTGGCCCTTCCTTTATATAGTCGTTAAACTGCTTATTGTTCTTCTGGCCGTCGGCGAGCGTCTCTTTGCCCCAACGCAGGGAATGCTCCAGGCGTTCCCTTAGCAGGTAAACGGCATTCATCGTCCTCGGATTGTTGATGTTGTCCGTCGAGACGAGAGACGTATCCAGAGTGCCCGGCCGGGAAGTATGGAAGAGTTGCCAGGCAAAATTGTCCTTCTCTCCTTCCCAGTAAAAGATCCGCTCGATCCAGAAATACTGCGCGCCCACGTTGGAACTGAGGTTTTCCCACTTGGGGTTATCGGGATCAGCAGGCGGTTTGAGCGGGTTTGGCCCAACATGGCAGAAAGCGCACGACATCCCTACTCGGTACGGCCTTATCAGGTTCTTATCCTCGTAGTAAGCCTTGTCCGTGTAGTATCGTTTTGCGTCCCAGTTTTTGGCCGCAGCCTCATCGAAGGCGGGATTAGGGAAAAGCCGCAAGCCTACGATGCCTGTCTCATAGCCGTAGTAAGATCCTACCGCTAGCTTTTCGCCATTGGGGCCGACGGACTTGCCGCGGGCGCCAATCTGCACGCCCGGATATTTCTGCTCATTCTCGAAGGGATCGGGTTTGCAGTCCGCACGACGCTTATCAATCCACAGCCCCCACCTCTCCGGATCGGGGCCCGTCGCCTGTTCAAAGCAGGGATCATTGACCAAGCCAAGGTACTCCCAGCGTTTATCGCGGCTGAATCTCGGATCGATCTTGAGCAGTTCAGGGTGAGAGGAGACGATTTTCAGAAAGTCCAGAGCCCCGGCGCTCTTGTAGATCAACGTATCCCAAAGGTGGTCGTTGCCGGCGGTCCACACCAGCCAGGTGTTGCGGCCTTTGATCTCATCCGGTGTCAGAGAGATGCCGCCATCCATGTCATGGAAGTAATCCTCATCCGCTGCGGGGAAGGTGGAGGCATCGCGGCTTGCGAGCAAAGCCTCGTCCTTCACGTGCCCGGGGCGGGGCTGGTTATACCACCACCTCGAGTAGAGGAGTACGCAAACGCCCACCACAAGCAGCAAAACAATCAAGAAAATCTTCCCCAGCCGATTCCGTTGTCTCGTCATATTTACCGCTGCCTCCTTACGCTTTTGGGGACCCTCAACTACATAACGACTGATGGCTCTACATCCCTGCCTGCACTCAACTGCCTATCTTGCATAGATACCTCAAGGCCCGCATACTTGGCAGGAAGAAGTAAGCGCCTCCGCGCACCACAATGAATTGGGGAACGTCCATGATGCGGCGACGTACCCCGTTTTCCTGCGGAAGAGAAAAACTATTGGTAAACGGACAGCCGGGAACGGCTTCGCGGTTTCCCAGGAGGGGATCGCTCTCCTCGGTCAGTCCGTCAAATTTCGTGCGCATCATCCAGGCGTTTTGCACGAACTCAAACTGGCGCGTGATATTGGCATTCACTGCCACAAAATGGAGTCCCCGCTCGCCGTCATCGGACGGCGCAGGCTGCAGCGCCTCATCTGGAGACAATTTTTTTCCGTACTCCCGGCCCCGGCGCAGCACGCGATGAAAACGTGTAGAAGCAATCAAATCGTCACGAACGTTCTTATTGCCGAAGCCAAGGATGTGAATCAGGTGAGAAATCAGCCCTTTTGGGTCGCCGGGAATATCCGAGTTGCGCGGATTGCCACGGCGTATATGGGCGCCAAAGGGACAGCGAGTTCCGTCCACGTCAGAGTTGTAGGTGAACTGGTTGCGCTCGATATCCTGCTTTCGCTTGGCGTCGCTGCTGGCAGACCCCACTCCCGCGATAGGCGTCTTATTCAGGGGAACCAGGGGAGCGCCGTCAGAATACGCGCGGCCAACGAAAGCTTCCGCCAGCTTGTACCGGGCATCGCGGTCGGCGCCCGATGCCTTATCCAGGAATTGCCAGAAGCCGCGAACTTCCTGCTCAAGTTGGCGCATCACCACGAACGTCCCATTCAAGCCGAGGTCTTTTTTCTCGGGCTGATCTGCGGCCGAAAGCAACTCTTCGCTGCCCCGATCCCGCGGGTCCAAGAGTGGCCGGTCGGTAAATCGTCCGTATTCATTGGAATACCCCAGCAGGAATTCGCCCAGGCACACCAGATTCCCGTACTCGAGTTGATCGCCGTTGATGGACACTCGGCGAGCCTGTTCCCAATCAAGTTCCGGCTGGCTGATTCCATCGATGAAGCCAAAGGGCTCGACTCCACCCATATCCGTTGTCGGCAGGCATGCGATTTCATCGAAGGCAGCAGTCCAGGATTTGGTCTGGATGGATTGCTTCCACCCTTCGAGCAGTCCAGGGCCGGCAAACAACATGACGACCGCATGCGGGACTTTGCCGCTGCTGCCCCAGAGCCAGCGCTCGGGAGAATTGGCCCCTATGTCTCCCAGACGCCGCGAAAGGTTTTCCTCGCCCGCCATTCCCAATCTGAATGCGGCGGCGAACCCCTCTATGACGCTCGCCGGAACCTGCATCTTTTTAAGGCCTTCACTGGTAAATGCAAGCTGCAATGCGGTCTGGGGCAGAGGCTTCTTTTCCTCAGCTGTAGTTATGGGTGCATTCCTGAGCCATTCGCGGGCGGCTGCGGCATCTTTGATCCGGAGCAGCAGGTAGCAGGCTTCCGTCATTCTCGCAAAGCCGAAGCGCACGAGGCCTTGAACATCACGGTAATCCACGGACGAAGGCATCTTAGCTTTCTTCAAAAAAGTGCCACCCATTGGCGGAGTGCAGCGTCCGACATGGCGGATTGTTCAATACCTTGGCGAATCAACGTATTTCTTTTCAGGTCGAATGCCGAAAGGCCTGGATACGCCTTATACCAAACCTCTGTAGGCAACTGGTGCCGGCGCAGCACATACTTATACTTCTGCTCGTCTTTGGAACCATCGAGTACCAGCCAGTTGGTAGTGGGATAGCTCACGCCATTGCTGAATACCACGTTCAGTCCCCATCCTACTTTGTTGATGAAGTCGTCCATGTAGCTGTCCAGGCTGCCATCATAGTTGCTGGCAAAAACCATCCGTCTCTTCTGGTTCAGGAACACCCAGCGCGCGGCATGGATCGTCGAAATACGCGCCAGATGGCCCCGAATGTAAATGTGCCGTGCGGTCCAGTCCACCACCCAGAGCAGAAAACTCATCGTCCAGCGCCGAAAAAGCCCAGGCTTGATGGCGCCCATGACCGTGAATTGGTTGGTAACGTCGTAATCCTCGAGAAGCGCCAGTTTCCGTTCGTAACAGAGGCTCACCGGCGGAGCGATTTCCGTGTCGTGCTTCTCGCGGGTTCGCAGCTGGTAAATAAACACGGGAAGATAAAGAATCAGGAAAGGCGTAAGCACCAGCAAGAGAAGCGGCACACCGATGAAATGAATCAAGTTTTTGAACCACCAGCCCAGCGGCGTGGGCGGGGGATCGGTCAAAGTGAGGCGCCCGGACAAATTCTCCGTCCTCACAAATTCCTTCAGGGTCGCATGAATCTGACGCGGTGTCTTGCCGGCCAAAGATGCGGGATTGCTTTCGAGATGGCCCTCCAGCGCCAGGCGGAGTGCATTCTCCTCATGAATCTGGCGGACCGTCCGCCCACGCCAGTTCTTGTACATCGCAGCAGCAGGATTCTCGTGGTCTTTCATCCAGCGGGCAAGGTCTTCGCCGGGCGTGAAGCCCTGGCAACAGGAGAAAATCCGCTGCAAGCCGTCAGCGGCCCGCCGCGCCAGTTCGTCCCGAAAAGCGTCGGCAGTCCCGTCAAAGTCAGCGATGAACGCGAGACTCAGAGGGTAGTCCACGGGCGCCAATCCGTAGGCGGTGTGGATATCCTCGAGCGTCTGGTCTTGGAGAATCACGAACCGGGCAAAATGAAGCTGCCCGAACCGTTCGAAGGGCACAAGACTATTTGCAGGATTTACTTTGCCGGCAGCCTCATTCATGGAGGCAAGCAAGCTTCTTAACTCGGCTTCGCGCTCCATTTTGAGGGGAGCGGTCACCATCACATTGGATTGCGGCATCATGGAGGCGTGACCCTGCGCTTACGTAGTGCGGCTCATGCTGCTTTCGTTTCAAGGACTTCTTCCCTCCGGCCCACTCGCCCGCTTAGGACTGAGCTGCGGCGGCGGCCGCGCCGAACTGCAGGCAGAAGTGAATCAAAGGTTTCTTGTCCCAGTAGACGCGTCCCAGATAGAAACCTGGACCAATCAGCCGGATTTCGTCGCGGATCCAGTGGGCCACCAGCGACGTCTCGGAATAATCAAGGACGATGCAGTCCTTCTGGTCCAGCCAGCTTGGGCCTTTGTAGACGGTGGCAACAATGGCGTTCAGTCCAAAGGGAAGAATGCGGTTCCTCAGCACGCCTTTTTTCGCGTCGAAGGTCTTGCCTTGCCACGCAAAAACGTTAACGAACTCCGCGATTTCCGAGCCGAACTTGGTTCCGGAGGCTATGATCGCCGTACCTTTGGCGGATCCATCGGGAAGGTCGCCTGCCGGGCTGCTGGAGAAGAGCTTATCCAGATCCGCACTCGACATTTGCAGCAATTGGGGAACGTTGTAAGCCATTGATCCGCACTCCTTGATGGAAATGTCGGGGAAAACCAGAGGGGTTCCGCCCTTTATGGAGAAACTTTGAATCGTACAGATGGGCCGGTTGGAAACGCCTGAAACTATGAAACCCCTAGCGTTATTTGTCAATCATTTTCTACTCAGATGATCTCGTTCTTCAAAATGAAGGGGGCGCCGGAACGCCCTCATGAGTCAGCGAGGATAACGTCGGCGGCCTTTTCGGCGATCATGTAAACGGCGCTGACGATGAAGACTCCCGGAATTCGCGGAAAGACTGAAGCGTCAACCACTCGCAGACCGCGGACACCGTGCACGCGGAAATCGCTTCCCAGGACGCCGCCTTCCTCCCTGGGGCCAATGGCGCAGCTGCAGGACGCGTGGTGTCCCCAGGCATGACGGCGAACGAACTCTTCCAGTTGCGCCGGGGTCTCCACATCTTCGCCCGGGAGTTCTTCTTTGGCGATCAGCTTTTGGTCTTTGAGAGGCTTGGTCAATGTGCGGATGAATTGAATACCGTCAACGGCAGCTCTAATGTCTTCGTCTGCGCCTTCCTTAAAATAGTGGAAATTGATTTGCGGCACATCGCGCGGGTTCGACGAGCGTAGCGTGACTTCGCCGGCCCGGTTTCTGGTATGCGCCTTCAGCACTACCCAGGTCAGATAGTTGAGGTCGGTAGCAAACGGCCGGGAATAGTCAGGCCTGTATCCCCGGAAATTTGCCAGCAGGGCCATGCAGAACAGATCAGGCGGCCCTTCCGCGACCGGAGAACGTTTGAATACGGAGAGCAGGGATCCATTCGTTGCATAGATGCCGGAACGGCAAGTCTCCCATTGTTTGAATTGCGGGTCTCCGGGCGAGAATTTCACGCCCTTATAGACATGCCACGCCGGAAAATTCATGCGGTTGACGACAGCCACCTCATAACGGTCCTGGAGATTCTTGCCGACGCCCGGTAGATCGACGAGCACCTTGATCCCGTGGCGTTCCAACACCGCGCGCGGGCCGATCCCGGAGAGCATCAGCAGTTGCGGAGTGTTAAATGCTCCGCCGGCTAGAATGACCTCTTTGGATGCATAGATAGTGCGTACGTCGCCTGATTGTTCGCTGGGATGGGAGCATGCGCGGTACAAACTTTCGCCGTGGAGGTATTCAACGCCGATCGCGCGCTGGTTCCCATCGAACAGCACTTTCGTGGCGAGCGCATTGAGTTCGAGTTTCAAACTGCGGTGCTTTTGCGCGGTTTCGAGGACGCGCTCCCGCGCGCCCATCCTGGCATGGTCGCGTGTAGTAAGCGGCGTGTAGCGCGACCCGGTGGCGTTCTGTCGCACCAGGCGCCAGTCGTTCGGGTCTCCCCAAGCCTCCAGAAACCACCTCACACGCTTGACCAGGTTGCTGCAACCAGCCAGGGCCTTCTCGGCGGAGTCAGCCATCGTGCGAAACAGGTCTTGACTAAGCAGGGCCGCGATGGGGATTGCCTTTTCCGTATGCAACCATCCATCCCAGCCGTGGCGGGTTCGATTGAGGCCCAGCTTGGATAGCCAGCGACGCACCGGCCGATGATGACAATTCTCCAATCGTTCAAAATAAGCGCGCATCCTTTTCGAATGCCAGCTGGGATCTTTTGTGAGCTCGGCAATATGGTCCCAGTCGCTATTGTGGGGATAGATCAAGATCTGGGCGTTGTGGGCGGTGCAGCCGCCCAGCGTTCCTGCCCGCGGATACAGGACGCCATCCACACGTTGCCCTGCCCACTCCTCGCGGTAGTTCGGATCAAGCTTCTGCACGTTGTCATCAGCATAGTGGCGGACAAAGAAGTCCCATTTCATGGCTTCATTTTCGGAAGCGAAAGCATGAAACGCAGGGACATCGTAGTCGTGGGGCAGGCGGTTCCCGTCGGGCAGAAGAGGATCGCCGCCCTTGAGCCTGCGTGCATCGCCGCCGGCTTCAAGCAGGACGACCGAATGGCCGGCCTCGGCCAATCGCGCCGCCACGGTGCCGCCGCCGGCTCCTGAACCTACGACGATGTATTCGCAATCCGCTTGTCGCGAAGCTTCCGAACCCATTTTGGTCCTTCATCACGAAACATGATTTGAAGATTGGCGGACATAGTATACTGTTGCGCCTCAGCACGTGCGTTCGAAAGCCAATAACGGTTATGGTTTGCCGCCCGCCGATACCGGTGTGCGGCTGCTCAACTGGCTCTCCGACGCATCAACGTTCCTGGTGCACGTAGAACGCCGCTTCGATCCTTTTTTCCGCCGCCCCTTTGACGCTCTCTTCCGCCAGTTCCTTACCCGCGTGACCACCGCGCTGATCAACATGCAACGCAAGAACGAAGGCTACAAACTGGCCGAGGAAAGAATTCAGCCGGACGAAGAAGCGCATCTCGAAGACATCATCACCAACATGGGCAACCAGATGCGCCGGCTATGGGAGGCGGGAGACTTCCAGCGCGGGGGCAACACCAAGACGCACGGCATCGTCCGCGGCGAGGTCACCATCCGCGAAGACCTTCCCGAGCACATGCGGCGCGGCATTTTCGCGCAGCCGCGCACCTACAAGGCATGGGTCCGTTTCTCCGGACCCGGACCGTACATCACGCCGGACATCGATGACGTTGGCTTCATGAGCATCAGCATCAAGCTGATGGGCGTCCCCGGCCACAAGCTGCTGGACGACGAAAAGTTCACCCAGGATATGTTCGGCGTTTCCACGCCAACATTCGTAACACCGGACACCAAAGCCAACGCTCACTTACAACAATGGAGCTATAAGAACGCCCAGATCTTTCACTTTCTGAACTTCTCACAACCCCACGTGCTGGATTTGATCATGCAGGGGCTCTGGATCAAGACGCAAAGCAGCCCGCTCGAAAGCCAATACTTCAGCTGCGTTCCTTATCTGCTCGGCGAGGGGCAGGCGATGCAATATTCCGTGCGCTCGCGCCTCCAGACGAGAACGCGGGTGCCGCGCCTGCCGCTCCGGCCGGCGGACAACTATCTGCGCAACGCCATGGTCGCCACACTGGCCAAGCAGGACGTGGAGTTCGATATCTTGCTACAGGTACAGACCGACCCTTACCTCATGCCCATTGAGAACAACGCCGTATTCTGGCCAACTCGACTTTCGCCGCGCGTCCCCGCCGCCGTCCTGCGCATACCGCAACAGGAGTTCGACTCACCCGAGCAGTTCGCGTTCACCCGAATACTCTCGTTCAACCCATGGCACTGCGTTGCGGAACACCGTCCTCTGGGCAACCAAAGCCGTGCCCGGCTGCGCTTATACAAAGAGCTCTCAACCTTGCGGCAGACGATGAACAAGGTACAGCACTACGAGCCCACCGGCGATGAGACCTTTCCCAGCGCCAAGATGGAAAGCGCGGAGGCTGCTGGCGATCGTTAACAAGAAATCTATGATGGGATTGCCGATATCGCATCCCACCCTTTGCGTCGAAGCTCAAGAATCAACGGCGCGCTTCTCCGCAAAGGATGGTGCACCCTCCCTTTTTCGATGAGGGAGTGTAGCCAGAGTGAGAGGTCGGACCACCCGGCCCATCCTGCTGCTGGGGGAGCATTAGTAGCCGGGGCCCCGAGGGCCACCCGTCCCTATATAATCTCAAACGCTCGCGGCTGAATACTCAACCAGCTCTAATCTAAGGAGCAGACCATGCCATTGCGATCTCCGTACGGGAAGCTCATGCTCGTCGTGTTATGTGGCCCGTTGGCTGTCACTGCTATCGGCCAGCAACCAGCTCTCACCTCCTCCGACTACGCGCACGCCGAAAAATTCCTGGGATACAACACCAATCCTTTAGTGCTGCACAACATCCGTCCAGCCTGGCTGCCCGATGGCCGCTTCTGGTATCGCGACACTTCGGCGGCCGGCAGCACGTTCGTGGTCTACGATCCAGCCAAAGCCAAAGGCGAACCGGCCTTCGACCACGAGAAGATCGCTGCCGCGCTCTCCAAGGCTGCAGGTAAGACTTATGACAAAACCAACCTGCCATTCATGAGCTTTGAGTATTCCGCCGACGGGCAATCGATTTCCTTCAACATCGGCGTCAAGCGGTGGAGCTGCGACCTGAAGGGCGCCGCCTGTACGGAAGAAAAAACGGACACGGGGACAGCAACCGGCGGCGCACCGACGGGCGTGCGCGGTCGCGCCGAAGTTCTTTCGCCAGACAAAAAGCGCGCTGCTTTTCTGCGTAACTACAACCTTTGGGTGAAGGACGTTGCTACGGGCAAAGAGACCCAGCTCACCACCGACGGCGTTAAGGACTATGGTTACGCCACTGACAACGCGGGCTGGATCCAGAGTGACAACCCAGTCCTGCTGTGGTCACCAGACTCCAAGAAGATCGCAACTTTTCAGCAGGACCAGCGCAAGGTGGGCGACATGTATCTGGTGGAGACCAAAGTCGGGCACCCCACGCTGATGGCTTGGAAGTATCCGCTGCCCGGCGACGCCGACGTCACCATGATCGAGCGTGTGATCATCGACGTGAATGCTGCCAAGGTCGTCCGTTTGCAAATGCCGCCGGACCAGCACCGCTCCACTGTCTGCGACCACATTGTTTGCCGGGGCACGGAATGGGCCGACGTGCAGTGGGCGCCGGACTCCGCCAGCCTGGTATTTGTTTCCAGTTCCCGCGACCACAAGCAGGCCGATCTGCGCGTGGCCAATGCCGCAACGGGGACGGTGCGCGACGTGCTGGAAGAGAAAGCCGCAACCCAGTATGAATCGGGACAGGGACACGCGAACTGGCAATACCTGGCCAGCAGCAACGAGGTCATCTGGTTTTCGGAGCGCGACAACTGGGGCCATCTCTATCTCTATGACTTTTCCACGGGCAAACTCAAGCACCAGATCACCAGCGGTGAGTGGGGTGTGCTGCAGATCGTCCACGTGGACGAAAAAGACCGCACCGTGTACTTCACGGCCTCCGGCCGCGAGAAAGGCAATCCTTACTTCCAGTACCTGTATCGCATTGGCCTGGACGGGAAGAACCTTACGCTGCTGACACCTGAGGAAGGCACCCACACCGTTGCAATGTCACCTGCCAGCAAATTCTTTACCGACACTTACTCCCAACCTGACGTTCCTCCGGTCACCGTGCTGCGCGACACCGCGGGAAAGCTGGTAGCCGCGATTGAAAAGACGGACATCTCCCGCCTGCAAGCCGCGGGATGGAAGCCGCCGGTCTCCATCACCGTGAAGGCCCGCGACGGGAACACCGATCTTTATGGTCTGATGTTCAAACCCACCAATCTTGATCCCGACAAAAAGTATCCGATCATCAACCAGATCTATCCCGGCCCGCAGGGCGGAAGCGTGGGTTCCTGGGGCTTCTCCGCTGCGCGCGGCGACGCCCAGGCGCTGGCCGAGCTAGGGTTTATCGTGGTGGAGATCGAAGGCATGGGCAATCCCGCGCGCTCGAAAAAGTTTCACGACTTCTACTTCGCCAATATGGGCGATAACACGCTGCCGGACCAGATTGCCGGCATGAAACAACTCGCCCAGCAGAACCGGTGGATTGACATTGATAAGGCCGGCATCTGGGGCCACTCCGGTGGCGGTTATGCCACCGCCGACGCCATGTTTCGCTATCCTGACTTCTTCAAGGTCGGCATTTCGGAATCCGGCAACCACGACAACCGCGAGTACGAGGATGATTGGGGCGAGCGCTATCAGGGCCTGCTCGAACTCAGGCCCGGCGGCGCCACCAACTATGACGACCAGGCCAACCAGAACTTCGCCAAGAACCTGAAAGGGCACCTGCTGCTGGTCCACGGCACCATGGACGACAACGTTCCTCCGTACAACACACTGCTGGTCGTCAACGAGCTGGTCAAAGCGAATAAGGACTTCGACCTGCTGCTTCTGCCCAACCGCCATCACGGTTACGCCAACGAGCCCTACATGATCCGCCGGCGCTGGGACTATTTCGTACGCTACCTGATGGGCGCTGAACCGCCGCACGAGTTCGAACTGAAGCCTCCAGCGCCCGGCCGGCCGGGCGCCGGAGGACCGGATGAAGAAATTGAGGAATAAGGTTGAGTGAGAATTGACTGGAACCGTTTACCAGAGCAAAGAGCTAAACAAAGGAATCAAACCTCCTGACGGCATGAAGCCAGATCTAAGAGCGGTTCCGGAAATCGCTGTACCCGGGGGTAGAGCAGGCATTTATGCCTGCGTTTCAGGTCCTTAACTTGTTTGGCTTCCAGCCAATGAGGTCAAAATCTTGGGTGCACCAAACCTTGGAATCGCTCTAGAAAATCGGTTCCGGCGGAAATTGAGGAAGCCAAGCGCTGGCCCAATGGCTGGGTGAGATGATTATCTCGAACTCACCACGAGTGGAACAAAACCTAATGTCGGGCCACGCTCATCGCATCCCACCCTTGCTCCGAAGCTGAAGAACCAAGGGCCAGCTTCTCCGCAAGGATGGGGCACCCGGCTACGCAGAATGTGATCACCTCTAAACCAGTCAGAAAAGGGAATTCTCGGTCAACCGAGTTCTAAGACACAAATCTTGATCTACTGGAGTTACGATTATGCAAAGGGGAACCCTCGCCACTTCAGCGCTTTGGCTCGTTTTGGTCTTGTCGTTATGCACGATTGGGGCTGCTCAGGCGAACACGGTGGACATCATCCCGTGTTCGTCCAAAAACGCCTGTGACCATGGAGCACCAATTGCTTCAAGGGAGTACTACGATCTTTCCATTGAGTCCGTCTGTGCCGACAAACCTGATAGTTTTTGGCACAACAAATTGGTTGCCATCGAAGTCGATGTCACAATCGGCAGCAACCCCACCATCAAAGTTCCGGTGTTTAAAGATCGTGTTGGCACCGGTTGCCACATCGGTGCGAACGGAATGGCTCTTGTGACCACAGTTCCAAATGATGGAAATGGGGTGACAATACAAAGCTCGATATACAGGTCAAACGACAGCGATGGTCTCAAGAAAATTCTCTCGCTCGCAACGAGCACTTCGCAAAAGCCAACCTTAACAAACTATGCAGCATCTGCCATGCCCTACGTCGGAATGGCTGTGGATTTTGTTAATTCGGCCTATTCAGCATTCGGACAAGCGACGACGCCTTGGCTGAACGAGAGTCCCTCCCGGCTCCATCCGGTTAGTCAACAATACGACCGATATGACTTACGCGAAGGTTATCTCGTGCAATATGCGGGGCCGGATAACCCCCACGATGACGATTTGTATGTTGACAGCGGCGAGTTGTACTGGAAGACCGGTGGGTCGGCACTCCGCGCCGGCGGCGTGTGGATTCTTTTCAAAGTACGACGGGTTCCAAGGCGAACCAACTACACAGACTCGACCTGGTACAAGAAATGGAACCAACTCCTGACCGACTGTTATCAGGGCAGCTGTGACGTGTCATCGTTCAAGACTCGATCTCAGCAGGCTCTCGCCCTGTTGGCGGCTGACACCGATTACACATCCGGAGATCGCGATCAATACGTCAAGGACTGCACCACAGTAGAAGAGCAAGTTATCACTTCGCTTCAGAAGACTCCGCCTGATTACAACGCAGTACGGCAGTCAATTGATGCTTCTAGGAGCCCTGTACTGCCAGCGGGCACGGTCGTTTCTGGGGTAACAACAGACCAGCCAACGTCGAGCACGAACCTCGGGCTGGCGATTGTGCCAAGCAGGCTGGCAAATCAGCTTACAAGGATGAACGCGAACCAGTGAACGTTCGGACGGGTGGCCCACATGTTTGGATCCCACGACGCGGAGGGTGCAAAGGGTGGGTGCTGTCGCTTCCGATGTTCACCGGCCCCTTTTCTGTCCCACCGGAAGAAACTGCATGTGATGACGTGGAAAGATCGGCTACCCATGAACCCCCTTACCCCTATTGGCATGGGGCTTGATTGCAGGTTATTTTGTGCAACGACAGATACTCGCATCCCACCCTTTGCGTCGAAGCTCAAGAATCAACGGCGAGCTTGCCGCAAATGATGGGGCCCCCCTTGTTCGATGAGGGATAGTACCAGAGAGTAACGATACTAAATCATTGGAAAATGAACCGCTGGTGCCGAAGAAGGGACTCGAACCCCCACACCCTTGCGGGTACATGGACCTGAACCATGCGCGTCTGCCAATTCCGCCACTTCGGCATTGGAAAGCGCCAGGGAAAGCCCAGCGCGGCGACGGGAACAACTTTCTATATTCTATAAGCTGTGCCGCGTTTGTCAAAACTCCGCATCGGCAAGCAGACGATTAGATAGTGACAATCGGGTGATCTGGTGATCGGGTGATCGGAAGGCTGAGTGTTTCGCTGTTGTCAATTACCCACTTACCAGATTACCCAATTACCAAATCTTCCTCAGGGTTGTTTGCTGGGCCCGGCGGCGGGAGCGCCAGTGGCAACCGGGTCCGCAGCCGGCTTGGGGACGAACAGCATCATGTTCTTGTCGGAGTAATCGGGACCCAAGCCCAGCTTGATGAGGGCGCGGGAGTCGGGCGTGACTTTGGATTGCCAGCCGTGGTCAGTCTGGTAGCGTGCCATAGCGGCCTGGGTGCGGGTGTCCCATTGGCCGTTGGGCTCGCCGGTGAGGTATTTCTCGCGGATCAGGGCCTGCTGGATGGCGCTGGCGCGTTCCGGTTGGATCTCCTGCTGCCCGTGGCGCTTCCACGCTCCTTTTTTCGAGCGGCGGCTGCGGGCCTTGGAGAACTTGGACTTGGAAGCGGGATGTTTGGAGGAAGCCGAAGCCGCGGATTTTTTGGCTGCAGGCGTGGTTCCGCCAAGAGCATGCGCCGCAAACGAAGCCAGAATCGCGCCCACAAGAAAAGCCTTACTGACAAGCAAACTCAAACAGTTTCACCTCACAAAAAAATGGCGCTTCCGCGGTTCGCGGATGAGCGCCGCACGCTAGGGCAGTGTGCCCGAAAGAAAGACGTTGCCGGCGTTGGCGCCGCGCCCGCGGCGAATCAGGAAAACCACATCCTCGCCGCTCTTGAGTTGCGACGTTTGTTTGCGGAAATCGTCCTCGCTACTCACCGGATGACGGTTGACTTCGAGAATAATGTCGCCAGTCCGCACATCGATGTCTTCCGCAAAAGAGTCGGGACGTACTTCGGTCACGATCACGCCTTTGCCATTGGTGATGCCCAGGCGGTCGGTCTGCTCCGGGCTCAGCGAGTGGACTGTGACCCCGACCTTGGTAGGCGCGGGCTCATGGCTGTTGCCGGCGTCTTCAGCTTCTTCGGTGCGGTCCGGGAACAGCTTAGTACGGTCCTCCACGGCCACACTGGCCTGCTTCTGCTGACCGTTGCGGACGTAGGTGATTTCAACCTTATTCCCGGGCCGGACGCCGGAGATAATGCTCACCAGTTCGTCGCCGTTTTTGACCGGCTTGCCGTTGACCGCAGTGATGGTGTCCCCCATCTGCAAGCCGGCCTTGGCCGCGGGCAGGTCAGGAATTACGTCGGAGATGGTGACGCCGGTTTTCACCCCGTACACGCGCGCCACGGCGGCGGTGGCGGTAGGGTTGAATTGCACGCCGATTGAGCCGCGGGACACCCGATGGCCAGCCGCGATCAACTGGTCATAGACCTCGCGCACGGTATTGGAGGGCATGGCAAAACCTACGCCCTGATATCCGAAGCCCTGGGTAAAGATGGCGGTGTTGATGCCGATGACTTCGCCGTTCATGTTCACCAATGGCCCGCCGGAATTGCCGGGATTAATAGCGGCATCGGTCTGGATGAACGACTGGAACTGGCGGCTGGGATTGATATTGCGTCCGATGGCGGAAACAATGCCGGCGGTTACGGTGTTTTCCAGGCCGAAGGGACTGCCCACAGCCAGTACCCAGTCGCCCTGGCTCATGCGTTCGGAATCGCCCAGGCGGGCTGGAACCAGGGACTTGTCTTTCGGCGGCTCAATCTTGATCACGGCGAGATCGGTCTCGCGGTCCATGCCCACCAGCTTGGCGTCATGCAGTTCGCCCGGCGGGTCGTCCTTGATCCGCACGCGGATGCGCTCGGCTCCGTCCACTACGTGAAAATTGGTGATGATGTAGCCATTGTTGTTCAGGATCACGCCCGAGCCTAGGGAATGCTGGCGTCCCGGACTGTCTTGGCCGAACGGGCTCTGTTGCTCGTCATCGGGGTTTTGGCCGCCGAAGAAGCGGTCAAAGAAATCCTGGAATGGGTCTTCACCGTTGCCGTTATCTTGGCCGCGGTTGGAGCGCCCGGCGCGGCGGCGCGGCTTGGGTGCGCTCTCGGTGTTGATGTTCACCACCGAGGGTTCAATCTGCTTGGCCACTTGCCCAAAAGTGTTGCTGAGCTGCTGCGGCGACTGCATCGGCAGAAGGGCCCCATCGGCCCGGGAATATCCCTTGACGCCACCCCGGCTCAATATCGTCCCAATTAGAATCCCCACCGTCAGGGTCAACAGGATCACCAGCATGGATAACGCCCGCTGGGTTCTGGCCCGTGCGAGCATAGCGGCAAAGCGCGAGTTCATACTCAAACCATCCTCCGACAATACCCCTTAGATTATAAATGGAAGCCTTTTCGCCAGGGAGCGAAATAACCCATCTCTCTTCGGGAACGCTTCCAATTAGACGCATTAGCTGCGGCGGACGTTATCCCGCTGAGCCGGCTCCCGCAGGCGTTTCCGCTGACGGTGAAACCGCGTCCGGCTGTGTGACTTGGCCGAGTACCTCCGAGACCAGCACTCCGCTCAGGATCAAAAGGGCCCCCACCCCGGCCCGAAGGCCAAGTCTTTCATTCAGATAGAGAAATGACGTCAGCCAGGCGAAGACCGGCTCCAGCGTGAAAATAAGGGCGGTATGCGTGGCCGGGGTGAACTGTTGCGCCCAGGCCTGGGTGGTAAACGCTACTGCCGTGCCGAAAATGCCGGTGACCAGCACCGTCGCCGTCACCGTAACCGAAAGCCGAAAATGGGGCTGTTCCAGGAACGGCGCCGTCAAGGCCATCAGTGCCGCGGCCACGGCGACTTGCAGGACGGCGATCTGCTCGAAGGCAAAGCAGCGCGTAGCGCGGCCCAGCAAGACAATGTGCCAGGCAAAAGCGATCGCACAAGCGATGGTGAGAAGGTCTCCGCGGTTGACCTTGGCGAAGTCGGCCAAGCCCTGCCGTCCTGCCGGGACCGTCATGAGAAACAGCCCGGCGAGGGCCAAGGTAATGCCCACGGCCCGCCAGGGATGAGTCTTCGCCCGCCAGAACACAACCATGATCAGCGGCACCAGCACCGTGGAGACGCCGGTGAGGAAGGCCGACTTGGAAGGCGTAGTGAGTTTGAGGCCGGTGGTCTGAAAGGCGTAGCCGAGAAAGAGGAACAGGCCGACGATTGCCCCGGCGGCGAAGGCTTTGCGGTCAAGTCCGGCCAGTTGCTTGTGGTAGTACGCTGTCAATAGAACTGCGGCCAGGGACATGCGGACTGCGTTCAAGACCAGGGGAGAGGCATCGGCCAGCGCCTGCTTGATGAGCACGAACGTGCTGCCCCAGACCATCGTCATCAGGACCAGCAGCAAATGCGCTTTGATGGAGCGGGACACGGCACCTATCTTAATGTGGCTTATGGCCACCTTAGCTCGCGGTGTGCAAGAATTGTTGTGGTCCGAACCTTGAGGAGCGTGAATATGGCGAAAGTCGCCGGAGAAAAACTACTAAGTGAGGCCATCAAGGAGCGGCGCGCTACCAACAACTTTGAGGACGTGCCCATCCACAGGGCCGATCTTGAAAAGATCATTCGCGCCGGCCTGGAAGCGCCCAGCGGCTACAATTTGCAGCCTTGGCGCTTTGTGGTGGTGCGTGACCGCGAGCAGAAGAAGAAGCTGCGCGCGGCCGCGTTTGGCCAGCCCAAAGTCGAAGAGGCCAGCGCCATGATCGTCGCCTGCGGCGATCCTCAGGGATGGCAGGGCAAGGACGGCGACCTGGACGAGATGCTGCGTCTGGCCAAAGAACACGGCTTCGGCGGCGAAGATCAGCACAACCAGGTCCGCGCTGGGATTACCGGGTTTCTCGGCAGCGCTCCGGGAAAAGCGGGCGGTCTGGAACCGAGCTTTGCGATCTGGGCGAACCGTCATGTGATGATCGCCCTTACCACCATGATGTGGGCCGCAGAGACCCTCGGCTATGACACTGCCCCCATGGAAGGGTTTGAGGAAGACAAGGTCAAGGCCCTGCTCAAAATTCCAGAGCGAGTGCGCGTGGTGGCTCTGCTCGGCGTCGGCCGTAGAAAAGGCGCAGACAAGCGCTACGGAGGACGTTTTGACGTCGCGCGAACTGTATTCGGCGATGAGTGGGGTAGGAAGATCGAGTTCTGATTCAACCTTACCGACGATCTGCGCGCATAGGCGCAGACCCAGGGAAAGGACATCCATTGGAGTTCAGCTCGGCAAGGCAAGTCAAACTCGGCGACGCGCTGAAGGCCATCCCCACGAAAGACGGCCAGCCCTTCGCGTTGCTCTTCCGTCACGGCACGCTCGACGTGGAGATATTCTCACCCAAAAATGTTGACACGCAGAAACCCCACTCCCGCGACGAATTGTATGTGGTCGTCGCCGGCAGAGGCTGGTTCGTGAACGAGGGCCGGCGCATCTCCTGCTCCCCCGGAGACGTTTTGTTTGCGGCCGCGGGCGAAGTCCATCACTTCGAAGATTTCAGCGAGGATTTCGTGGTTTGGGTTGTCTTTTACGGACCGGAAGGCGGCGAGCGTGGCGCTTAGACTCAGGAGGTCCAGATTGCGAGGCTGGCTGCTAATGGGAGCCACTTGGCTAGGCTTGTGTTGCGTGGGCGCTTTTTGTCCGGCCGCACAGAATCCGGCCAATGCATCGCCCAAGTCGGAGGGGAATAGCTTCAGCGAGCGCGATTCCTGGCAACTGCTTACCCAGATCTCCGGCGGCCTGGTGGCCCACAATCAAAAGAAGCTGCTGGGGGCATTTGACGTCGCCGCCATGACCAACGGGCCGCTGTTCCGGCAGCAGATCATTGCGTTCTTCGGACAGACCGGCATCATCCGCGTGCACTTCAACCGGGCGCAGGCCGGCATGGAAGATGGCAAGGGTGTGGTTACTGTTAACGTGGAGATGGAGGCCGATCTGCGCGATGAAGGCCGCCCACCGGTGCGCAAGCAGGCCGAGTTGCGTTTTGTCGCGGAAAAATCCGCTGCCGGCTGGAAGTTCACTGAGGTGCAACCGCGCACCTTCTTCTCCACCGCCCAGCCATGACGTCTGGACCGACTCCGCGCGAATATCCTGATCGTCCTATCGTGGGCGTGGGCGCGGTGATCATCGACGGCGACGGCGCCGGCGTGGTCTTGGTCCGGCGGGCGTCGCCGCCGTTACAGGGCGAGTGGTCGCTGCCCGGAGGCGTGGTCGAACTGGGCGAGACTCTTCGCGCTGCCGCCGAGCGCGAAGCCCTGGAAGAAACCGGACTGGTGGTCGCCGCGGGCGAGGTGCTGGAGGTTCTCGATCGGATCATCGCCGGCGCGGACGGCCGCACGCGATACCACTACGTGCTGGTCGACTTCCTCTGCCGCGTCCGAGGAGGCGAGCTGCGCGCCGGGGGTGATGCTGCCGATGTCGCTTGGGCGAGTGAGACCGAGTTGGAAAAATACAAGCTTGAGAAGCCGGCGCTGGGCGTGCTCAGGAAGGCATTGGCCATCGCGAAGACTTTGCAACCACAGAGGTCACAGAGAAACACAGAGTTAAAAGATTAATCGTTCCTCGGTGTCCCTCTGCGTCCTCTGTGGTGAAAAACCTGTTCAGTCTTTCCAGCGGAACGCATCCTCCTGCGGCAATCCAATGAAAGCCAGCACCCGGCAAGCAAACTGGTGCGCCATCTGGTCGATGCTCGCGGGATGGTTGTAGAACGTCGGGATCAGCGGGTAGATGGTGGCTCCGGCTTCTGCGGCCCAGTCCATGTTGCGAATGTGGATGCGATTGAGCGGCGTCTCGCGGACACACAAAACCAGCGGGCGCTTCTCTTTCAGGCAAACGTCGGCCGCGCGCTCGATCAGGTTCCGCGCCAGCCCCTGGGCGATGCCGGCCAGGGTGCCCATGCTGCACGGGAGGACGATCATGGCGCTGGTGGGATATGACCCGCTGGCCACGTTGGCGCCGATGTCGTCATTATTCTGCTGCTGGATCTTGCTCGATTTCTCGCCTGTCAGCTTTTCCACGAGCTGGCTGCGTCCTTTGATGTCCAGCTCTTCGGCAAAGACTCGCAGCGCATTGTCCGAGGCGATGAAGTTTACGGTCTTGACGCGCGCATCCCGCTCGACGACCTGCAGCAGAGCGCGCGTCACCATCGCGCCGCTGGCGCCGGTGGCGGCGATGGTGAGGACCTTCGTTGCTTGCTGCGAGGGGCTTGGCATCAGGCAACTTGAGCATAGGGAGAGGATTTGGGGGAGTCAAGCGCGGGGCATCCTAAATTCCATTCACTGCGGAGGCGCGGAGACGCGGAGGAAGCAGACGCTTAGTCGCGAATCCACGCGAAAGAACGCGAACGAAGAAGAAGCTAAGTAAATTAGTTCGACCTTAGGATTTGGGTCTTCCCACGCGTTGCGGAAGCCTTCGAACTTTTTTCGTGTTCATTTGCGTGAATTCGCGGCAAATTGCTTCTCCGCTGTGAACCGACTCTGCCGGGATGTTAACCTGAACCACCATGGATTCGTCATCCCTCCGCAAGCTGCTTGAGCAAATCAAAGACGGCCGCCTCTCGCCTGACGAAGCCGTGGCCCGGCTGCGCCATCTGCCCTTCGAAGACCTGGGCTTTGCCAAGATTGATCATCACCGCCGCCTGCGCGTGGGCATGCCTGAGGTGATTTTTTCCCAGGGCAAGAGGCCGGCCCAGGTCGCGCAGATCTTCAAGCGCATGGCCGCACAGGGCGGGAACGTTCTTGCCACCAAAGCCAGCCAAGAGCATTCTCGCGCCGTCAAGAAGGCCGTCCGTAAGACGCAATATCGCGAACTGGCCCAAGCCATTACTTTGCAGCAGGACGCGACGACGTACGGGAAGGGAACAGTAGTTGTCATCTCCGCCGGGACCAGCGACATCCCCGTAGCCGAGGAGGCGCTGGTGACGGCGGAGATCATGGGCAATCACGTTGCCCATCTCTACGACGTGGGCGTGGCCGGTATTCATCGCCTGCTTTCGAACCGGAAAGTCCTGGAAGACGCGCGCGTGGTCATCGTGTGCGCGGGCATGGAGGGTGCCTTGCCCAGCGTGGTGGGCGGGCTGGTGCGCGTACCGGTGGTAGCCGTGCCGACCAGCGTCGGATACGGCGCATCGTTCAACGGCTTGGCGGCGCTGCTGGGCATGTTGAACTCCTGCGCATCCAACGTCAGCGTTGTCAACATCGACAACGGTTTTGGCGCCGGATACGTAGCGTCGATGATCAACCGTCTGTAACGTCACATCAAGCCGTGGAAGGCCCTTCAGGGCAGCGTGATGAAACAAATCTTCTTGCGCTTCAGCTGCTGGTGGAGCCCGGCGGCCCTTCAGGGCCGCCATCGGCCAGCTTGGACCCGCGGCTGCTCAGCCGTAAAAAATTTTTCGGCCGCGAGCAACCATTCTTCTAAAGAACTTTTCCGTGCAACGTTCGAAACCGTGACCGCGTCTCAAATGGCGGGTGTACAATCGGCTTTAAGTGAGGGCCTGCGGACCTTCTAGTGGGATCTTCTCCCGAAGCCGAGGCAAGCATGAACGTCCACGTCAGCTACAAAGCAGGCAAGAGCCCGGAAGTAGAGCGCGAATTCCACACTCAAATTCAAAAGTTGGGCCGGCGGCTCCACGTTTTCAAGCCCGATCTGGTGCATTTACACGCTTTGGTGAACCAGGACAATAGCCGCAGCGCCAGTTCATCCCTGAATCTGCGCTTGCCTTCGGGACAGATGGCGGCGCAGCGGTCGGGCGAGAACCCTCTGGCGGCGGTGAAGGCAGCTTTCGCCGACCTGCTGTCGCAGGTCAGCAAGCACAAGGAGTTGCTCCGCGGCCATTGGGCCCGGACCCAGCGCCGCGCTCCGGCTGGCAACACCGCGGAGCCTGTGGCCTACCGCTCGGCCGCAGCGGCTGCTCCGGCCAGGGCGGTTTCCAAACCGTCCGAGCTGGTCCCGGCCATGGAGAGCGGGCTGGAGAAATGGGTCAACGCCAACCTTCGGCGTCTGGAAGAGTTTGTAGAGGCCGAACTGGACTTGCGCATCGCAGCCGGCCAGGTTCGCGAAGGCCAGATCAGCCGCGAGGAAGTCATCGACGAAGTCATGGTCAGCGCGCTCTCTCAGGAAGACGGCCGGGCGGTTTTGCTCTCGCCGGAGAGTTGGTTTCACCGGCTGGCCTTGCAGGCTGTCCGCCGGCTGATCAAGTCCAACGCAGACACCGGCAATATCTCGCTGGACGCGCCCGCGGGTACGCAGAATGTGACCGGCAGCGATGAAAACGTGCTCCAGTATCACCAGCCGGATGACAGCCTGCCTGAAGAAAGTGTGATCGGGGACACAGCCGCTCGCACACCGGAAGAAATATTCTTGACCGAGGAGATGGTGGCCCAGCTCGATATCGTGCTGCACGAAGTCAACACCTGCGACCGTGAGACCTTCGTACTGTACACACTGGAAGGTTTCACCGTGGCCGAGATATCGCGCCTTACGGACCGGGCGCCCGAACTGGTCCGCCAGTCCATCCAGCACGCGAGGGACCGGGTCCGGCAGAAACTCCCTGTGCAGAACCAGTTTCGCAGAAGTTTGCTACACCGGTCGCGCGTCGCATGACACAACCCGGCAAAGGAGACTACAACCGCCATGATTACGCGTGAGGAGCTTCGCCAGTTGGCCCAAGTCGAGTCGCAAGCCGGGTGCGCCGTAAGCTTTTACTTCCAGCCGCAAACGCCCCAGGACAAATCCCACCGGGAAGAGACCATCCTGGTCAAAGACCTGGTGCGCGAGGCCCTGCGACAGGCGGAGCGCGGCAAGAACCATCAGGGTTTGCGCGACGACTTGCAAAAGATCTTGCAGTCCGCGGAGGGGCTGCACGGCAACCACTCGCGCGGCAAGGTGACGTTTGCCTGCAGCGAACGCGGCATCTGGCGCGATATCGACATGCCGCCCAGGCTGGGCCGCTCTCAACTCAAGGTGGATTCACGTTTCCACCTGCGGCCGCTGGTGACGGCGCAGGCCGGCAGCGTGCGGACTTGCATTGCCCTCCTCAACCGTTTGAAGGCCAGGGTATTCGAGATGGACGACGAAGGGCTGCGTGAAAAACCCCACCTGGAATTTGGTCCGCTGTCCAAGATAGGGCGTAGCGACGGTTACCTGGGGTACGAAGCCGGGCATCGCGAGCGGCACGCTGAAAATGAGATCAAGAGCCACTTCAAGCTGTTTGCCGAGTCGCTGCAGATGCTGCTGAACCTCGACAAGTTTGAGGCACTGCTCATCGGCTGCCACGATGATGCCTGGCCGGAAGTGGAGCCGTTGCTGCACGGCGAGCTGAAGCAGAGGCTGCTGGGGCGCTTTTTGGTGGACCCGGTCGCTGCCAGCGCCGAAGAAATCCGCGAGCGTGCGGCGCGCATGATCGAGGACAAGCGCCACGCGCAGTTGCAGGCGCTGGTTCGGGAGACGATCGGCGAGGCGCAGCGCAACGGCCGCGGCGCGCTGGGCTTGCGGCGGGTATTGACCGCGCTGGAACGCCAGGAGGCGCAAACCCTCATCGTCGGCCGTGACTTCAAGGCGGAGGCAGCAGAATGCGCCCATTGCCGCCACCTGGATACGCGCATGGTCCGCCATTGCGCCGTCTGCGGCCATGAGACCAGGAACCTCCCCGACGTGACCGACGCCCTGGTGGATTTGGCCCTGCGCAGCGGCGCCGATATCGAGTTTATCGATGACAATCCCGAGCTCGAAAAAGTAGGCCACGTGGCGGCGCTGCTGCGCTTCCGCGCCGACCAGAACACGCCAAAAAAGGTGGCGGTGTAGGCCTACCTGGGCCGCGCACAAGAGATCTAGGCATGTCTTAAAGAAGTGAGACCAAAAACACCTTATTACCAAAGAAACCCCTACTAAAACGTGAAACGCCCATAGGGTTCCGCTCACTATACGTAAGAACGTGATATAAGAACGAAGGCAATCAGCTCACAAAGCAAATCAGCTCACAATTTAAGGAGATCAACTGTAATGAACAGACTCTTAGGGGGAGCCTGCGCGGTCGTGTTCGCGCTACTCATAGCAGCGCCCGCACATGCTGGTGATTTCAAAGGACCTTATGTAGGTTTGACCATCGGCGGCGTGGCTAACACCTCGAACGCTTCTACATCCACCGTATTCAGTCCCACCGGCTATTTCGCCACAACCAGCGTGCCCGCGATCGCCGCGACGGGAGCGCAAAAACTTAACCCTGACGGGTTTACATTCGGCGGCCAGTTCGGCTTCAACCTTCAGCACCACGCCTTCGTCGTCGGTGTAGAGGCGGATTTAGGCAGCATGAATGTGAGTGCCCAGAAGAGTGCGACGGCGACGTATCCCTGCTGCGCTCCCACGGCGTTCACAGTTACCCAGTTCGTGGGCACCAGTTGGCTGTTCACTCTCCGCCCGCGCGTCGGCTTTACCGCCGGCCCCGTCCTGATCTATGGAACCGGCGGCTTGGCAGTGACCAGCGTCGATTACTCATCGCTGTTCACTGACACCTTCGCGACAGCGCACGAAGCCGTTGACAAGTCGTCAACCCAAAACGGCTGGGTCGCTGGTTTCGGCGCAGAGTTCAAAGTCAAACATCATTGGTCCGTGAAGGGTGAGTATCTCCATACCAATTTCGGTAGCCAATCGAACACCGCCACCGACCTCACGGCCTTCACTCCGCCAATCGCGTTCCCCACCAACGTGTTTACCCACACGGCCAACCTGACGGGGAACATCTACCGGTTCGGCTTCAACTACCGCTTCTAAGTTACAGGTGTTAGCAAGCTACGGGCGGGCATGCGGATAGCACTGCTCGCCCGTTGTTTTTGAGCCCTCTGGACCTCACGCTTGATTCGGAATTTCAGTTGTTAAGTGTTATCCTTCTCCGTTTTCATTTCCATCCAAAGCGAGGCTCCATGAAGCGTAGAGATTTTCTTTCCGGACTGGCCGTCACCTCGGCCACGCTGGCGGCCGGCTATACGACCCAAGCTGGCGCCGCGCCAGCGCCGCAGAGCAAGCCGGCGTCATCCGGCGGGACAAAGAACATCATGATTTGTGCCGCCAACGGGATTACGTCACGGGGCAGCCACATCGATGCCGGCTACGCCCGTCTGCGCGAGGGCGCCGATACGCTCGATGCGGCCATCACCGTGGTCTCGGGCCCGGAAAACGATCCCAAGGACACGAGCGTTGGCCTGGGCGGCCTTCCCAACGAAGAAGGCGTGGTGGAGTTGGACGCCTGCTGTATGCACGGACCCACGCGGCGCGCCGGGTCAGTGGGCGCCGTACGCGATATCAAGAACGTGGCCGCGCTCTCCCAGGCGGTGATGGATCACACCGGCCACGTGATGCTGGTGGGCGAGGGCGCCACGCGCTTTGCTGTAGCCGTGGGCTTCAAAAAAGAAGACCTTCTTACCGACGATTCGCGTAAGATCTGGCTGCTGTGGAAGGAATACCACTCGGATCAGGACTGGTGGGGCCCGGGTTTGGCCGATCCTCACTGGAAGCCGCCGGCCGAGATGAAGACCGGCTCCATTGAAGACCAGCCGCGCCACATCCAGCGCTTGTACGCCGCGGCCGCTGATTTGGGGATTGCGCCCGAAGACCGCATGGACGCCATCGAAAAGGTCCTGTATCCTCCGCACGGGACCATCAACTGCTCGGCTCTAAATGAAAAAGGCGAGATGTCCAGTGTAACCACCACCAGCGGCCTGGCCTGGAAGCTGCCCGGACGCTGCGGCGATTCGCCCATCATCGGCGCCGGTTGTTACTGCGATCAGGACGTGGGCGCTGCCGGGGCCACTGGGAGCGGCGAAGAGAACATCAAGGTCGCCGGAGCCCACACGATCGTTGAGAACATGCGCCACGGCATGTCCCCCGAAGAAGCCGGCATGGACGCCCTGAAGCGCGTGGCCCGCAACTACAACGGCGACATGGTCAAGATCCGCTACGTCAGCATGCATTATTACATCCTGCGCAAAGATGGAGCTTACGCGGGCGTATCGCTTTGGTCGGGTCCGGTAGAACGTCCGTACCGCTTTGCCGTGAACGATGGTACTGGGCCCGGGCGCCTGGAAGTGGCCAAGGCGCTCTATCAGGGTGTCCCGGTGAACTGGCCGCCGGAACCGAGATTGCCACGGTAAGCAATTGGCAAATAGCAATTAGCAAAAGCAACTTAGCAGTGGCAAGCAGCGGACGCTCTTAACACCTTCTGCTGTCTTAGGAGACTGTCGGTAGTTGACCTAGCGCTCCTGCGCCTTTTGTCGCGAATGCAAGATAATAGGTGAGCGCAGCTCGTAACCGCCTTTGTTCTTTACGAAATCGCGCGAGATATCGAGTCGGACACGATCAACCTCATGGCCATCCCGCGACAGCACGACATCCACACTCTTCGGCACGCGTGAGCAGTTGTCTCTCACTCTCCCTTCGGCCTTTGTAGTGTTGAAATACATCTCACTAACGAACTCGTCGTCTTTGAGAGCTGTATCCGGCTGTGGTTCCCAGTTTGGGTCGGGCACGACTTCGATGGCGATTTTCAGTGATCCGTCGTGTGGGCCAACTACGCGGCCGCTAATGTTTATTGATCGGTTCGCACACTTGGACAACGCTCCGCTAGTAAGAAGTATAAGAATCGACAATATAGCGACAAACCTCTTCATGCTCTCTCGGGCTGGCTTTAGCTGAGCTAATTACTAATTGCTAATTGCTTTCCTCACGCGAATCTCACCTTCACGTCCGCGCGCTTGGCCAGGTGAATGCTGTCCACAAAGCGGACTTTGCGGCTCTTGCGCGTCATCACGATGGACGAGGTGCGGGTGCCTTCGCCAAAGAAGCGCACACCCTGCATCAACGCTCCTTCGGTGACGCCGGTGGCGGCGAAGATGACGTGGTTGCCGGGGGCCAGGTCCTTGGCGGTGTAGATTTTCTTCTTGTCCTTGATGCCCATCTTGGCCACGCGCTCTTCCAGTTCCGGCTTGTCCACGACCAGGCGGGCCAGGATTTCGCCGTTGAGACAGCGCATCGCGGCGGCGGTGATCACGCCTTCCGGCGCGCCGCCGGTACCCATCACGGCGTGCACGCCGGTGCCGATGACGGCTGCGGCGATGCCGGCGGAGAGATCGCCGTCGGAAATCAGGCGGATGCGAGCTCCGGCGTGGCGGATGTCGTCAATCAATTTCTGGTGGCGCGGCCGGTCCAGCACCACCACAACCAGGTCGGTGACGTCGCGAGCCAGGGCTCGGGCAATCGCTTTGAGGTTGTCCGCGGGCGTGGCATCGAGATCCACCACGCCTTTGCAGGAGGGCCCTACGACCAGCTTCTCCATGTAGCAGTCGGGAGCGTTCAGCAGACCACCCTTCTCCGATGCTGCCAGCACGGTAATGGCGCCAGGCGAACCGGTGGCGCACAGGTTGGTGCCCTCCAGAGGGTCTACGGCGATGTCTACCTGCGGGAACTGCGCGCCCTCGCGCCAGCCCGCGCCCACTTGCTCGCCGATGTAGAGCATGGGCGCCTCATCGCGTTCGCCTTCGCCGATCACGATGGTGCCGCGCATGGGAACGGAGTCCATGGTCTTGCGCATGGCTTCCGTGGCCACCTGGTCGGCTTTGTGGCGGTCGCCCAGCCCCATGGTGTGCGCGGAAGCGATGGCCGCATCTTCCACCACGCGGACAAACTCCAGCGCCAGCTCAAACTCCAGTATGTCCAGGTTCCTGGGTTGGGAGTTCTTCTCCGAAACGTGGGTTGCCATAACGCCCTCCAGAGAATGCTGTCGATCAAAACGCGCTGACGCCGGTGATGTATTCACCCAGGATCAGGGCGTGGATATCGTGCGTGCCCTCGTACGTCTTCACCGTCTCCAGGTTCATCAGGTGGCGCATGACCGGATAATCGTCGGCAATGCCGTTGCCGCCCAGGATGTCGCGGGCCATGCGCGCGCACTCCAGCGCCATCCATACGTTATTGCGTTTGGCCATGGAGATATGCTGGTGGCCGGCTTTGTCCGCGTCCTTCAACCGGCCCACTTGCAGGGCCAGAAGCTGGGCCTTGGTGATCTCGCTGATCATCCAGACGAGTTTCTCCTGGACCAACTGGTGAGATGCTATGGGCTGGTCGCGGAACTGCTTGCGGATCTTGGAATATTCGAGCGCCGTATCATAGCAAGCCATGGCCGCCCCGATCGCGCCCCAGCCGATGCCGAAACGGGCCTGGTTCAGGCACATCAGCGGCGACTTCAGGCCGCCCGAGCCGGGCAGGACGTTTTCCAGCGGAATGCGCACGTCCTGGAGCGACAGCCCGGAGGTCACCGAGGCCCGCAGCGACCACTTGCCATGAATGTCATCGGCCTTGAAGCCGGGAGTGTTGGTGTCCACCAGGAAGCCGCGAATCTTGTTGTCGTCCGACTCCGAGCGCGCCCAGACCAAAGCCACGTCGGCGATGGAGCCGTTGGTGATCCACATCTTCTCGCCGTTGAGGACGTACTCGTTGCCGACTTTCTTGGCGCGGGTACGCATGCCGCTGGGGTTAGAGCCGAAGTCGGGCTCGGTCAGCCCGAAACAGCCCAGCTTTTCGCCTTTGGCCATGGCCGGCAGCCACTTGTCTTTCTGCGCGTCGCTGCCCATGGCGTAGATGGGAAACATCACCAGCGACGACTGCACGCTGACGAACGACCGTATGCCGCTGTCGCCGCGCTCCAGTTCCTGCATCACCAGGCCGTACTCTACGCTGGACATCCCGGCACAGCCGTAACCCTTCAGGTTGGCGCCGAAGAAACCCAGCTCGGCCATGGGTTTCACCAGCTCGCGGGGGAAGCGTCCGTCGCGGTTGCACTGCTCGATGATGGGAACAACGTTGTCTTCGACAAAGCGGCGCGTGGTGTCGCGCACCAGGCGTTCTTCGTGGCTCAACAGCCCATCGAGCTCAATGAAATCAATGCCTTTGAATTTAAAAACCGGCATGAGTTCCCCTTCAGGTCAGGACGGATATTCCCGAACGGGCGTTCGCAGGAAGCCGGGACCCGTTCAGGTAAACCCTACAAACTAGCAGAGCGGGGAAGTGGGGTCAAACCGATGCTATGCTCGCACTTGTCTTGCGTAGGAGGCCTCCGAATGCGGACTTGTTTGTTTGCCGCTTTGCTTGGATGCGGGCTTTATGGAATTCCTGCACCCGCCCAGGACAAAGTGGCTGAAGGCGAGTACCTGATGCGCTGGGTTTCGGATAAGGGAACCCCGGAGACGAAAACCACGACTCGCTGGGTGCTGACGACCGCGAGTTCCAGCCGTTATCACCTGGAGTCAGAGGTATTGGACAGGTCGGACGGTATGAGAGTCGTTCAATCGGAGGAACTGAACAAGCAGATGGCCCCTACGGCCATTGGCTACGACTTCTATCAGCAAGATGATAAGGCCGCCGGCAATGTCAGATGCAAGTTTGTTGGAGGCTCCATCACTTGTACTGCGTACAGTGACAGCGGACGAGACGCCGATTCGAGCAAGCCGTTCAAGCATCGCGGACCCTTCTGGCTCTCGCTGGTTGGTCTCTTCACTGTGGATTTAGACTGGTTGATGGATGGTGCCGTCAACATGGCCCATCTCGAAAAGGGAAGAAAGACATCCATAACGACTATGACAGTCTGGTGGAGCGGCGCGGAGGACTGGGACTTCCATGCTTACAAAGAGATGTCGCTGGAGTTCGTGGGGACAGAGACCGTTCAGTTGAATCGGGTGACGGTAGCTGCCAAACACTACGTTCTTAAAGACAATGAAGTTCAGAACCTGTGGATTGCCGCAGGAATACTGGTCAAAATCTCGGGGCCGGAAGCTGGCGACGAAACCCTGGTCACCAACTACAAGCAGTACAAGAAACTGATCCCGGAGCTGCCGGTGTTACCTCGGGCCCCTGGGGGTGGTCCCACGCCGCAAAAGCCGACGTGACCTCGAATTCCAGCAGCTAGCAGCCAGAAGCTTGTAGCTCTATTGCAACTCGATCTTGCTCACCGTCATGCTGTCGCCGCTGACTGCTCCCGTTACCGTGACCTTGACGTCGCTCTCTTTCTTCAGATCGTCGATAAACTTCTTAGCCTGATCGTTGCCGGCCTTGTCAAACCTGATGATTTTTTTGTCGTCGGTGAGGACGCCGTAGCCGCTGCTCACGCAGTCCGGCATCTGCAGGCATTCCTTGCTGTGCTTGGCGCCGAAGCCTGGTTTCGAGCCGTCTTCCTGGCCGCAGGCAATATCCACCAGGTAGCCCTTGATCGTGGTATCCGCGGCGAAAGAGGTGAGGGCAATGGCCGCAAGTAACATCAGCAACGTTCTCTTCATGAAGTTCCTCGTACCAATGAATGGTGTCGCCATTGTTTCATAAATGACGTTGAGGCCGCCTGTCCAACTGTTTTTTCGGGTGGTGTGGCTAATGGTGCGTTGCCCATAGTGCCTGCTCGTAACCCGCTGCGCCCACGGACACACGAGACCTACTCAGTGTAAAATCAAATGTTGCGGTCCGGCATGGTTGGCTTGTATCTTCTTCGCCCCGAACTTCCTCGACCGCATTGCCCGGCTGGCGACAGGCCCGCGGGAACCAAATGACAGGAGATTCGTTACACCATGGCCAAGATCGCCAAGACTGCTGATCGCAAAAAAGTGATGGACACCACCAAGAGCACGGACTGCCCCAAGTGCGGCAAGCCCACGCGCATCGTCAAGCGCGTCAAAGACCGGGAGCGCAACGTGGGCGGCGGCGTCTTTATCTCATGCTCAGCCTGCGAGTTCTACGAGAAGCTATAAGGCGTGCATAGCTCTCGCTAACTCTTCTTCTTCTTCGCTGGCGGCGGCGCGGGGGCGCTGACCGGCGTCGAAACAGGAACCGCGGCAGGCTTCGTCAGCACCGCCTGCGTGGACGGGGGCAGCTTGTCGGCGTGGCCCAGCAGCAAGGTCACTTGCCACATTTGCGTGGGCGTAAGCATCTCGCCGAACCCCGGCATGCCCGTCATACGGATGCCATTGGAAACTTTCCAATAGGTCTCGCCGGCGGGATCGTCGTTGACCATGTCGTCCTTTTCAAACAACTGCGGGGGCAGGGGAAACATGCCTTTGGCGGCCATGGTGGCTTTCTGGTTGGGAAGGCCATGGCAAAAAGCGCAATTCTCGGCATAGACCGTCGCGCCCTGCGTGAGATTTACTTCATCGGCCGGCATCGGCGCGTCTTTCTTCGGCGCTTCCTTGTCAATGCGAGCGTGCAAAGCCATCTTGGCCATGCTCTTCTCAAACGGCATAGGCGCCGACGACGTGGCCACCGGCGCGTAGCCGAACCGGAAATAGCAATAGCCGACCACAGCGGGGATTAGCAGACCAAGAATGAGTCCAAGCAGGAATTTCTTCACTGAGCGTCTCCTTGTTAAGGTTACGGAGATTGTATGCGGACGGCGCGGACTTGGATACCGAATTAACGTAGATTTAAAAGTCTAGAGACCGGCCTTGGCGAGCACTGTTTTTACCTGTCCCGGTCAGGCCGCGAGTGACGAAGGGCACGGCCGAGAAAACTCGCGACACCTCGCGCACCTCATAACTCACCAGGTATTGCGCCCTTGATTTGTGCCCGGCAAGTAGTACAATCCCGGCCCATGAACTCCGGTTCTATTCCGCCGCCATCCCCGGCGTCGTTTGCGGCTGTTCCACCGGCAGCGTACGCTCCGGCTCCTGGGCAACCACGCTCTTCCAAAAAGCTGGTATGGATCATCGTTGCGGTCTTTCTGGCTATCGTAATGGTGGTCCTCCTTTTCGTCGGAGCGATTGTCTTCGCGATCTTTGGGTCGTTGAAGTCCAGCACCCCCTACCAGCATGCAATCCAGGTAGCCACGCATGATCCTCGCGTTGTGGCGAGCCTTGGAGCGCCGGTGAAGCCGGGATGGCTGCCTGGAGGCTCCATCAACGTATCCGGAGACTCGGGGAACGCCGATCTGACTATTTCCCTGGAGGGCGCTGCCCACAAAGGCAAGCTTCATGTGGTGGCCAAGAAGGCCGAGGGAGAGTGGACCTATCAAACCCTGGCTGTAAGAGTGGAAGACAGCCAGGAGAGAATCGATCTTCTGGGCCAATCCAGCGCTTCACCGGAGGAAAAGTGAGCGCGCCCGACCGGACTTTCACCAGCTACCAGGAGTTCTTCGCCTTCTACCTGCGCGAGCACAGTGATCGCGGCAACCGCATCATGCATGGGATAGGCACGCTGCTGGGGTTGGGCACGGTGGTGGTGGCCATCGTGATTCGGCATCCGTGGTATGCGCTTCTGTGGCCGCTGATAGCGTATGGCTTCGCCTGGACCGGACACTTCCTTCTCGAAGGCACCAAGCCGGCGACCTTCGGTCACCCCGTCTGGTCGTTCATCAGCGATTTCAGGATGCTCGGCCTGATGCTCACCGGCCGACTCCGTGCTCGGCTGGAAGACAAGAGAGATGCACAACAGCCGGCGCCGTGAGATCTTGCGAGCTTAGCCTTTACAGTGCTATCGAGCCGAAGGTCAGGCGCAGGGTCCAGTGCATGACGGCGCCTTCTTTGTCCGGAACGATGATGGGGGCGCGGTAACGGTGGTTCCAGTCCCCTGGGCCTTGGGTGACTCCGCTCGGAAGTAGTACTTTGTGTCCGGTTTCAGTTCCTTGAGGTCCACGCGATGCGTCAGCCCGCCCCAGGGCATGCCCGCCGTCTGCGTAAGATGGTTGGGGTCGGTGCCGTAGTGCAGCACGGTGCCGGCGTTGACGTTGGTGGACCAGGCGATCACCGCGGTGGTATCCGTTACGCTCTCCACCACGGGACCGTTGGTAATCTCGACCGCAGTGTTTGGCAGCGCGGGCTCCGGCATGGATCCCTGCTGCGCCGCGGGCAAGGCGGTCAGGGTAACGATCGCCAACAGGATGTTGAATACGGTTTTCATAGCGGCGGCTTGACTCAAGAGCACCATGAGCCTGTGATGCTGGAACCACGCGGCCTGCTGTCCCAGTCGGATTGCAATCGCCCGGACGCGGCCTCGATTGCGTGGTAGGATTGCCGCCAAGAGGAACTATGGCGTCTTCCACTCCCCGCCGAATCCGCGCCCTGCTCGAACGGATCAGGAAACTGTTTCGCAAAGAACCTGAGTCGCCCTCCGAAGATCCGTACGCCTACGTAACCGCGCCGAGAAAGCCCCGGCCCT
>DATDGY010000117.1:0-6691 GCA_036521855.1 Candidatus Angelobacter sp.
AAAGTGTTGGGTTGAGAGAAATGGCGCGCAATCTCAAGTTAGTGTTGGCCTATGACGGTCATGATTTCGCCGGATGGCAGATCCAACCGGACCGTGCCACCATCCAAGGCACGCTAGTGTCCGCTATCGAACATCTCACCGGTGAAAAGAGGCTTCCGCAAGGCTCGGGGCGCACCGATGCCGGCGTCCACGCCCTTGCCCAAGTCGCAACCGTCAAGCTTGACTCGCCCATTCCCGCCGCGAACCTCGGCCAGGCTCTCAACGACCTTCTGCCGCCGTCGATTCGCGTGCTCAGTGTGGAAGAAGTTGCCGCGGACTTTCACGCGCGACGCTCAGCCAGCGCTAAGACATACCGGTATCGCGTCTATCGCGGCGACACGTGTCCTCCGTTTCTGGCGCGCTACGTTTATCATCACCCTTACCCGCTCGATGAAGAGCGCATGATCGCGGCCGCGGCAGTGGTCGCCGGAGAGCATGATTTCACCTCTTTCGCTGCTGTCGATCCGGAAGATAGGAAAGAGACCCTGGAGCCGGACAACGTTCGTACCATCTACTTGTCGGAGTGGAAGCGTAAGGACGACGAGCTCATCTATACCGTCCGCGGAAATGGCTTTCTCCATCACATGGTGCGCAACCTGGTGGGTGCATTTCTCATGGTTGGCAAAGGCGTCCTCGCCGCCGAGGACTTGCGGCGGATTCTTGAGACGCGCAGCCGTTCCGCGGCCCCGGCCACCGCTCCCGCGTCCGGCTTGGTGCTGATGAGCGTAGAATACTGAAGGAACAACCCGATGAGCATTATCCCGAGCGAGCTTGCTCCCGCCAAAATTCAACGCCAGTTCACCGTCCGCAACCCCGCCGATCAGCAGATTGTTGGAAACCTGCATAGCTTCGCGGCCGAAGAAATCGAAACATCGGTAGCTCAGGCTCGATCCGCGCAAGCCCGCTGGGCAGCGACACCCTGGGCGTCACGCCGTCGCATTCTTGAGCGCTTCCAGCAGATCTTGTGCGACGAAAAAGACAACATCGCTCAGGTGATTACTCGCGAAGCCGGCAAGCCGCTGGCGGAAGCTATCGCGACAGAGATTCTCGTCGTGCTCGATACCGCCAAGTTCTTGCTGCATGCAGTTCCGGCATTCCTGCGTCCTGAAGCTGTGCCGCACGCCAATCCGGTAATGAAGCTCAAACGTGGCGCGCTCTGCCGCGAGCCCTACGGTGTGATTGGGATTATCAGTCCCTGGAATTATCCGTTCAGTCTGCCAGCAGTGCAGACGCTGACGGCGCTGGCAACCGGCAACGCAGTGGTGCTCAAGCCTTCAGAATTCACTCCATTTTCTTCCTTGGAATTGCAGCGACTGCTTCGCCTATCGGGACTGGATCGAGATCTTCTTCAGGTCATCACCGGCGAGGGTCCAACCGGCGCCGCGCTGCTGGAATCATCGATCAACAAGCTGCTTTTTACAGGCTCTGTGGCCACCGGCAAACGTGTGGCCCAGGCGGCCGCCGCGCGGCTGATGCCGGTGGTGCTCGAGCTCGGCGGCAAAGATCCCATGATCGTGCTCAAGGACGCCGACATCGATGTGGCTTCCAGCGCCGCCGTCTGGGGAGCATTCATGAACGCCGGCCAAACCTGCCTCTCCGTAGAACGCTGTTACATTCATGAATCCATCTATCAGGATTTCTTGAAGTCATGCGTGGAGAAAACGGCCAAGCTTCGCCTTGGAGCCGGAACCGATCCTGAGGCTGACGTGGGGCCGATGATCCACGAGCGGCAATTGCGCATCGTCGAGACTCAAGTGGAGGATGCGATCGCTCGCGGTGCCAAGGTGTTGGCAGGCGGCAAGCCTTTACCTGAGCTCGGAGCCAACTACTTTGCCCCCACCATCCTCGCCGACGTGGATCATGCCATGCTTCTCATGCGCGAGGAGACCTTCGGTCCTGTACTTCCCGTACGCAGCTTCAAGACTGAAGACGAAGCTGTGGCCCTGGCCAACGATTCCGAGTTTGGCCTGTCAGCCAGCATATGGACCCGCGATCGGAGCCGCGGTGAAGCTCTGGCCCGGCGCGTCAACGCTGGCACGGTCATGGTCAATGACCTCATCGCCTGCTTCGGAATCTGCGAGGCCCCTCATGGCGGTATCAAGGCCAGCGGCATGGGCCGCACCCACGGCCGTTTTGGTTTGGAAGAGGTGGTTTGGCCCAAATATGTCGACTCCGACCTCACGCCAGGAATGAAAAAGCTCTGGTGGTACGGCTATGGTTCGACTTTCCACCAGCAGATGAACGGATTCATTGAGCTGCTTTTTAGTAAGGGCTTAAGAAATCGCGTCCGGGGAGCCGTAAACAGCACTAAAGCATATCTTCACCGCAAACCTTTTTAGAGTAAAATCTGTTGAGAGTGCGGTGGAGCTTTAAAAAGTGACATTGAAACACTCTCACCTCATCTACGACTGGAACACCGTCGACGGCGCGGAATTCAGGCCCGGCGGCCAAGTCTTGCTGAACGACGAATCGCTTCGTGATGGACTACAGTCACCATCTGTCAAAGACCCATCGATCGAGGACAAACTCCGCATCCTGCACCTGATGGATGAGTTGGGCATCAATAGTGCCGATGTCGGCTTGCCCGGAGCCGGCCCGCGCGCTCGAGCCGACGTGGAGCGTCTGGCACTGGAGATCGCCAATTGCCATCTCAAGATCAAGCCCAACTGCGCCGCGCGCACTCACGAGAACGACATCCTGCCGGTGGCGGAGATTTCCCAGCGCGCCGGCCTGGCGATCGAGGTCGCGTGCTTCCTCGGGTCCAGCCCCATTCGCCGCTACACCGAAGACTGGACTGACGACTTTCTTCTACGCACCACGGAAAGAGCGGTGAAGTACGCTCGCTCCCTGGGACTCGAAGTCATGTATGTCACCGAAGACACCTCGCGCTGCGATCCCGAGACCATCAAGCGCTTGTACACCGCCGCCATCAACGGTGGCGCCAGGGCCATTGTGATCTGTGACACCGTGGGCCACGCCACGCCCAGCGGAGTGCAGGCGCTGATTCGCTTCGTTCTGAATGAAGTGGTGAAGCCCTCCGGACAGAGGATGCGCGTAGACTGGCACGGTCACTCCGATCGGGGCCTAGCCGTTGCCAACTCGCTGGCGGCGTTGGCCGCTGGCGCGGATTGTGTCCACGGAACCGCTTTGGGGATCGGCGAGCGGGTGGGCAACACCCAGATGGACCAGATGTTGGTCAATCTAAAGCTGATGGAGGTTTCGCCCTGGGCCCAGCAGGACCTGACCAAACTAAAGGACTACTGCCTGACTGTCTCTCGGGCCACGGGGATTCCCATCCCCAGGAACTACCCGGTATTGGGCGAAGATGCATTCCGTACTGCGACCGGAGTACATGCCGCGGCCGTCATCAAAGCGTTTAAGAAGGGCGATATTGAGCTGGCCAACACCGTCTATTCCGGTGTACCCTCACACTACTTCGGCTTGGAACAGATCATTGAGATTGGTCCGATGAGCGGCAAATCGAATGTGATCTTCTGGCTGGAGCGCAGGGGCATCGCGGCCGCAGACGAATTGGTGGATCGCATTGTCCAGCGAGCCAAGGCGTCAGACCGCATCCTGACGGAGGAGGAAATCCTCTCCTGCTGCCAGAATGTCTCTGCAGGCGTGTAGATCTGCTTCCGGCAAAAACACGGTTTCCTCAGACAGGCGTTGAAGCGTAGTTCCCCCGATGCCAGCCAGGACCCCGTAGAACCTCCCTGCAAAAGGAGAATGCATGAAGAAGTTAACTACGTTTGTGTTGGCCATGCTCTTGGCCGCCAGCCTATCGTTGGCTCAGACTCCGTCCGGCGACAGTACAAAGACCGGCAAGTCTGACGCGCCTGCAACAGCCCACAAGGGCGGCAAGAAAGGGCACAAGGGCGGCAAGAAAGGCCAGAAGAGCAGTAGCAGCACGAATACGGGAAGCACCACTCCGAAGTAGGAGTTTTCTCTCGGAGCTTGATTTGGATTTGAAGCGGCCTTTCCCCGGCCGCTTCTTCTTTTTGGCGTCCCTCTTGTGGCTGGTTCTGCTCTTTGGGGACGCCTCAGGATGTTGCTCTATTGTCAAAGCATCGCCGCTGTAATCTAATGGTCATCAGCCATTTCAGCTCTGTTGCAAGCGCAAAACTTTTCCGGAAAACCGGGTTTGATTAAGTAAATCTGAACTTCCCTCTAAATAAAGGAGATTTCGCATGAAGAAGCTTTTGACAGTTGTATTCACAATGTTGCTGGCGGGCAGTCTGGCGTTCGCTCAGACAGGCGGCGGCAGCACTGACAGCAAGGCGCCCAAAGACACTAAGACGGCCGCCACCTCCGGCAAGAAGGCCACCAAGACGAGCAAAGCCCACAAAGGCGGCAAGAAAAGCAAGAAGGGCAGCTCCACTACCACCCCGACCACCAACCCGAAATAGTAATCCCTCAAAGACTGTTTCAATTCTTGAGGCGGCCTGTGAGGGCCGCTTTCTTTTTTTGCCGTCGTCCCACGCCTTGACTGTCGGGAAGGCCGGATCACCGGATCAAAAGCGGCATAAGCGAAATCCATGATTGCCAGAAAGCCTGCTCTAATGCTTAAATTGAGCAACTCTGCAACACTACCTTTGAAGGAGACTATGGAATGAAGAAGCTAGCTACGTTTGTGTTTGCGATGTTACTTGCCGGCAGCCTGTCGTTTGCCCAGACCGGCACGGGTACTCCTGCTACTTCCCCTGCCACCAAGACGGACACCACCAAGACGGGCAAGAAGGGCGCCAAAACCAGCAAGGCCCACAAGGGCGGCAAGAAGAGCAAGAAGGGCGCCGGCACCAGCACCACCAACCCGCCACCGAAATAAGTTCGCAGCAATTTTTGCAACCTTGAAAGCGGCCTGCGAAGGCCGCTTTCTTTTTGCTCTCCCGCTCCTGGCCCGGTTTATAGTAAGTCTCAAGCTCATGCCCGTCCGTCCTACACCGGCCGATGTCCGCACGCCCGCCTCGTCGCAGCAGGAGGTGGCGCGTATTGCCGGGATGCGCGCCGTACATGCAGCCTTCCTTTATCTCCACAACCAGGAGATGGAGTTCCGCCGCTGGCAGCGAGAACTGGCGGAGATTCCCGCGCCCCCTTTCGGTGAGGCTGCGCGCAGCGAATGGTTGCGCCAGCGGTTTTCGTCCTTGGAACTGGATGAGGCTCAATGCGACGAGTTAGGCAACGTCTTCGGCCTCCTGCACCGAGACGATGCCCAATCACTCGTCGGCGTGAGCGCCCACCTGGACACGGTCTTTCCCTTGGGCACGCGCCTGGAGACGCGCGAAGAAGGAACCCGGCTGCACGGCCCCGGCATCAGTGACAATGCCGCCGGCGTAGTGGCTCTCCTGGCGGTCGCTTCCGCGCTGAAGCGCTCCCAGCTTCGTTTGGGCGGTAACGTGGTATTCATCGGCAACGTGGGCGAGGAGGGCGAGGGCAATCTGCGCGGCATGCGCCACATTTTTGCTTCCCCGCGCTGGGGAGACGCGATCCGGTCGCTCCTGGTCATCGATGGCGCGGGGACCGACACTTACGTGACACAAGCCCTGGGCAGCCGGCGCTTCGCGGTCACCTTTCGCGGTCCCGGCGGACACTCCTGGAGCGACTTTGGCGTTCCCAACCCCATCGTCCTGCTGGCCCGCGCGCTGGCCCGCTTCAGCCAGGTCGCGGTGCCGGAGTCGCCGCGCACCACCTTCAATATCGGCGTGGTCCACGGGGGAACGTCGGTCAACTCCATTCCTGAGACGGCTGCCGCCCGCGTGGATCTGCGCTCCGCCTCTATGGAGGAGCTGCAGAAGCTGGAAGAGCGCCTGCGTGAGTGCGTGCATGAGGCCTGGAGCGAAGTCCCGCTGGCCTGGCGCTCCGGGGAGTCCCGGACTTTGCCGGTGATGGGTTCGGAGGCCAAGGTTCGCTTTGCCATTGAATCGATCGGCGACCGCCCCGCCGCCGAGCTTCCCGCCGATGCCCGCATCCTCGAGGTGCTGCGCGCCGTGGACGCCCACCTGCGCATCAAGTCCATTGCCCGCCTGGCCTCCACCGATGCCAACGTTCCCCTGGCCATGGGCAAAGAGGCCACCACCATCGGCACCGGCGGCGACGGCGGCTCCGCCCATACCCTCCGCGAATGGTTCGACTGCGCCAATCGCGACCTGGGATTGAAACGGATTCTCCTGACGCTTCTCGCTCTCACCGGAGTAACTGAATGAAATTGTGTCTTGGGCTGTTCCTTGGACTCGCAATGACCAACCTTCTATCCGCTGACGAAAAAACCCCGCCGGAAATTATTTTCTTTCACGGGCATATCTATACGGGCACGCGCCATATGGAGGGCCGCATAACCCTCTCGGGCATCGTGGACTATTCGGCGCCCAAATACGTGGAATCTTTCGCTGTCTCCTCCGGCAAGATCGTGGCGGTCGGCTCGAACGCTCAGATTGAAAAGCTCAAGGGCCCCAACACGCGGATGATCGATCTCCGTGGCCACTTTGTTATGCCCGGCTTCAACGACGCTCACACCCATCTGGCCAGCGCCGGCTTTGAGAAGCTGAACGTGAACCTGGTGGGGACAAAGTCCCTCGAGGAGATGCTGCAGCGGATCGCCGCCCGCGCCAAGACCGCCGGCGCCGGCGAGTGGGTTTTGGGCGAAGGCTGGGAC
>DATDGY010000118.1:0-1769 GCA_036521855.1 Candidatus Angelobacter sp.
TGATGTACTGCCCCTGCGCATCGCCGATCAGATGCCAGTGGATCGGATACCGGGCCAGATGCATGTTCTGACCCATGCGATTGAGCTCGACGCCCTCGACAAACATCTTGCTCCCGGTCATCGCCATAATGTGGCCGCCAAAGAGCGTCGTGTCTGCGTCAGGCGAAGCCTGGATCAGGATATTGCGCGACAGCATGCCGACTTCGCCGCGTTCATCCACGTCGAAGGTGATCTTGCCGAAGTGCATGTAGTCCAGCTTCTTGTCGAGCGTGATCGTATTGCCGCTGATGGCGGCAATGGTTCGCCGCTCTGCCTGATGGGGATCGAAATCCGTTGACGCGAGGACAATCACGTCGCCGGCCCGCCATTGAGCGGCGTTCAGGACCTCGATCGAGTTGCTGCCTGCTTCGGCGGTCTTGGACAACTTCGTCCAGGAGTTCGTCCGGTTACCGTGCAGGTTCAGCGTTCCGCCCATGAGCATAATCCCGCGGTCACTGCGGTCATTTCCACCCAATCCACCAAAATCTTCGTCTTTGACGTTGTCGGTGAGGGTAATTGTGGCCTTGCGCGTGTGGGGTTTGGCTTCCGTGCCGATTTCCAGTTCCCCGTGCACCATGACCCACTCTGTGGCCAGTTCAAGATCTTTGTTATCGGCGAAGCTCAGCTTGCCGTCGATCCTTAAACCGTGGAGCGGCGGCGGGCTGACATCGAGGATAACGTTCATGTCCCTCTCAATGGTGACAACGGCGTCTTTGCCTGGCACTTTCTTGTCAGGCCAGGTGGCTGCATCAGACCAGCGCTTCGCGCCGGCCGTCGAAGTCTTTTGCTGCGCTTTGAGGACGGCATATCCGCCGAGACCTAAAAAGGCTGGAACCAGCAACGAAAGGAACAAGAGAGAACGTTTTCGCATCGTTAAACCTCCGTGATCGAGACATCGCGGACAGACTGCGACATCTTGCCGCAGTCTGCAGTATTGCACATTCAAGGCATTGTCCGCAAGGGACTTGGCGGACCCGGAGGGGCTTTCCCGAAAGCGCTCGGAACAAAAAAAGCCCCCGTCCCGCGCCGGGGGCTCATGCTCAAACAGCCGGGTTCAGCTTACCGGCTGACCTGGACGCTGGTTCCACCACCAGGGGCGCCGGTGCCGCTGTCACCGCTGGAGACAACCTTGACCCAGAGTGCATCCTTGTCCTTGTAGTACGAGGTGGCGCCGGCCTTACGCAGCGCATCCAGGCTGTCCTGCGGCGCACCCGAGGCTGCGGTGGTGAATCCCGGCAGCTCAAAGATCACCCACGAGCCGGTATCCAGTTCCGTCAGGGAGAGGGACACGGACGGCCTTTCGGTGGTCACCTTGATCTCGGTGCCGGCTCGTACGTTGGTGCCCGTTACGTTGTACTCCTTGCCATTGCGGCTGAGAACGACGGGCGGCTGAGCAGATCCGCCAGCGCGTCCGAATCCTCCTCTGCCGCCGGCGCCACCGCCAGGACCGCCTCCGGCTGCGCCAGGACCACCGGGGCCGCCCCTAGCACCGCCAGGACCGCCGGCTACCGGAGCCCCGCCTTGACCACCGCCAGGCGCGGCGCCTGCGGGAGCGCCGCCTCTGCCACCGAAGAGACCGGCGCCTGCGCCACGACCGCCGCCGCCGGCGCCGCCAACATTCAGGCGCCCAACATCGCCCTTGCACACGGCAGCGTTCCAGGTGGGCTTGATCTCGCAGGCTTCGTCGATTGCGATTCCGTCGTTTCCGTCGTTGATGAGAATGTAGGAAT
>DATDGY010000119.1:0-2698 GCA_036521855.1 Candidatus Angelobacter sp.
GTTCTCGCGACTCTGGGTTGCAACTCATCGCAGCCGCCGCACCAACCACCTTCGTCAGCGTCGTCACTGGCCGAAAGCGCGCTGGTTAAGGTTGACCCTGCGACAGCAGGCGAAATCGCCGGCGTAGTCAGCTTCAAAGGCTCAGGGCCCGAGTTAGCTTCGCTCGACATGACGCAAGATCCCGGCTGCCCCACCCAGCTGCAGCCTTCCGACGCATTCGTGATGAAGAACGGCAGGCTGGCCAATGTGGTTGTTTACGTGAAAGATGGCCTGCCGCAAGGAAAGTTCGCTGTTCCCTCCGAGTCGGTCGTGCTCGACCAGAAAGGCTGTCGCTATGTTCCGCACATGCTCGGCCTAATGTCGGGACAGCCGTTGAAGATCCTCAACAGCGATACCGCCGACCACAATATTCATGACCTGCCCCGTAACAACCCGGAGTGGAACCAATCGCAGATGCCCACCGATCCGCCCATCATCAAGAGCTTCGCCCATCCGGAGATGATGATCCCTTTGCAGTGCAACCAGCATCCCTGGATGCGGGCTTACGTGAGCGTGATGTCGCACCCTTATTTCGCCGTCAGCGCCGCGGATGGGTCGTTCCTGATCAAGAACCTGCCGCCCGGAGAGTACACTCTCGCGGCCGTTCACGAAAAGTTCGGGGAGCAGACGATGAAGGTCAAAGTATCGCCAAAGCAAAGCGCGAGGGCTGATTTTTCGTTCGCGCCGTAGGCTTTCCCCTGAAATTCCGAAGCGGAGCGAGGAATCCCTATCCTCAAGTGGATGTCGACGATAGGGATCCCTCACTTCGTTCGGGATTTCAGAAAAACCGTGACCCTGCCCCTTCGCCGCGTGGATGCTAGAATAAAGGGTTTCGAGGAGACGGTCATTCCTTCCAGATACAACGCTGCCCAGCATTGGTTCACCGTATTCGTGGCGGTGGCAGCTTTCTTGCTCCTGATTGCCGGCGGGCTGGTCACCAGCAACAACGCAGGGCTCGCCGTGCCCGACTGGCCGACCAGCTTCGGCTCGCTTTACAAGATGCCGCGGATGATTGGCGGCATAAAGTATGAACATGGGCACCGCATGGTGGCTGAGGCCGTGGGCTTGCTGACCATCGTCATTGCGGTGTGGACCTGGCTCGTGGATAAGCGGCGCTGGATGCGCGGCCTGACGCTGGCCGCTGTGGCCGGAGTGGGTTTTCAGGGAGTCCTGGGCGGCCTGACGGTGATGAAGTTCCTGCCTCCGGCCATCTCCACGGCTCACGCGACCGTGGGCCAGGCCATGTTCTGCGTGCTGGCCGCGATTGCCGTCTTCAACAGCCGCAGTTGGCTGGAAGAACCCATTCAACTGATCCCGCGGAAAGAAGCCCGCAAGCTGCTGCGCCATTGCTGGATGCTGATCGGCTTCCTCCTTCTCCAACTCATCCTCGGCGCGGCTTTCCGCCACGTGTGGATCAAGTGGGGCCCTCTAGGCGACAATAGCTGGCCGGTGCCCAAGATCGTTCACGTATTTCTCTATCCTCACATCTTGAATGCTCTGCTGGTCGCGGGATTGGTCCTGTATGTAAGCTTGCGCGCGCTCAGCCGGCACTCCAACGTCCCTCATCTGCGCCGTCCCGCGCTGTGGGTGCTCTTGTTGCTGATAGCTCAGCTTCTGCTCGGTTTTGGCGCATATGTAGTCCGGGTAGTGCAGGGCGTGAACGACGTCCAGCCGACGCTGGGGCTGGTGGCGGTCACAGTCGCGCATCTCGGTGTGGGAGCGCTGATTCTCGCCTTGACTGTAGTGCTGACAATCCAGACTTACCGCCACACCGGAGAACCGGCCGCAGTGCTGCCCTTTGCCCGCGGCCGCGAGGTGGCAACCGCATGAGCAGCACCGCGCAGCGGATCGAACCAGCCCGCGAGACAGCAGTCATCAGCGCCGCGGTGATCCGAAAACCGTCCCTGCTGGGGGACTATGCGCAGCTGTTCAAAGTGCGCGTGACCTCGCTGATCGTGATGACGGCCTGGGCCGGCTACTACATGGGTGCGGCCAAGAGCGGCGTGCCTTCGCTTTCCTGGACGCTCCTCAACGCGCTTTGGGGGATCGCACTTACCTCAGCAGGCGCTGCGGCTTTGAACGAAGTCCTGGAACGCGACCTGGACGCGCGCATGCGCCGGACGCAGAACCGTCCTCTGCCTTCAGGACGAATGAACGTGGGCACCGGGCTGGTCCTCGGAGTTCTGGCGACACTTCTTGGTTCAGCCTTTCTGGCCGTGACGACCAACATCCTCACCGGCGGCCTGGCCTTAGCGACAGCGGTGACTTATCTCGGCTTGTACACGCCCCTCAAGAAGGTCTCTCCGATTTCAACTTTTGTCGGCGCCTTTCCCGGCGCCATGCCGCCGCTGCTGGGCTGGACGGCAATCCGCGGCAAGTTGGACGTAGAAGCGGTTTTCCTGTTCCTGATCGTGTTCTTCTGGCAGTTCCCACATTTCCAGGCCATCGCCTGGATGTATCGCGATGACTACGAGGCCGCTGGGATCAAAATGCTGCCGGTCGTCGACAAAGGCGGACACAGCGTGATCCGCCAGATGCTGGTGTATGCCTCCACGCTGATCCCCATCAGCCTGATGCCGGCGCTGCTGCGCATGTCGGGCAAGATCTATCTCGGCGGGGCGCTGGTCTTAGGGCTGGGCTTTCTGTGGTTCGTCCTTCG
>DATDGY010000120.1:0-36905 GCA_036521855.1 Candidatus Angelobacter sp.
GAAGACCTGATGATCGCGCGGCACACCCGGCGCGTGCTCTTGGGCGACGGGAACAGTGGCTCGAACAAGAAGAAAGTCATCTAGCAGTGATGAACCTGATAGGTTCTGGCGATAGCTGCCATCGATCCAGCCGGGTCTGAAGACAGGAGTTTTTCCGATACCACAAGCATTCTTATGATAAGATCATTCCCCAAGAGCGGATACTATCTGGTAAGTGTTTTCTACTATTGTGCCTAGTAGTTTCGAATAAGCGTTTCCTGGTGTGGAGTTTGGCTCTCGAATCCTGGGGGATGTGTAGCTGCATGCGAATCTTGATTGCCGAAGACGATGCTGCGCTGGCTTCATTCATAGCTACAAACTTCATGGCCGAAGAGCATTCGGCGAGCGTTGCCGGAGACGGCGTGGAAGCTCTGCAGCGGTTGAGCGAGGGCGAGTACGATCTTCTGATCCTGGATTTGAATCTGCCCGTGATGGCCGGAAACGAGGTCCTGAGTAAGGTTCGCAGCTATGATTCGGACCTGCCGATTCTGATCCTGACCGCCACCGACCACGTGACCGAGCGCGTGGCCTGTCTGGATGCCGGCGCCGATGATTACCTTACCAAGCCGTTCTCTTTCTCCGAGCTTTCCGCGAGGGTGCGGGCCTTGTTGCGCCGCAAGAGTCGTCTGGCCGATACCGTCCTGAGAATCGCAGACCTGCAATTGGACTGCGTGCGCCGCACGGTGCATCGGGCTGGGACAGGCATCGAGTTGACCCCGAAGGAGTTCGCCCTTCTCGAATACTTCATGCGTAATGTGGGCCGCCGCATCACTCGCAATATGATCATCGAGTTTGTATGGAAACTCTCCCCGGACACGATGACCAACGTGGTTGACGTTTATGTGAATTATCTTCGCAAGAAGATCGACGATGGCGCGAAAGTCAAGCTGATCCACACCATCCGCGGCGTGGGCTATGAATTCGGCGCGCCCGCCGCAGCCCTCACCAGTTCCGCCAAGGGAGCTTGATTCCTTCCGGACTCCCGCGGCGCAGGGACAATTGCATACCTTTCTCGTGAGCGCGCTGACTATGGGCAAAGAATCTCGCTTCTGTGTCGAGAACGCCATTTCCTCCGCAAGTTGCTTGGAGACGAAAATTCATGGCGCTTGTTTCGCCCCTACTTGGTCACGCTTTGTCGCCCTATTCTGCAAACTCGCTTTCCTCCGGCGCATCGGTTGGGCTTTCGAACTCGATGCGGTAGCCGTCGGGATCGGTCAGCGGTACAACCCAGAGGTGATTTCCGACAAATGGACGTTTCCGCGTCTGAATTCCCTTTGATTTGAACTCGCGATAAAGCGCCAGCGCGTCTTCGCACATGAAACAGACCGATGCTCCAGTCCCAAGCGTTTCCTTAGGCCGTCGTTCCGGCAAAAACTCCTGAAGCATGATGGCAGCATCGCCACGCTGAAGCCAGCACCAGCGAATCCTTCCGTCGGGGTTGTCCTCAACACGATCCGGAATCCACCAGTGCTTCATTTTGAACCCAAGCCCGTCGACATAAAACCGCAGCGAAGCTTCCATGTTGGTCACACCGAAAAACGGGACCGCCTGCTTCACGTTAGCGCTCGTAATGGGTGCGGTGGTCATGCTTTACCTCGATCACCGCTCATCATAGCAATACACGCATCTTCTGTGAAAAGCCGTCGCACTCAAGATACTCATTCGTCAAACCCATAGCAGCCATAAATTTTTTCAATTTCCAAGAACCGCTCATCGGCCGATAGATTGGGTTCAAGCTTCCAGACGTCTGCCCGCGTGCTGGAGCTCGTCAACCCTATGGCCAAAGCATTGATTCTCGGTCGTGCGATTTGCCTGGCGATTGTGCTCTGTTCCTTCTTGCCGCAAGGTTTGGCGGCCCAAACGCCTGCCAGCGGCGTCAACGACGCTGCAGCCGCAGCTGCCGCTCCGTCAGCCTCGTCGGGCGATCGGCTCGCCCGCCTCGAGCAGCAGGTGGCCGAGGCCAAGAGCTCCGCCGACAACGCCTGGATGCTCACCAGCGCGGCCCTGGTCCTGTTGATGACCGGCCCGGGTCTGGCTCTCTTCTACGGCGGCCTGGTGCGCAAGAAGAACGTTCTGGCCACCATGATGCAGAGCTTTGCCATGATGGCCATCGTAACCGTGGTGTGGGCCGTGTTCGGCTACAGCTTGTGTTTTGGACCGGGAAACAGCTTCGTCGGGGGGTTGCACAACCTCTTTCTGCACGGTGTGGGAGCGCAGCCTGATCCCGATTACGCGGCCACCATCCCGGCGCAGACTTTCATGATTTACCAGTTGATGTTTGCCATCATCACCCCGGCGCTGATCACGGGCGCCTTCGCCGAGCGGATGAAGTTCAGCGCCATGGCGGTCTTCATGGTGCTGTGGTCGGCGCTGGTCTACAGCCCGATGGCGCATATGGTTTGGGGAAAGGGCGGTTTGCTGAATGCGTCGCTGGGAGGCCGGTTCCCAACACTGGACTTTGCCGGCGGTACCGTGGTGCACATTACGTCAGGCGTCTCGGCGCTGGTGTGCGCGCTGTATCTCGGCAAGCGCATCGGTTACCCCAAAGCGCCGATGCCGCCGCACAGCGTGGTGCTGAGTTTCATCGGCGCGTGTTTGCTATGGGTGGGCTGGTTCGGCTTCAACGCCGGCAGCGCGCTGTCCGCGGGCAGCCTGGCCACCAGCGCGTTCGTGGCTACGCATTTTGGGGCGGCCGCGGCGGTGATTGGATGGTGTGCGGCGGAGTGGTGGCGCAACGGCAAGCCTAGCGCGCTGGGAGCCATCTCCGGCGCTGTCGCCGGTTTGGTGGCCATCACGCCAGCGGCCGGTTTTGTGGGACCGATGCCCGCGCTGGCCATCGGGTTGATCGCCGGCTTTCTGTGCTACTGGATGGTCGCCAAGGTGAAAGCGCGCTTCGGCTATGACGATACGCTCGATGCTTTCGGGGTCCACGGCGCCGGGGGCACGATCGGCGCGCTGCTGACCGGCGTCTTCGCTTCGAGCGTGATCAATCCGATCTTTAAGGACGCCAAGGGGAGCACGCTGCCCTCGGGAGTGATCGAAGGAAACGCCCATCAGTTGCTCAACCAACTCGTAGGTGTTGCCATTGCCTGGGTCCTGGCGATTGTGGGCACACTGGTGATTCTGAAAGTAGTCGATCTGGTGATTGGGTTGCGCGTTTCCGAAGACCAGGAAATCCAGGGCCTCGATCTCTCGCAGCATGGAGAAGAAGGATATTACTGGGAAGTTTCCGCGTAGGCGCACAGGCTGCTTCGGCATAATGTTGGGCAGAAAATGGAATGCTCATGACAAAAATTGAAGCCATCATTCGCTCCTCCAAACTGGATGAGGTGAAGACCGCTCTGCACGAGATCGGCGTAGAGGGTATGACCGTGCTGGAAGTGCGCGGCCACGGCCGGCAAAAGGGACATACCGAGTTCTATCGCGGTCAGGAATACACCGTGGACCTGATTCCCAAGACGAAACTGGAACTCGTCCTCAGCGATGCCATAGCGGACAAGGCGGTCCATGCCATCATGAACGCCGCGCGCACCGGCAAGATCGGCGACGGGAAGATTTTCCTCTCTCGAGTGGATGACGTGATCCGCATCCGCAACGAAGAACGGGGTGAAGGCGCGCTTTAAGGACAAGAACGTCGCCCAAGCGATGAACTTGCCATCGAGGAATCCAGCCATGACAACAGCAGCCTTATTGAGTGGCGAACTCCGCGATTTGTATGCTGAAGAGTCGGCGCGGATTCAACAGGAGTTCGCCCTCTCCGGAAACGGTAAGGCCGCGGTCACCGGGCGAGCGGCATTGCTGGACAAGCTCTTGCTGCGGCTGTGGCAGAAATGGCTGGAGCAGGAGATGGCCGGCAAGCACTTCGCGCTGGTTGCCATCGGCGGTTTTGGGCGGAAGGGCCTGTTTCCCTTTTCCGATGTTGACCTGCTATTCCTGCATGACGAGCGCGCCACGGAGGAGAGGCTCAAGGACCGGATCAGGAGTTTTTCGCAGGAGCTTTGGGATTACGGCGTCAAACTGAGTCCGGCCAGCCGCCTTCTCGCTGAATGTGATCGTTTCGATCCCAACAACGTTGAATTCACGATCTCTCTGCTGGATTCCCGCTTTCTGGCAGGCGACGCCGATTTGTTCACGCGCCTGCATGACCAGGTCATTCCCCGGCTGTTGATGCGGGAGGCGCAGCCCATGGTGCAGCGTCTCGCCGAAGTTACCCGTGCCCGGCACGCCAAGCACGGCCAGACTGTCTTTCATCTCGAGCCCAACGTAAAAGATGCTCCGGGAGGATTGCGGGATTATAACGTGGCTCAGTGGCTGGCTTTGATCTCGGCCATCGACAAACTTCGCGACTGGCCGCAAGAGAATGGCTTATTGCCTGCTTCCATGCGCAAGCAAGTCGAGGCCGCGCATGGCTTCCTGATGTCGGTCCGCTGTTTTCTTCACTTGCGCCAGGGGCGCGACGACAACACCTTGAGCTGGGCCGCGCAGGATGAAGCCGCGGTGCGTAAGATTGGCGCTTCTCAGGCCGGGGCCATCAGCGCCGCCGATTGGATGCGGCTGTATTTCAGCCACGCCCGCGCGGTGCATCGCATTTGCATCCAGGTGCTGGAGGAGGTACTGGCCTCCTGGTCGTCACTATATCGCCAGTTTCAAAGTTGGCGCTCGCGCGTTTCCAACTCGGACTTCTCCGTCGCGCACGGCATGATTTTTCTGCAGCAGCCGGCATCGCTCGAGGACCCGGAAACGCTCCTGCACCTGTTTCATTTTATGGCGCACCACGGGCTCAAGCTGGGCACCACTACGGAGCAGAGGATCGAACAAATGCTGCCTTCGCTGGCGGCAACGCCGCCGCGCGGGGCTGAATTGTGGATCTACCTCCAGGAGATTCTGCAACAGCCCCACGCCGCGGATGCGTTGCGCACCATGCATGCCCTGCGATTCCTCACCCTGCTACTTCCCGAACTCCGGGTGATCGATGCCCTGGTGGTCCGCGACTACTATCACCGGTTCACGGTGGATGAACATTCCTTCCTGGCCATTGACAGCTTGCACCGCCTGTTCCAGTCATCATCGGAATGGGACTTGCGTTACGCGGAGCTGTTGAGCGAGCTCGACCAGCCGGAGCTGCTCTATCTGGCGCTCCTGCTGCATGACGCCGGAAAAGGCGCGCCCGAGGCCGGTGGAAACCACGTCGAAGCCAGCGTCGAGATTGCGGAAAGTTGCATGGAGCGGCTGGACCTGGAGCCGCGCGACCGTGAGACCGTCGCTTTTCTCATCGCCAACCATCTGGAGATGTCCGCGGCGCTGCGCCGTGACATTTTCGACGACGAGACGGTCCACGCATTCGCAGAAAAAATCCAGTCACCGGAACGCCTGAAGATGCTTTGCCTATTGACTTACGCCGATATCAAGGCCGTGAACCCTGAGGCGCTGACCCCTTGGAAGGCGGAGAACATCTGGCAGCTCTACATCGAGACCGCCAACTACATGAACCTGAGCCTGGACCAGCGCCTGCACGTGAATGCCGAAGAAGGGAGCCAACTGGTGCGCACGCTGGCGCCCGTCGCCGGCAAAAAGCTCAAACCGTTCCTCGAAGGACTTCCCCGACGGTATCTGGCGACTTCTTCCCCTAAGGAAGTGCTTGTCCATCTTCAAATGGCAGGTCGTTTGAAGAGCGAACCGGTGCAATTGGCCCTGGAACGCGGCCGGCACTGGTTTGATCTCACACTGGTGACGCTCGATCGTCCGCTCCTGTTCGCCAAAGTCAGTGGCGTTTTGGCGGCCTGGGGCATGAGTATCGTCAAGGCCAGCGCCTTCTCCAACGCCGCCGGCGCGGTGGTCGATACCTTCCACTTTACCGACCGCTTTCGCACTCTGGAACTGAACCTGCCGGAATGGGAGAGGTTCAAGCGCAGCATCCATGATGTCCTGACCGGCGAGGCTGATCTGGACAGGATGTTGCGGGATCGCGCCCGCAGCGATAAATTCGGCGCTGCCCGCACCCGGGTTGCGACCAGGATTGAGTTCAACGACACGGCATCTTCCCGCAGCACGGTGCTCCAGGTCATCGCCCAGGACCGTCCCGGCCTTCTCTATCGCATCAGCTCGCGGCTGGCCTACCAGAAATGCAACATCGAGATCGCGCTCATTGATACCGAGGGCGAAATGGCGATTGACGTTTTTTATCTCACGACAGACGGCGCCAAGCTTTCCTCCGATCAGCAACAAAACGTGCGTAAAGAGTTGCTGGAAGAACTCAAGGACGAGTGATCCGGTTTCAGACACGTGGGCCATCGAGGCGCAGATTGGGTACGGGCTATACCGATTCCCCAGTTGCTGTACGCTTTGTCCGTCTTGTCGTTGCGACGGTCGCGTTCCAAGAGCGCGATGATTTGCATCCACCCTACCTTCTGGCTTTCCTGAGCGAGCACGAGGGAAGAATGACTGAGGGCGAGTCGAAGGATCCCGACAGTCTTTCCTTTACGATGCTGTGTCAGGGAGTTCTCTCGAAGATGTTTCGTGAGAACGCCTTGATGCTGCATTTACGGGCGAAACATCCTCGGGATCCTTCGACTCGCCCTCGCTCGCTTCGTCGCTCGGACTCGCTCAGGAAGCCCAGGTTGGAAAAGGAAGAGCGATTAAGATATTGTTTCCGCTCCATCCCGCGATCGCAGCCGCTTCCCATGACCGCCCACCAGACACGCACTTCTAGCTTAGTACAGCATATTTCCGTCTTTCGCCAGCGACGAAACATTCCGGTTCAGGGCAAGAGAAAGCGCGCTATCATGGCAACCCTTTATGGCGGTCGAAACTATCGATGACGTAATCCGCGCGCTGGACGCGATCATCGACTGGGCATGGATCGGGAAGAGCCGTCTCGGATATTTTGCCGCGCTGTACGGCCGAGTGACGCAGGCGGTGAAAGACGGCATCGCCAAAAACGAGTTTCAAAACGGTCCCTTGGTGGAGCGGCTTGACGTCAACTTCGCCGGCCGCTACCTGCAGGCGTTTGACCAATTTCGCTCCGGCCAAGAACCTACGCTGAGTTGGCAGATTGCATTTCAGGCCGCTTCCTGGTGGCGGCCGCTGGTGGTCGAGCATCTGCTCGCGGGAATCAATGCCCACATCAATCTCGATCTGGGCATTGCCGCGGCCGTGACTTCTCCGCGGGACCAATTGCCCGGACTGCAAGCCGACTTCAACCAGATCAACGGAGTTCTGGCTGGGTTAGTGGGCACGGTGGAGAAAGAAATGGCCGAAGTCTCGCCGCTGATTGGGCTGTTGGAGAAGCTCTCACTGAAGACGGACACGGTCAGCATCAATTTCAGCTTGGATAAGGCCCGTGAGTTCGCCTGGGATCACGCCGTCAAGATGGCGCCGCTCTCTGCCAATGAGCTCCAAGCTGGCATCCAAAAGCTTGATCTGGAGGTAGCGGCCCTGGGACGGTTGGTGGTCTCGCCGCCGTGGCTGGTCAAGGCTAAGCTTCTTCCCATTCGCATCTTTGAAAGCAGCAATGTGCGTCGCGTGATAGACGTGCTGGCCCGGACCAAGCCTGCCGCAGCTCGAGCAACCACTGCAAGGTGAGAAAGTCGATGCGACGCCGCGGTCCCCGGCATGCCCGCTGTTGGCGTGCTGGGTGGTCGGTCAGCGCCGGCTGGCCGCGCCCGCAAGTGCGGGAGAGACCGCAGCCAATGACTCGTCCATGATCTTGATGGCATCATCCACGTCGGTCTTGGCGATGTTCAATGGCGGAGAGGTGCGGATGACGTTGCCCAAGAGTCCGCCTTTGCCTACCAGCAGGCCACGCTTGCGGCACTCCTCCATGAACTGGTTGGTGGCCTCAGGCGCCGGCTCTTTGGTGGAACGGTCTTTCACCAGCTCCATGGCTTGCAGCAAACCCATGCCGCGAACGTCGCCAACAAGGTCGTGCTTGTCCTGGAGAGACTCCAGGCCGTCGCGGAAGTAGGCGCCCACGGTAGCGGCGTTGTCCATCAGGCGGTCTTCTTCAATCAGGTCGATGGTGGCCTTGGCGGCTACGGAAGTAACCGGGTTGCCGCCGAACGTGGAGATTTGCAGGCCCTTGAAGCTGGCGGCAATTTCCGGACGTGTGGCCGTCAAGCCGACAGGCGTGCCGTTGGCCATTCCTTTGGCGGAGGTGATGATATCGGGAGTGACCTCCCATTGCTCGATTCCAAACCAGCGTTTTCCGGTGCGTCCCCAGGCGGTTTGCACCTCATCGGCGATGAACAGGCCGCCATAGTCCTTCACGATCTTGAATACGATCTTGAAGTACTCCTTGGGCGGCGTGATGAAGCCGCCGACACCCTGGATCGGCTCGGCCAGGAAAGCCGCGATCTGTCCTGAGGTGGTGGTCTGGATCACCGCTTCAACGTCTTTGGCGCAAGCTACTTCGCAGCTCGGATAAGTCTTACCCAGAGGGCAGCGATAGCAGTATGGATTCAGGGCATGGACAAACCCCGGCGCAGGCGCCGGCAAGGATCGCCGCCAGGCGCTGTGTCCGGCAAGCGATTGCGCCATCTGCGAGCGCCCGCTATAGCCGTGGCGGAGGCCGACAACCTCATAATGGCCCGTGTACATGCGCGCCACTTGCACTGCCATCTCATTGGCCTCGGTGCCGCTGTTGGAGAAGAAGCTCGAGCTGATCTCTCCCGGAGTAATCTGCGCGATCTTCTCTGCCAGGGCGACCACGGCTTCGTTGGGAAAGACCGTGGAGGCGTGCTGCAGCCTGTCCATCTGGGCCTTGATCTTGGTGGTGACGCGGCGGTTGCAGTGACCCACGGAAATGGTCACAATGCCGCCAAAGAAGTCCAGATACCGGTTGCCCTCCACGTCCCACAGATACTGCATGCTGGCGTGGTCGGTCACCAGCGGCTCGCTGTAATACGTGAAGATCGAGGGGAACAGGTATTGCTTGTGCTTCTTGATGATTTCGTCTTTGGTCATGATGGCCTCCCCGGGAAACAACCGCCAAAAGTATAAGGATTGGATTGTGCTCCAATTTTAAGCTTTAGCGGCGGAGTTCACCCAACTTTTGGCTTATGCCTGCCCCAACCATATTCAAGGAAGCGCAGCCAGCAGATCTGCCGGGGAGGCGTTGTCGCCGAAGGTCTCACTGACGTGGGCGAAGCGATCCACGTTGCCTGGGCTAAAGACGAAGCTACCGCCGAGCTGCAGTGGATTCTTGCCCAGTTTGTGCTGGCGATGCCCGCCGGTCGTGGCCCGTTTGCGCGCGATAAAGTTGTCCTTGCGCAGCATGTGCAAAAGGGAAGCGTTGCGTAGCTCCACCGCCCGATAGGCCTCACGTCGTTCGTCCACCAAGAGAGGGAAAGTGATTCCGGTGTCCTCGCGAAAGTGGCGCGCGTAAGCGGAATCGCCCAGCCCAATGGCGACCAGCTTGGCGCCCTTCTTGCGGAATGCCTGCTCCTGCTCGCGCACCTGCGCGATGTGTTCCCGGCAGAAGATTCAACCGTAATGGCGCAGGAAAACCACTACTGCAGGGCCGTCGGCCCACAGCGAGCCCAAACGGACGGTGTGTCCGTCGGCATCGGGCAAAGTCAGTCCAGCCAGCTTGCTGCTGAAAGATTCGGCCATGGGCGTCATTCTCAAGGGCACTTGGCGGCGGTGTCAAGCGGAAGGAGAACGACTTGCCCCATCGGGTGCCGGCTCTGTGGCTATGTTCCCGGCGCGACCAGGGCGGGGAGGCGGTTGCTTCGCCGGCGTCATGCTAGACTATGCCCGCGCCAGCTGGTTCATAACATACGGAGGCAACTTCTAACCGATGCGAAAGCTTCAAGGCGCCGTTGCAGTGGTTACCGGGGCCGGCTCAGGCATTGGCCGGGCCTTGGCGATCAATCTGGCCGCGCGAGGCGCGCAACTCGCCCTGGCGGACGTGAATGCTGCCGGTTTGGAGGAGACACGCAAGCTGCTGGGCTCAGCCTCGGCGCGCACATACAGCGTGGATGTGGCCGACGCAGCCGCTGTCCAGAATTTCGCGTGGTCTGTGGGAAAGGATTTTGGCGGCGCATCGCTGCTGGTGAACAACGCCGGGGTCGCGCTCCACGGGACGTTTGCGGAACTGTCGCTCGAAGAGATGGAATGGCTCATCCGCATCAACTTCTGGGGCGTTGTGTACGGCTGCAAATTCTTTCTTCCCCTGCTGGAGCGCGCAGCGGAAGCGCACATCGTGAACGTTTCCAGCGTATTCGGCCTGATCGGCCCGCCAGGTCATTCTGCGTATTGCTCGAGCAAGTTCGCTGTACGTGGTTTCAGCGAATGTCTGCGCGAAGAGCTGCGCGCGACGCCGGTGAAAGTCACCTGCGTCCATCCCGCCGGCATCGCCACGCGCATTGCTGAAACGGCGCGTGTCGGCGCGGCCACGCGGGTTGGGGAATATGCGCAGGTGCTCGAGCGGGCTTCCCAGGTTTTGACCATTCCGCCGGAAGAGGCTGCGCAGACAATTGTGCGGGGTATTCTGGGCGACAAGAACCGAGTCCTGATCGGCAAAGACGCCTACCGCATCGACTTTCTCCAGCGCTTGATGCCGGCACGCGCTAACGCCATGCTCTCCGCCTGGCTGCAAAAGCGAATCGAAAAGGACGAATCGAGGCTGGCGACGGGTGCAAAAACCGTGAGGTCTTGACCAGCGAAAATCAGGCGATACCAAGGGCGTGCAGTGGAATCTCCGAGGCCAGTCCAGCCCCCAAATGGGCCACGCTCATGATTGTCGCCTTACGCTGCAGAATGCTTTGACAATTCCTGAATACCGGGACATAATCTGCTTTCCCCAGTTGCGCAAGAAGGTTCCGAAAACTAGAAATTTGCGGTAATCGCGGACGATTTGCCATAAAGTATCCCCAATCATGTAATCCACATGAGCTTTATGGACACAGTTGACCGCAGTCACGGCATGGGTCGCGAGGGAATAGTTCTTGCGGCTGCCAAGCAAGCGCGTTTTTTGAAACTCAACACAGAGAGTGAACGAATCCGCGCGTAGCGGCGATCAAGTTCGGGCATTGAATGAAGCATCATTCACTGCGATATTGTTTCTGCTTAAGCGCGGATGCAGCGTGTGGTCGTAGGTTTACTTGAAGTTCCCGAGCGAGTCGGATGAGGAGGACTTAGTGAGGCTATCGAATCTTGTTGGAGTTATGCTGGTAGGCGCGATGCTCAGTGGCGTGGCTTACGCCCAGGGCGCCATTACCGGCGACATCAGGGGAACCGTCACTGATCCCAGCGGCGCCGTGATTGCCAGCGGTACGATTACGGCCATTGACCTTGGTAAAGGCGCCAAGCGCACGACTACAAGCGGCAGCGATGGCACATACCTGCTTCCCGGACTGCCGCCGGCCGACTACAGCGTGAGCGTCGCTAAGAGCGGGTTTCAAACGGAGATTGTGAAGCGGGTCACTGTGAATGTGGGCGAAACCACTGCAGTGGATTTCCATATGAAGATTTCGCAGGTCTCCGAACAGGTGGAGGTGACAGCCGAAGCGCCCCTGGTAGAAACCGATAAGGGTGCCCAGGAGAACGTCATCAACCAGCGGCAGATTGAAGACCTGCCCATCAACCGCCGCGATTACCTGACTTTTGCACAATTGGTCCCCGAGGTATCAGATTCTACGCGGATGGCGAATGACCAGGATTTCCGAGTCAAACAGACGCCACAGAGCGGTCTTTCTATCTACGGTGGCAACGGCCGCGGCAACAGCGTGACCGTGGATGGCGGCGAGGCCAACGACGATTCCGGCGGCGTCCGCTTGACTGTGAGCCAGGAAGCGGTGCAGGAGTTCCAGATCAACCGCGGCAACTATGGGGCTGACCTGGGCGGCGCGAGCGGAGCCAACATCAACATCGTGACCAAGTCGGGCGCAAATACCGTCCACGGGAGCGTTTTTGGGTTCTTCCGCGACAGCGCCATGGATGCGCGCGATCCCTTCGCCGTGACCCAGGCGTTGCAGCCTGGCCAGGCCTTCAACCCGGCCCTGCCCGACGTCGAGGGCACGGCCACTAAAGATACGCTCTCGCGCCAGCAGTATGGCGGCAGCATTGGATTCCCCATCCGCCAGGACAAGAGCTTTCTGTTCCTGGCCTTCGAGGGACTGAGGCAGAACGCGCAAAACGCCGTTCCCCTACTCACCAACACGCAGGTTTTCAGGCCCGACAACGGCCAGTTCTCCGGGAACAACCAGATCGGGATCATCACTGGCTTGGCGAGCCTGGGTGCAACTCCAGTCCCTTGCCTCACCGGACAACCGGCACTCCCCGCCGCGACATGCGCCGCCATCCTGCAAAACATTTTGACCATCAACCCCGCCACCAGCCCCTTGAGTCATTTCCTTGTCAACCAGTTCGAAAACAACGGCGGACTCTTTAGCTACACCACGCGCGAATATCTGGCCTCCGGGCGCTTTGACCATCAATTCAGCGACCGGAACCAGATGTCCGCGATGTTCAGCTTTGCCCATGACAACGAGCAGAATCCTGACGTGCAATCGCTCGTTGGATTTTCCGCCGGCAGCTCCGTCAGGGCGTTCGATGACAACCTCTCCGGCTCCTGGTTCCACCAGTTCAGCCCCAAGACTCTGAACGATCTTCATGTCCAATTTAACTACACAGACTTCAACGTGATTCCCAACGAACCAGGCGAAGTTGGGCTTTCCATTCCGGGATTCGCCAATCTGGGAACCAACATTTTTCTACCCAGCTTCACGATTATGCGCCGCCCGGAAATTGGCGACAATATGACCTGGATTCGCGGCCACCACACCATGAAGTTCGGAGGAGATTTCATCTACCGCGGCAATCACACGGAATCGCACACCTTCTTCCCGGGGCGCTTTGTCTTTGGCAACCTGCCTGGAGGGATCCTCAGCCCGTGCATGCAGGTGCCGGCTGCTTGCGGATTGCCGGTTTCAACCACGCCCGCGGTCCTCAACGGGCTGCAATCAGCTTCCCTGGGTCTGCCCCAGTTCTACCAGCAGGGCTTTGGCAGTCCCACGTATAACTACCCCAGGCCGTTTACTTCCTTCTACTGGCAGGACCAGTGGGCCATGACGCCGAACTTCAATCTTACTTTCGGTGTGCGATATGAGCTGGACTCGCAATACGGCGCCCTTAAGACGGACAAAAAGAATTTCGCTCCGCGCGTATCCTTTGCCTGGGACCCGTTCAAGGACCATAAAACTGCGATTCGCGGCGGCTTCGGGATTTTCTATGCGCCCATCTATGGCCAGATTGCCGATGTCGTGCAAACTCTGGGGCTGGTGAACGGAAACCAGCAGATCGCCCAGGTTTTTGTGCCGCTGACCGGCGAGCCTGGAAACCCGGCGCTAACCTCGGCGGCCATATTCCAGACTCTGTTTGCGCAGCCGGGGAACCCAATCGCGTGCACCACGCCGACAGCGGGCAACGCCGCCTGCATTACTCCGGCCATGCTTTCCTCGCTCTTTGGCATCAACATATCGCATAATGGAACGGCGCCCCTGAGCGTCTTTTTCTCCGGCCAGCCTAACTATAAGAGCCCCTACTCCATGCAGGGTTCATTGGGGGTCGAGCGGGAGGTATCCAAAGGCTTCTCCATCTCCGCCAGCGGCATCTACGTCCGTACTCTCCACCTGCCGACGGCGATCGACGTTAATGACCTGCCGACTACACCCTTCACCACCGCGAATTCGCCCTTCACGACAGGGCCGCAGCAAGTCACCTTCCAGAATTGGGGGGCACCACAGTGCGCGGTGTTGGTGAACAATCCTTGTTTTGCCAATCTCCTCGTTTTGCAGGCCGACCAGTATTCTTCGGCGGCTTCGTCCCTCTACTACGGAGGCGTTCTGGAAGTTAAGAAGCGCTTCAGCGATCACTTCACCCTGTTTGGCAACTACACGTGGAGCAGGGCTACGGACGACTCCACCGATTTCAACAGCGACTTCGGGCCGGTGAACAATACCGATCTGGCTGCAGAGCGCGGGCTTTCTACTTTCGATCAGCGGCACAAGTTGGTTGCGGCGGCTGTGATAACGGGCACCAAGCGCGGCCTTCTCTCCGGCTTCCAACTGAGCCCGATCGTGAAATACAACAGTGGTCATCCCTTCGACATACTTGCGGCGGGGACTGACATCAACGGCGATCGTCATTCCACCAACGATCGTCCCCTGGGGATCGGCCGCAACACCGGACAAGGTCCGGATTACTCTGATGTGGACCTACGACTCACCCGAAGCTTCAAGGTGGGCGAGCATGGCGCCCTGCAGTTCGTGGCCGAAGCTTTCAATCTCTTCAACCGGACGAACTTTGCCAGCGTGAACAACGAGGTCCCGACCTTCGGCGGCTTCGCCGATCCCTCGAAAGTGCCGGCGAATTTGAGCGGCACCTTCTTGAACCCGCAGACCATCAGTCCCGGAGGCGCGCCGGGTGCCTTTACTTCAGCCCTCCCGCGCAGGCAACTGCAGTTGGGCGCACGATTCACGTTCTAAATGCTTGACGGACGGCGGAGGACACCCTCCGCCGTCCTTTCGTTTTTCCTGGCTCAAAGATATTCTTGTTCGTAGATTCCGGAACGGCTCGCATGACCGCAGTACGGGATCAAAAGACCTCGGGTCAAAAAATGTCCGCATCTCCTGAAACGCCCGTTCAATCCATTCCAGCCACGGGATCGCGAGCTGCGGTGGAAGCTCTGCTGCGTTGCGGTATAACCTGCGGCTTCGGCATCCCCAGCATCCATAATATTGCACTGTATGATGGCCTTCGCCAGGAGCCTAATTTCCACCACTGGGTCGTGCGCCATGAGCAGGCAGCGGGATTTGCGGCCGACGGATTCTTCCGCCGCAGTGGCCGCGTTGCCGCGGTCTTCGCCTCCACTGGCCCGGGCAATCTTTTTACGCTCGTCCCGCTCCTTGAGAGTTTGCAGACCAACACGCCGGTCCTGGTTTTGGGAACGAACATAGCTTCTTCTTTGCTGGCCAAGACCGGCGGTGCTTTGCACGAAACGCCGCAGCAGACCGACATCTTCCGGCCCCTGACGCGCTATGCCCGCCGCGTGTCCAGCCCCGACGAAATCCCTGAAGCGATTACGGCGGCGGCGGAGATGCTGCACGGTCCCGCCCCGGGGCCGGCGTTCATCGAGATTCCTCACGACTTTTTTCACGCCCCGGTCAGTGCGGGCGTGCGGGCAGAAAGAAAGGCGCAAGCGCCTCCACCTTCTACGGAAGATGTGGCCGCAGCGATCAAGCTGGTCGCCCGCAGCAAAACCCCGGTAATGATTGTGGGCGGCGGCATCCGTGCCCATGCTGATGAAGTCCGGCAACTGGCAGAGAAGCTGCAAGCTCCGGTATTCAGCACCACCAGCGGCAAGGGTTTGATCGCGGACGATCACCTGCTGGCTCTGGGTTGCATTTCACGGTTGGGCGCAGTGCAAGAAGTGCTCCAACAAAGCGATCTTCTGATTTCGCTAGGCGCGAAGCTGACGGAGTTCGACACCGGGCGCTTCGCGCTGAATTTGCCGTCGCAACACTTGCGGATTGTGGATCATCCCGCGTACGCCGGAGACCGGCTTCCAGCGACTGTCCAATTGGCCGGCGACGTTGGCGCCATTGCGCGAACTCTTGCCGGCCCGTTACAACCTCGGGTCGGCTGGTGCGACGTGGCAGCAACCAAGGCACGAGAAAAGGAACGGTTGGAGCCGCTGCAATCAGAGGCCGATGCGGCCCTCGGGCTGCTGCGCGCCGCCCTGGATCGCGAGGATGTGGTGGTGAACGATCAGTCCATCCTGAACTACTGGGCGTCGGCGTTCTTCCCGGTGATGGCGCCGGGAACATTCATTTATCCTGCCGGTTCCGGAACGCTGGGCTACGGGCTGCCGGCGGCCATTGGAGCGGCTTGCGCCGAGCGGCTGGCCGGGAGCCGGCGTAAGATCGTCTGCATTGCCGGCGACGGCGGTTTTCAGTACACACAGCACGAACTGGCGACGCTGGTCCAATACGGCCTGCCGGTGAAGATCCTGCTGGTGAACGATGAGGCCTACGGGATCATTGGCTTCTTGCAGCGGTCCATGTTCGGCGCGACGCATGAGGTCGATTTGAAGAACCCTGATTTTTGCCGTCTTGCCGAGGCCCATGGGATCCGCGCGGAGAGAGCCACCACCCTGGACGGTCTGGAGCAAAAGCTGCCTGGCTGGCTCGAGTCGCCAGGCCCGGCGTTGCTGGAATGGCGGACGCAACTCAAAGCCCCGTGGGAGATCGGCGCCATTCCCCGCCCCACAGGCCTTTCCCGGGGGCAGCAGAAATAATGCTGGGAGAAGTCATGTCGCGCGAAATAATGTCGCGTACCATCGCAACCACGAGGTGGTTATGAACGTTCCTCTCACTCCTATCCGCTTTCTGCGGTATGCGAGCCAGCAGTTTCCCGGCAAGACCGCAGTGATCTGCGGATCCCTCCGCTTAACCTACTCGCAGTTCGCGGACCGCGCCGCGCAGCTGGCCGGAGCCTTGCGCGATCTGGGAGTTCAGCCGGGCGATCGCGCAGCCTATCTGAGCGCCAATTGCCACCGTCTGTTGGAGGGTTATTACGGCGTGCTCGAAGCCGGGGCCGTGCTTCTCCCCCTGAACATCCGTCTTGCTCCCCAGGAACTGGCCTACATTCTGAACGACTCTGAGACCAAGGTCCTGTTTTTCGAAGACCAGTTTTCCGGTTTGGTGGAATCGTTCCGTAAAGAGCTTCAGTCCGTGCAGTCGTTCTTCCTTCTTGATTCGAAGACGGCGCCCGGCTGGGCTGAGCCGCAGACCTATGAGAGTCTTCTGGCTGCTGCGTCGCCCTATCACACCGACCTGATGCAGGTCGATGAGAATGCCCTGGGGGAGCTCTTCTACACCAGTGGAACCAGCGCCAATCCCAAGGGCGTAATGCTGACGCATCGCAATATCTACCTCCATGCGCTGGGTCCGGCGCTGACTTTCAAAATTGACAGCGACGCGGTCGAGCTGCATACCATTCCCTTGTTCCATGCCAATGGCTGGGGAGCGGCGCACTCTGTCACGTTCGTTGGCGGCACGCACGTGATGATCCAGAAATTCGATCCTCCCGACGTTTTTCGATTGATCGAAAAGGAACGAGTCCATGCCTTGAGCCTGGTGCCTACTATGGCCACGGCGTTGGTCAATTGTCCGGACCGTCCGAAATACGACCTGACCAGCCTGAAAAGGGTTACCATCGGCGGGGCGGCATCGTCGCCTACGCTGGTGCGCGAGGTGGAAGAGAAGATCGGCTGTATGTGTTTCTCGGGCTATGGACTCACGGAGACGGCGCCCTTGCTTACAGTCTCTCCCATGAAGCAGGGTGTGCATTGGGAGGGCCAGGAGCGCTACGAAGGCCAGGCTCGCACCGGATTTGCCATTCCCGGCGTCGAGATCCGCGTGGTTGACCTGAATGGGAAGGACGTTCCCCGTGACGGCAAAAGCATTGGTGAAATTGTGGCCCGCAGTGACGGTGTGATGGCCGGATACTGGAAACAGGCCCAAGCCACTGCGGAAGTCATGCGCGGCGGATGGTTCCATACCGGCGACATGGCCACGATGGACGAAAACGGTTATGCGCTGATCGTGGACCGCAAGAAGGACATCATCGTCAGCGGCGGTGAAAACATCTCGTCGCTCGAAGTAGAGAAAGCCATGCTGGCCCACCCCGCGGTGTATGAGATTGCGGTGATTCCCGTGCCCGACCCAAGATGGGGCGAAGCCCCCAAGGCGCTGGTAGTGCTGAAGCCCGGAGCCGCCGCAACGGAAAACGAATTGCTGGAGTTCTGCCGCGGCCGGCTGGCCCATTACAAGTGCCCGCGCTCGGTAGAGTTCATGGATGCGCTTCCCAAGACGGGAACCGGCAAGGTCCTCAAGAAAGAATTGCGCAAGAAGTACTGGTCCGGGACCGAAAGCATCCGGCCGGAATTGGCAACGAAAAACGCTTCCACGGCGTGACATCGCCGTCGTCGTCGCCGCGACTTGAATGCAGAACAGGAGGGGCACATGCCAAAGCGCATGGTGAGTTCGCTGGATTCGCTGAAAGAACTAGTGGGGCAGGAGGTGGCCGTCACCGACTGGTTCACCCTCACCCAGGAGCGCATCCAGCAGTTTGCCGACGTGACCCTTGACCACCAGTGGATTCATGTTGACGTGGAGCGCGCCAAGCGCGAATCGCCGTTCGGCGCTCCGATCGCGCATGGGTTCCTGACTCTCTCCCTGCTACCTCATTTCATGCACGAAGCTATTGGAATCCAGGAAGGCGTACGCATGGGCGTGAATTACGGCCTGAATCGCCTGCGGTTTGTCTCCCCGGTCCGCTCCGGAACTCAAATCCGGGCCCGCTTCACCCTCCAGTCGATCAAGCACGTTGACCCCAAGGGCATGGAAATCGTGTATCTGGCGACAGTGGAGGGCGAAAACACCGAGAGACCTTTTTGCGTTGCCGAATGGGTGGTCCGGTATTACCGTTGATCATTTTTTGGATGGTCTCCTAGGGGGTGGAGCAGGCCTTCAGGCCTGCGGCAAAGGGCCGGAACAGGCCGATGACCATGGCCTACCTATTTTCGGGGTAAGTCCTGTGCCGGCAGGAGTCCCTGCTGTCAGGCTTCAGATTTGATCGCTCTCCATCGCCCGCAACGACGCGTGCAACAGCATCGCAGTCACCTCGCCCATCGAGGCAAAGCGCTCGTCGTGAGTCATTCCGTGGAAGTAACGGTAGTAGATCTGCTGGATGATCACGGCTGTTTTGAAAAGCGCGAAGACGTAGTAGAAAACTATGTCGGAAACGTCTCGTCCCGTCTTCGTGTGATACCGCTCCAGAAGCTCCAGCCGCGTGAGGCTTCCCGGAGTCGCGGTAGGTCCCCAGCGTGCCGGGCGCACGTCGGCAGGGTCGTCCGCTTGGACCCAGTAGGCGAGAGCAGTTCCCAGATCGGTCAGCGGATCGCCCAGCGTGCACATCTCCCAGTCGAGCACGGCGATGATCCTGGTGATGTCGTTGGAATCGAGCACCATGTTGTCGTACTTGTAATCGTTGTGGACCAGGGTGGCGCCGCTCTGCGCCGGCATGTGGGCCTTGAGCCATCCCGTGATGCTCTCCACTTCGGGCAGCTCGTGGGTCTTCGAGCCATGATAGCGCTCCGTCCACCCGCGCACCTGCCGTTCCAGATAGCCTTGCGGCTTGCCCAGGTCGGCCAGTCCCAGCGCCGTGTAATCGAGTTCGTGCAGTGCGGCAAGATTGTCGATGAAAGATTCACTCAGCCGGCGGGCGATTGGCGGGGTTAAATCGAGCCCAGGCGGCAACTCCCTGCGCAAAATAACGCCGCGGACGCGCTCCATCAGGTAAAAAGGCGCGTCCAGCACCGATTCATCGGTGCAATGAAGCAGCGGCTTGGGAGCCGGGTAAAAGGCATGGAGCTTCTCCAGCACGTGGTATTCGCGTCCCATGTCGTGCGCGGTCTTGACCTTGCTGCCGAAAGGCGGCCGCCGCAACACCATCTCCTTTCTGCCAAGCGCTACCGAATAGGTCAGATTGGAATGGCCGCTGGGGAATTGGCGCACCACTAGCGGTCCGGCAAGGCCCGTAAAATGGCTGCGCAGATAAGGTTCAAGCCTGGCCAGGTCAAGTTCTTCACCGGCACGAATGGTCCCAGCGTTGTCTTGAAACCCGCCCGGGTTGGAAACCGCCTCTGCCATTTTCAGGACCTCCGCCTTCCGCTCATCTGTAGGTAAGGTGCGCCGGATCGATGAGATGCGGGCAGGCATTATACGAGTTCAAGGTGAACCGGTCGGAGGAGAACAAAAATTCGCTGTAGGCGCAATTGCGCACCATCCAGGCCGAGCGCAGCGTGGCCTGCGTAGAAAGGCCCAGCGCCTTCTGCATGGCAACGCCGACCGGGCCGCCGGAGGTGAAGACGGCGATGCGCTGTCCGCGACTCCCGTTTTGCGATAGCGTCCTCAACCCAAGCTGGATCCGGTCACAGAACTCCGGCCAGCGCTCAATCCCGGTCGTGGGAAGCTCGCCGCGGGCCCACTTGGCGATCACCGCTTCAAAGACCCGCTGAAAGGTCTTGAACCGCTGGTCCTTGTCGCCGGCGTTCAGGAAGGCCTGGTGCAGAGTGCGGACGTGTTCATCGCGTTCCACCAGGGGCGGCAGCGTTTGTTCCAGCACTGCCTCAGCTTGAAACTCGTCAAAAGCGGGCAGGACAACAGGTTCCGGCCAGGACAACCCAGCTCTTCGGTAAGCCTCGCCGACAATGCGCGCGGTCTCCTTCTGACGCACCTTGGGACCCGTGTAAGCACGGTCATAGATCACTTTGTGTTTTGTCCAATACTCACCCAGGAGCTGGCTCTGGCTCTCGCCTTTCGCAGACAGCTTGTCGTAGTCCGGTTCCAGAAAAGAAGCTTGGCCGTGGCGCACGAGAAAAAGATGACTCATGTGGGGTATTGTGGCTCCGCAAATCAGAAACCCGCGAGCATAGCACGAAGCAAAAGTGCCGCGCGAGCCTTAATGAGACACAGCCCGGGGTTGGCGGATCACGGTCTCTTTTCTTCCGGCTTGACTCCGGTGGCTTCGGACGTCGGTGGCACGGTAACTCTCGCGTTGGCCGTGCCGATCAAGCCGCTACCGTTGTCGCGCACGCCAAGCCGCATCACATAGTCGCCGGGCCCGAGTTCGAGAGACTGGTTGCAAGGCAGAAAGCTCTTCATGGCCAGTTGAAATTGTTCGGGCTTCAGTGCGATGGTGAACGTGCTGGCGTGGGCCCGCGCCGGCTCGCCCTTCAGGTTGAAAGCTTGCACGGCGCAATCAACGCTTGCATGCTGCAGCCCATCTTCCTGCAACTCAAAACCTATCAAGTGTGCGTTGATCCCGAATTTGATCAGGACCTTGTTGCCGGTGGTCGGCGAGGGCGGCTCGGTGGCCGCCTCAAAAGTCAGCGCGGTCGAAACAGGATAATCCAGACTCAAGGCCAGTCCCAGATCCATGGCCTGTTGTTGCGGGCTCAGTTTCTGGTACCCGTTCAGATCCAGGGCGAAGTATCCGGAACGGTAGCGCAGCTTGACGTCAGGATGATTCACCGTTAGAACAATCTTGCGAAACCTGCCGTTCCAGGTCTTGTCTTCGGGATAGTAACCCAGCGTGTAGTAGGTCAGGCCATCTTCCATGCCTTCACGAATGGCTTTATCCAGGTCGTTTCGGTTGTAGAACGCCTTGCCTCCGGTCTCGTCAGCGATGGACGTCATCGTGGTGCGCCTGACCATGACATCCTCTGTAGTGCGATTAAGTTCCTTGTCCATCGCTTGCCGCCTGTCCAGACCCGACCCACCAACCTGTCCCGTGGCGGTGCGCCCCAGGTAATTGCCATTGCTGTCAGTGTTGCTGAGATTCCCAGCATAGACGTCGTGATTCACCAGGGTGGCGGCATCCACCGGGTACACTGCCACCCGCGCGTTGCTGAGAGCGCTGGAGACCTGCTCGATTTCCGCGGCATAATCCCGCACCAGAGTCAGTTGAGCCGATTGCGTCCTAAAATCGGCCGAGTTGGTGCTGGACAACTGGGTGAAGATGCCGGCGGGAAAAGCAGCCGAAATCCATATCAGGTTCTTGCGACCGGGATAGCCGGAAAGAGTCTGGGCGAGGGATTTCAGAGCAGCCAAAGTCATCCTGAGTCGTATGTCGGTCTGGAAGTCGACATTTTGCTGCTGAAAGATCTGAATCTGGGTCATCATGGCATCCATGTTCAGTTCTGTCATCGCTGAAGCAATCGCGGCGGGAAGATAGGGAGGCGCCTGTCCCCCATTAGGATTGTCCAAGACCGGCGAACCGCGGCCCTTTGCCTTGGCAAGCGCTTGCTTCAGCAGGCTTGAATCGGTGGTGAAGTCCTGCAGCAGGCGTAGCTTTGCTCCCAGCCCGTAGACCGCAACCGGCTGTCCGGCAGGAAGCTTTTCCAGGAACTTAAGCATCTCCTGGCGCGCGTACTTTTGACTCTGAACATCTGTATTCAATCCGTCCAACAAAATGACGCTCAAGGTCTTGGTTGGCTTGAACGTAGGTGTGTTGGTAAAGGTGTTGGCGGGAAGCACCACGGGTTGCGACGCCTCGCCGGCCTCGCGTTCGGCGGGTTGCTGAAAACTGAAGACCCGAACCTGCTGTCCCGTACCCTCCTCTTTGAGAGAGAAGTCTTCGGCTTTAAGGTCGGTTACAGGGAGGCCTTTCTTGTCCAGGGCCACAACATCTACGAGCACCAGGCGAGTCGTCACCTTCAGGACCGCGCCAGGCGGAGGTGCCTCCTGGCCGGCCGCTGAGCCCGGCGCCGTCGCGGTTGTCTGCGCCGGGGCCGGCGTGGCGGTTTGCGCAAAAGCCAGAACTGGAACGACCAGCAACAGCACGCAAAAGCGGACAAAGTTCCTGGGTTCCGGAGCCATATCATCCCCCTCCCGAATAGTCGGTTCGGCTCACGCTATAGCTCGGTTCAGAGTAGCCGACACAGCGCCATCCTAGCAGGTTTGCTGCGGGTTGGCACTGTCAAGTAAGCACAGGTGAGGACAGGTTTTAACGCGCGGGAGGCTCGGCAATATGAAGATCTATCCCATTCGCCGCGTTCGCCTGTTCGGTGGCGGCCAAGTCGAGATCAGCCAGCGCGACCTTCTTAGCCATGTGTTCTGACAGGAGCCAGAGCGTTTGTCCGGCGATCGCATAGTTCTGACTGGAGATGCGATGACCGTCGCGAAAGACAAAAGTGGTTGCTTCCGCGGCCTGGTGTGCCGACAAAGACGCGCCGGAAGCCCGGGCAGCGTTGGCCTGGCGGTTCTCCTCTCTCATGGACTCCATTTCGTCGGACATTCTTTGCATCTGCATGGCGAGAACTATGTCGTTGCTGTTGCCATTATCGGAGGCTACCACCGGTTGCTGTGGAGGCGCCGAATAGCCGAGGTCGAATCCGGAGCCATAGGAGGGATAACCTCCGAACCCAAAGCCGAAGCCGCTGTTGAAGAAACCGGAGTTGAAGAAGAACGGATTAAAAAGGAAACGATTGCGGCAAGGGAACGCACCAAAGCAGTGGCCGAAGCCAAAAGGCGTCCGAAACCGATTGAACCCGCCGTTGACGATAACCCGGCCTGACGACGTGCGCACCGCCACTCCGCGGGCTGGAGACATAACCGGACCACCAACTCGTGCCGGAGCTACGAAGCCCCGACCGCCGCCGCTCCGGGCGCCCATGCTCGGCCCGGCGCCGCGTCCGCCCATGCTGACCCCTCCGCCGCGTCCGCCCATTCCACCGCGCTGGGCCTGAGCCGAAAGGGACAACAGAGCGACTGTCCCAAGTGTCGCAATAGAGAGGAACCTGCGCATAAGCCAAGTTTAGCCCCGCTGCTGGCGAGGAGAGCAGGAATATTTCTCCATTGTTTTCAATCACCAAGAACGGCTCAGATCGCCAACCCAGCTATAATTCCCCGCCATGAAGAGAACAGTGCTCGGACTTTTGTTGATTATCCTCTTGTTGACGTTGCTGCCCTCGTTTTCGCAAACCGCAAAGCCGGTTGGCACGGCCGCTGTTGCCGCCGGCAACGTGTACCGCATGGAAGAGGGCTTTGTCGATGCTCACGGAGTCTTGATCTATTACATGGTCGTCGGCCATGGCGCGCCGCTGTTGATCGTGCATGGCGGGCCGGGAGCGTCGCACGATTATTTTTTGCCCTACCTGCTGCCCCTCGCGCGGTCGAACAAACTCATTTTCATCGACGAGCGCGGATCCGGAAAGTCGGAACGGCTGGAAGACCCTGGTCAATACACCGTGGAGAACATGGTGGAGGACGTCGAGCAGGTCCGGCAGGCGCTTGGACTGGGAAAGATCAGCCTGCTCGGACATTCCTACGGCGGAGTGCTGGCCCAGGCCTATGCCTTCAAGTATCAGCGCAATCTTACTCATCTCATTTTGGGCGGCACTTTCTATAGCACGGTCGAGATGAACAAAGTCTTGGCCAATGAGAAACGCAACATGGCGCCGGACGCGTTGCAGAAGCTCGAAACACTGGAGAAAGCCGGGCTGTTCGGCAAAGGCAAGGACTGGGAAACAGGGCGCTATCCGGAGGAATACGCCAAGCTGGCCTGGGGCGATGGATACTTTCCGTACCTCTACCAGCATCACCCCGATCCTAACTATGATCCGCTTTCAGGGAACACCAGCACCTCCTGGGACCTCTATCGGGAGATGTGGGGGTCGCATGGCGAGTTCATCATCGATGGCAACCTGAAATCGGTGGAATACGCGGACAAGTTGCCCGGGATCCACGTGCCGACCCTGATCATTTGCGGCGATCACGACGAGTCTGATCCGTCGCTGTCCCGTTACATGCACGACAAGATTGCCGGATCAAAGCTGGTAGTCGTGCCTCAGTCGGGACACATGGCTTTTGTCGATCAGCAGGGAATCTACATCAAGTCGGTAAACGACTTCCTGCACGGCAAGTAGCAAGTAGAAAGACTTCACCGGGCTACGCCACTGAGTCTGGCGTAGTCAGTCGCCGGGCGGGCGCTGGCGGTGCCCTTGATCAGCTCGGCTGCCTTTTCCGCAATCATGATGGTCGGTGCGTTGGTGTTGCCCCCGGGGACGGTAGGCATCACCGAGGCGTCTACCACGCGTAAACCTTCCACACCGTGGACGCGCAGCTCGGAATCAACCACAGACGCCGGATCATTGCCCATCTTGCAGGTTCCGCAGGGGTGATAAAGCGTCTCAGCGTACTTCACGATGTGGGCGCGCAGGGCTGCATCGTCTTTGGCTTCGGGGCCGGGACAGATCTCGCGTTTACGATATTTCGCAAAGGCATCAGCGGCAAGCAACACCCGTGCCGTCTTCACCCCTTCCACCATCGTCTCAAGGTCCCTGGGGTCTTCAAAATAATTGGCGCGGATCAGCGGGGCATCCAGCGGATTGCTCGAACGCAGGGTGATGCGGCCCCGGCTGTAGGGATGTAACAGGGTGGGGCCGAGAGTGTAGGCGTGTTCCTTAATCTGTTTGAAACCGTGTTCCACAAAGAAGCCTGGCGCAAAATGGTATTGCACGTTGGGGGCGGAAAGGCCCGCGGAAGTCTTGATAAAGCCGCCGGCCTCGCCGACATTGGAGGTCAGCGGACCTCTCTTGACGGCTAGGTAGCGAATCAGGTTGGGAAGGCTTTCGGCGCTGGCCAGGCTGACCGGCTGCGAGCATTCCCAGGCGATGGGCACTGCGGGATGGTCCTGCAGATTTGCTCCTACGCCGGGCAGGTCGCAGAACACGGGGATGTCGAGGCTCCGCAAGTGGCTGGCCGGCCCAATGCCGGAAAGCATCAGCAAGTGCGGCGAACCGATGGCTCCGGCGCAGAGAATGATCTCGCGCTCCGCTGGTTCCTGCACGCTTCCGCCACCCTGCTGAAAGCTGACTCGGCAGGCGCGCTTGCCTTCAAAAAGAATGTCGAACGCCTGCACGTCCGTGCGTACGGTCAAGTTGCGGCGGCGCATCGCTGGGCGCAGAAAAGCCGCGGCGGCGCTGTGCCGCTGGCCCTGCCATTGCGTTACCTGGTAGAGGCCGAACCCTTCTTGGGAATCACCATTGAAGTCGGGATTGCGCTTGAACCCCGATTGCGCCGCTGCTTCGACAAACACCTCAGACAACAGATTGGGCGAGCGCAGATTGGAGACGTGCAAAGGGCCACCCACGCCGTGATATTCAGATGCTCCGCGCTCCTGGTCTTCCGACTTCTTGAAGCAGGGCAGGACGTCCCCATAGCCCCAGCCGGGATTCCCCAGCTCGCGCCACTGGTCGTAATCCTGACGCTGGCCGCGGATGTAGATCATGGCGTTGAGGGAGCTGCTTCCACCCAGGACCTTGCCCCGGGGCCAATAGAGATTGCGATTGCCCACCTGAGCTTCTGGCTCGGTATAGTAAGCCCAATCACAGGGTCCTTTGAAGAGCTTGGAAAATGCGAGCGGAGTGCGGATTTCCTTCCGGGTGTCTCGCCCGCCCGCCTCCAGCAGCAGAACCTTCACACCGGGATCTTCGCTCAACCGGTTGGCCAGGACGCAGCCCGCCGAGCCGGCCCCCACAATGATGTAGTCATACATGCCGCAGCTCCTCGATGTTCGGGAGGATTGTATCCCTAAAGTTGGACGTGCGGACGGAGGAAAGGTTCGGTGATAGTCCTCTAGACTAGAGAGGGAAGAGCATCTGCTCGACCTTGTTCCCTGTCTTCTTCTTCCATTGCACAAACAACTCGGCGTAAGACGCGGTGATGTATTGAGCCGGGGAGATCCCTAAGCGCCGTGCCACCTCATCGATCCACTGCGGCGGACCCTCGATCTCGCCAAAGTTCCCGATTGGGGTCTCGTCAATAACCACGTGGCCGGCGCCTGCTGGTGGGCCGTCGTCGCCCGCCGGCTCTTGGGCCAGAGGATTCGTGGGACTGCCAACCCACTCGCTACGGAACTTCTCGTAGGCAAAGCCGGGTTTGAAACCGGATGCCTCAAGAATCTCCGCCAGCGCTCGCCCGTCCTCGACCCGAGTTTCGATCTCACGCCGCGTCTTATGGCGACCCGGCTTGATGCGGCTCCTGTCTTTGTAGGTCACCGTCCACTTGGGGCCGTACTTGCGGATTCGTAACAGGGCGTCGCGTCGCCGCAATGGTCCGCCGGCCAAGTCGTAGAGGGTGTTCATCTCGTGGGTGCGCTCGGTAACCAGGTGGAACCCCAACTCCTTGAGCCGGTCTATGAGCTGCCCAATGTCCTCGATCCGAAACTTGACCTCGACTTCCCGATTGACGGCCATGACATGCAGTATAGATGCCCGCGTCTGCTGGCTCGAGTGAAGCAAGCCTTCAGGCCCCTGGGCAACTAGAAAGTCTGCCCAGGACCAGGAAGGTGGGCAGGCCTAAAGGCCCTGCGCTAAGGAGCACAGGAGAAATGGGCTTCAGCCCCAGCTGGGTGGACAGGGCTTTAGCCTTGCGGTAAGGCCTGCTCCACCCGGTTAGTCCTGGTTAGTCCTCAGAGTGTTAAACCGTTTGGCTGCGCCGATTTTGGTGCAACGTGTCCCGCGGTCCACCGGTCTTATGTGAGCATTTTTTTGCATATCTTGAATATCTTGGGAACAACGCTGTGGGGTGGAAGCACGTCTAAATACTCTAGACATACTCGGGAATCTGGTCGCCCAGGAAGGCCGTAATTCGTAACACAGATGTGGCAAAAGCGCAACAGTTTTCTTTCATGGTGAAGAGAAGGCGATTGTTATTTTACCCTTCAGTTTCATAGAATTAGGGGCTTGATGTTGTTGGGGGCCCTTGAATCGACCCTAAAGGAGTTTGCATGAACCGAGTACTGTCCAGTCTGGCGGCGGCTTTAGTAACAGTTGCCAGCATGGGGGCGGTGCCCGTTCCAAACGACCAGCAAGCCAAACAAACCCCAGTTAAGTCCGTCCCGAAGGTTACGAAAGTCACAAAGCACCCATCCGGCAAGAAACCAGCCCAGGCCCAGGGACGGGAACAGAAGCCCTACCAGGTAGGTATGGCCTCGTGGTATGGCAAGCAGTTTCACGGCAGGGCCACCGCCAGCGGCGAGGACTTTGACATGTTCGAGCTCACTGCCGCTCACCGGCAGCTTCCTCTCGGCACCTACGTCAAAGTAACCAACTTGAGGAACGGGAAGTGGGTGGTAGTCCGGGTCAATGACCGCGGCCCGTTTGTCGAGGGCCGGATTATGGATCTCAGTTACGGTGCGGCACGCATGATCAGCTTTCGCGACGGCATTGAGCGGGTGCGACTGGACGTAATGCGACCCGAAACCGTCGCCCAGGCTGGGGGCAACTAACCCAAGGACCACTCAAAACAGGGCACCGCTTGTACTATACTGGCGCAGATGTCAGCCAATCTGATTGCCGCCGTGACCTCTCCCGGATTGACGATGCGGGAGAAACTCATCGTAGCCTTGGACGTTTCCAACGCCCAGGCTGCGCGGAAGCTGGTTTCCAACATCGGCGATGCCGCGGGCCTTTATAAGATCGGTCTGCAATTATTCACGGCCGAAGGCCCGGGCCTGGTGCGGGAGTTCGTCAGCTCCGGACTCAAAGTCTTTCTCGACCTGAAACTCCATGACATTCCCACCACCGTGGGCCACGCGGTAAAATCCGCGGCCGAGCTCGGAGTCAGCATGCTGACCGTCCACGCCAGCGGGGGAAGCGATGCATTGCACGCGGCTGTTCAGGCCGCTGGCCAACAATTGGGAATTCTGGGCGTTACGGTCCTTACCAGCTTCGACGACGATGACCTGGCGGAAATCGGGGCCGTTGACCCGGTGCCTGGCCAGGTGTTGCGCCTGGCAGCGTTGGCGCGTCGCACCGGATGCGCAGGTGTAGTTACCTCGCCGCGCGAGACCGCCCAGGTCAGAAAGTCTCTGGGAGAGGGGTTCGCCATTGTGAATCCCGGGGTTCGCCCGGCCGGAGCCGGCAAAGACGATCAGGAGCGGACCGCTACGCCGGGGGCGGCCATCCTGGCGGGCGCTACCTATATCGTAGTCGGCCGTCCCATCACGCAAGCGAAAGATCCAGCAAGAGCCGCTGAGCAAATCGTTCTGGAGATGGAACAGGCACAAAGTTCTGGGTTACGATAAGTACTGGCCCAAGTTCCTGGTTTCCTGGAGGTGACAGCGTGCGCAGCTTGATCGCTTTGTTTATCGTCGCAGCCTTGGCTGGAGCAGCAGGACAAACCGCCACACCGGCCACACCATCCGACCCAGCTTCCGCAGTGCCGCAAGCGGCAGCGTCGTCCGGCCAGAATTCAGGGGGACAATCCGCTGCGCCTGAACCTTCCCAGTCCGCCCAGAATCCGGCCGGGGTCAAACAGATCACAGTGCCCGCGGACACTGAGATTCTGCTTCAGCTCAAGAATGTCATCGATACCAAGAGCGCGCGCGTCGGCGACGGCGTTTATTGCCAGACTACTTTCCCGGTGGTTATTGACAACGTTATCGTGATTCCCTCGGGCGCCTATGTGAAGGGTGAAATCACCAAAGTGCAACGCGCGGGGAGGATCTCGGGCCGCGCGGAGATTCTGTTTCACTTCAATACTGTCATCTTCCCTACTGGATACACCGTGGAGATGCCGGGCAGCCTTCATGGAGATCCGGGCACCACGAAGGCCAAGATTGCCGACGAAGAAGGCACGGTAAAGACCGAGGGTCACGACAAAGTCAAGCAGTTGCCTGAAGTCGGCCGAGATGCGGAGTATGGCTCCATTGGCGGCGTGATTGCGAGCGGCACACTCAACGGGGCAAGAATCGGCGGCGGAATTGGCGCCGTCGCTGGTTTAGCCACCGTCCTGCTTACGCGCGGCGCGGATGTGCGCATCGAGCCGGGAGCTACCCTTACCATGAGGCTGCAACGGCCGCTTGTGGTTGACGTCACGTCTACAGCAACGCTGTCCCAAACCCAGGTCGTGCCCCGTGACACCAACAACCGGCTGCGCGTTCCGCCACCATCAAAACCCCAGTAGGCGACGGACGCTTTCGTTGCATAGTCACTTGAGGTTTTGCGAGAGATTTTGCAATTCCTGCTAACTATGGCCTTGAAAAAGGCAAGTAAACACTATGTTGATCATGCAAGTATGTAATTCCGCCTGCAAAAGTAAAGTCCAGTCAAGCGTAAGTTTGAAAGATCGTCGGCGATAGGCGTCTGCAGCCCTAAAGATTCAAAGTCTTTTCTTAAATTCAATAGCCCTCCGTCAGAATGGCTATGGGTTTCCATAGTTCCACTCGGCGAGGAGCTTGTAAGTTGTTGAATACCAGCGTCTTCGATCCTTCCCAGGGTGGAATCATGAATGCAACCAAAGCTGCTGCACCATGACATGTAAATCACGCTGGTTTAGCGCCAACCAGCTCAAGTAATTGAAAAAAGGCTCCTGATTTTCCTGTGACTTCAACTTAATAAATTCTTCAGCTCTATTCGAGACTTGCTTATTCCTTTAAGGAGGAGAGAATGTCAAGAACGAAAGTCCTTCCCCTGTGGATGTTACCGCTGCTGGTTATGCTGTTGGCCGTGGTAGCCTTCGGGCAAAATACCGCGAGCATCAAAGGCACTGTCACTGACCCTTCGGGCGCGGCTGTCGTAGGCGCCAAAGTAACCGCCAGGGGTCCTCTCGGTATCGAACGTGCCGCTCAAACAAATTCTGGCGGCGACTATGAAATTCCCGCGCTGCCTCCCGGGGTGTACAGCGTGGAAGTCCAAATGAGTGGCTTCCAGACCCAGGACGCCAAGGACCTCGCGCTTGAGGTTAGCAACAATGCCGTGCAGAACTTCTCCCTGAAGGTTGCCACCGCAACCGAGACGGTCACAGTTGAGGCCACCGCGCCGGTGATCGAAACTACCACGATGACGGTAGGCCAGACCATCAATCAACGCACCGTGCAGGACATTCCTTTGAACGGCCGCCATTTTGTTGACTTGGCGCTTCTCGTGCCCGGCACCGTGGTGCCGCCGCAGAACGGCTTTCTCACAGCCCCTTTGCGTGGCCAGGGTTCGTTTGCCTTTAACAGCGCCGGCGGCCGCGAGGATGCCATCAATTTCATGATCAACGGCATCAACCTCAGCGACATGGTGCAGAACCAGGTCACTTTCCAGCCGACGATCAACACCGTTTCCGAATTCAAGATCGATAACTCTACGTACAGTGCGGAGTATGGCCGCAACTCGGGCTCGATCGTGAACATCGCCACGCGCTCCGGCACCGACGCATTCCACGGCGAAGTTTACGACTACCTGCGCAACAGCTACTTCGATGCCCGCAACGCATTCAACCCCATCACGCAACCGCAGTCACCCTTCAAGCGCAACCAGTTTGGCGCAGATTTTGGCGGACCACTACACAAAGGGAAGACATACTTCTTTCTGAGCTACGAAGGATTGCGGCACCGCCAGGGGCTGAACACATCGAGCCTTGTATGGTCCGATTCGCAAAGAGCCGACATCGCCGCGATCGGAAACCCGGTTGCCAATGGTTTGATGGGTCTGGTTCCCCACGCCAATGCCACAATTGGCGGCAAGCCCGCTTTCCTGGGTTCGGCCACCGCTCCGGTGAACATCGACCAGGGCACGGTGGACTTTAGCCATAACTTCAGCGACAAGGACAGTTTGCACGGCTACTACGCGGATCAGCAGGACTTTCGCGGAGAGCCAACCCAAGGCGCAAACATTCCCGGATTCGGCGATACGCGCGCCGGGCATCGCCAAGTGCTTACCCTGGGCGAGAGCCATGTGTTTACCGCCAATACCGTCAACGAAGTTCGCCTTGGAGCCAACCGAATCCATATCGTGTTCACTCCGCAAAACCTGACCACCCCGTCTTCGCTGGGTCTGAGCTCGGCTTTGGGGCCGAACGAACTGTTCATGCCCACGATCGCCATAACCGACCTTGGCCTCACATTCGGTGATGAACGCGCCTTCCCACAGGGCCGCGGCGACACAGGTTTCGAATTGGGGGACACTCTGAGCTGGATTCGCGGCAAGCACTCGTTCAAGTTCGGTTCCGAGGCCCGCGACTTCCGCAATGACAACTTCAATGGCGACCCTGGACAGCTTGTTTTTAGCTGTTCTACGAATGTAGCAGTCGCCACGGCCACATGTCCCACTCTTGGCGCAGCCGGAAATTTCTTCGGTAATGCGGATCCGGGCAGCGCCGCGCGTACCGTGGGGAACGTGGCAAACCGGATCAATGTGGGCGCGCTGGACTTCTTTGCCCAGGATAGCTGGAAGGTCTTTTCCAGACTGACCCTGGAGCTGGGCCTTCGCTATGCCTGGAATGGGACGCCCACCGAAGCCGACGCCCGGTTTGTAAACTTTGGTCCCGGCCTGGGCACCGCTAGCGTTTTGTTGCCAGCCAGCCAGCCCTACGCGCAAAATAACAAGAACTTCCAGCCGCGTGTGGGCTTCTCCTGGAACATTTTCAAAGATACCGTCCTGCGCGCCGGTTACGCCTACCAGGTGGATCAGCCCATCAGTGGAGTGGTGACCGGGCTGAACTCCAACCCGCCCTTCGCCCTGCCTATCAGCGTGGCGGGCGCTACAACTGCAACTCCGTTGCCTTTCGGCTCCCTGACTGGTTCGTTCAACGGCCTTCCTGCAAGCATCGCACCGAGCGTGGTCAGCCCCAATTTCCGGAATGCTGATGTGCAATCCTGGAACCTGAACCTCGAGCAACAGGTCACGCATTCCTTGGGCGTCATGGTCGGCTACTTCGCAAGCAAGGGCACGCACCTGGAGATCGACCAGGATATTAACCAGTTCACGATCCTGGGCACATCCGCGAGCCGCCCGTTCACCAAGCTTTCGGCCACCAGCGCCATCCTGCCGGGTGTGTCGCTGGCCAACTCCCTCACCGAGCGTGAGAGCAATGGTACTTCCACCTACAACGCGCTCTGGGTTACCGCTAACAAACGTATGACCCACGGGTTGCAGTTCAATGCCTCGTACGCCTGGTCGCATTCGATCGATGAAAACTCGCGCAACGATCAGGGCGTTGTTGTGCAGGACAGCACCAACATCTTTGGCAGCGTTGGCAGCTCCGACTTTGATGCCCGCCACAGGTTCGTCGCCAATGCCATCTACGACTTGCCTTTCAAAGGCAATCGCTTCATCAGCGGTTGGTCGTTGGCGCCGATCTTGAGCTTCCAGAGCGGCAACCCCTTCAACGTTGTCGTATCGACATCGAGCATCACCGGCGTCGCGACGGTGCGGCCAAACCTCAGCGGAACTCCTGTGGTCACTGGGAATCCGTTTACCGGCTGGTTTGCCAGCAATGCCGTGTTCGTATCGCCAGGCAACGCCTTCGGAATCGTGGGGCGCAATGCCTTTGTCGGACCTGGTTTTGGAGACGTCGACTTCTCTGTTATCAAGAACACCAAGGTTACAGAGCGCATGAATGTCCAATTCCGCGCCGACGCCTTTGACTTGCTCAACCATCCCAACTATGGCCAACCTGGTGGCACAGTCGGCTCGGCTAGCTTTGGCTTGATCGGCAGTACGCGCTTCCCAACCGGCGACTCCGGTTCGTCCCGCCAGTTGCAGTTAGCGCTGAAACTGCAGTTCTAGTTTCCGGTCTGAACAACGAAGCGCACCGACTTGGCCGGTGCGCTTTTTTCTGTGCGGTGATCGTTGATGCAACTGCAGCGAAGGGCTCTATTCTTCGTTGGATAGGTGCGAAGTCGTATGCGGAACCCTTCAACGTCAATCCCTAACGCAAGAAAAAGCCCCGCCTTGCGGCGGGGCCTCAAGCTTGCATGAGTTGAAGTGATTACATTCCCGGGTAGCCGCCACCGTGCTCGCCACCGCCGGCCGGCGCTTTCTTGTCCTCAGGCTGGTCGGAAACCAGGGCTTCGGTGGTCAGCATCAGAGCCGCAATCGAAGCTGCGTTCTGCAGGGCGGTGCGGGCCACCTTGGTAGGATCGATCACGCCAGCCTTGACCAGGTCTTCGAACTTGTCGGTCTGGGCGTTGTAGCCGAAGTTATTGTCCTTGGAGTCACGGATCTTGCCCACCACGATCGCGCCTTCCTCGCCGGAGTTGGCCACGATCTGCCGCAACGGCTCTTCCAGCGCCCGTCTTACGATTGCCGCGCCGGTCTCCTCATCGTCGTTCTTGAACTTGAGTTCATCAAGAGCCGACTGGCAGCGTACCAGGGCCACGCCGCCTCCGGGCACGATGCCTTCTTCCACGGCCGCGCGCGTCGCGTGCATGGCGTCTTCCACGCGAGCTTTCTTTTCTTTCATTTCGGTTTCAGTCGCGGCCCCGACCTTGATCACGGCCACGCCGCCCACCAGTTTGGCCAGCCGCTCCTGTAACTTCTCACGGTCGTAGTCGCTGGTAGTTTTCTCAACCTGGCCGCGGATCTCCTTGACCCGTCCTTCAATCTCCGCGCCCTTGCCCTTGCCTTCGACGATGGTGGTGTTGTCCTTATCGATGGTGACCTTCTTGGCCCGGCCGAGATCGGCGACCTGGACGCTCTCCAGCTTGATGCCAAGATCTTCCGTGATGGCCTTGCCGCCGGTCAGGATGGCGATATCCTGCAGCATGGCCTTGCGGCGATCCCCGAAGCCGGGGGCTTTCACGGCGCAAACCTGAAGCGTACCGCGCAGCTTGTTCACCACCAGAGTGGCCAGCGCTTCGCCTTCCACGTCTTCGGCAATGATCAACAGCGGACGCCCCAGCTTGGCCACGTTCTCCAGGATCGGGAGCAGGTCCTTCATGGTGCTGATTTTCTTTTCGTTGATGAGGATGTAGGCGTCATCCAGGATGGCTTCCATGCGCTCGGGATCGGTTACGAAGTAAGGTGAGAGGTAACCGCGATCGAACTGCATGCCCTCCACCACTTCCAGGCTGGTTTCCATGGTCCTAGACTCTTCCACCGTGATCACGCCGTCTTTGCCGACCTTCTTCATGGCCTCGGCAATGATCCGGCCGATGGTCTCGTCATTGTTGGCGGAGATCGTGCCAACCTCAGCTATCTTTTGCATGTCGCCGCTGACCGGTTTGGACAGGCTGTCCAGATAGCCCTTGCTGCGGTTCCCGTCTTTATCCAGGGTGCCGCAAATAGTAGTAACGGCTCGTTCGATGCCGCGCTTGAGCGCCATGGGGTTGGCCCCGGCGGCCACGCTCTTGACGCCGTCGCGATAGATGGCCTGGGCCAGCACCGTGGCGGTAGTGGTGCCGTCGCCGGCCACGTCGCTGGTCTTGCTGGCGACCTCGCGCACCATCTGTGCGCCCATGTTCTCCAGCTTGTCCCCAAGATCGATCTCTTTGGCCACCGTGACACCGTCTTTGGTGATTGTGGGGGAGCCGAACTTCTTGTCGATTACGACGTTGCGGCCTTTCGGGCCCAGCGTCACCTTGACCGCGTCGGCCAGGATATTTACTCCGCGCAGGATTGCCTGGCGCGATTCTTCACCGTGCACAATAACTTTTGGCATTGCCTTTGTCTCCTATCAAAGTCTCTTCCGCGTTAGCGGGAATGTGATTTCAAAACTTCATCGAGCCGGCTGGTAGCAGCATTTAGCAATTGGCACCTGGCAAATTCATCCGAAGACCAATTGCCGGCTGCGGCCGTTAGCGTCTTCCTGCGCCGACTTTCTCATGCTTTTCGGCGCCCTTGCTTGATCCGCTCAGGATTCCGAACACCTCGTCCTCTTTCAAGATCAAGAGTTCTTCGCCATCAATCTTGATCTCCGACCCGGCATACTTGCCGAACAAAACGTGATCCCCGTCTTTAACCGCCAGGGGAATGGTTTGGCCCTTCTCGTAGCGACCGGTGCCCACCGCAACCACGATGCCCTCCTGGGGCTTCTCTTTTGCGGTGTCTGGGATGATGATGCCGCCGCGAACGGATTCCGCTTCGGCGACCCGCCGGACCAAAATGCGGTCATGCAGTGGGGTTAGCTTTTGTGACATGGCAAACACTCCTTTCGAAAATGGGTTTCTTTGAAGAAATGGATTTACAAGGACTGGAGTCTTGGCAGGATGCTAGCACTCATCCCTGTCGAGTGCCAATTGTAGAGTGTAGACCTTACCTTTGTCAACCGCGGGACCCAGACAAAGGTTGAGTGTTCAGTACTCAATCAAAGCGAACCCCAAGACTGCACGACCTTCAAGGTGTAAGTCATTGTTCAACAACATCTTAGCTTGAGTCAATCTCACAAGCGCAGACTGGAGTGGCCCGTCCTTGATCTTTCGCGCTGCGGCCTGGCATCGGACCTCAATGGTGGAGCAGGCCTTCACGCCTACGTGAGCTTGCGTAACTTGCGTAAGAAGTGCCGGCTTCAGCCGCTGAGGCAACTTCTCCTTTCACTCAACGGGTCGGGAGGACGAGTTTTGACGGTTTTAAAGTATGTAATCAGAGCAGCCTGAGTGGCGAGATTCAAAGACCAAAAACCTCAGCGGCTGAAGCCAATTTGTGCGACTGACTTCACCGCAGGCCTGAAGGCCTGCTCCACCCCCTTTGTCCCCAGACTGAGTGAGCCTCCCCGAAATTATTCGCCCCTGGAAGCGGACAACAGGCCTTTCACGGCCGCGTTCTAAACAGAATAGTTTGCTGGTGCTGAGGCTCTCTTCCTTCGTGCGTGGGCGAGGAAAGGGCTGGGTCCTGGGGTGGGTGGTGCGTTTGTCTCCTTCTGTTCGGTTGGCTCTTCACTTCCACGGCAAGTTGACCCCGTGGTTCTTGCTCACGCTGTTAGTATTGTCGCTTTCAACATGCGTGTTTGCCGGCGGCCAGTCCGCCACCAGCCCGGGACCGATCGTCCCGCATAGTGGTCCTGACTTCCAAGTGCTGATGGATGTGGATCAGCAACCTCAGCCTCTGGCGCCGCAGCTGGCGCCGGTTTATGCCGGCGGCAAGCCGGTGAAGATTGACCCCAAGTATGACGTCAACAAGATTGGCGAGCGCGGCACCGGGTCGGGGATCAATTTTTATTCCGTGGAGCAGGAGCAAGCTTTGGGGAAGCAACTGTCGCAGGAAGTGGAAGCCAATTGCAAACTTCTGAGAGACGAGTCGATTAACAACTACGTCAACACCCTGGGCCAGCGGCTGGTGCGATATTCCGACGCAAAAGTGCCCTTCACAATCAGAGTCCTCGACGATGATCAGGTGAATGCCTTTGCCCTCCCCGGTGGGTTCCTGTACGTGACCACCGGGTTGATCCTGGCGGCCGAAACCGAGGCCGAACTGGCCGGTGTGATGTCTCACGAGATCGCTCACGTAGCCGCCAGGCATGGAACCAAGGGCGCTACCCGGACCCAGATATGGAACTTGGCCTCCATACCGCTGATCTTCGTCGGAGGCC
>DATDGY010000121.1:0-37439 GCA_036521855.1 Candidatus Angelobacter sp.
GGGGATGGGTATCCCCGGATGGTATAGACCGGGCGGATAACTGACAGCTTAGGCCGGGGCCGAAAGTCAGCACGGCCCAAGAGTTCACCGGGGACCGGCTGGCGCGTCGTTCCGGTAAACTTTTCCGCCTTTCATCACGAAGACGACCCGGCGTACCGACTTAATGTCCTTCAGCGGATCGCCGTCGAGGGCGATGATGTCCGCCTGCAAGCCGGGCGCGATCGAGCCGATTTCGTTCTGCATGTTCAGCGACTCGGCGGCGCGGGAGTGGGCGGCGACCATGGCGTCCATGGGGTCCTGTCCCGCCTGCACCCGGTAAATGAACTCTTCGGCGTTGCGGCCATGAGCGCCGGCCACGGCGTCGGTGCCGAAAACGATCTTCTGGTTCAGGCCCTTGGTCGCCAGCGCGTGCTTGAACATCTCGGCGATCAGCGGCAGCACTTCCTGCATTTTGGCGAAGCCTTCTTCGGTGTAGCTGCCGATGCCGATAAATTTGGGCTTGTTGTCGAGATAGTTATAGATGACCAGCCCGACCTGGGGATCGAAGTAAGTGCCGTGCGCGGCCATGGCGTCCAGGTCTTCCTGCGTGGCAAAGGTCCCGTGCTCGACCTCAGTGCAGCCGGCCCTGGCGGCAGCGCCCACAGCCGGCCCGTAAGCATGAACCAGGGTGCGCAGGCCCTGGGCCTTGGCTTCTTCGCATCCGGCCTGAAGTTGATCGTCATTGAGTGTGCGGCCGCCGCCTTGGCGGATGCTCTTGGAAGCGAAAATCTTGATGAGGTCGGCGCCCTCGGCCTTGCGTTTGCGCACGATCTCGCGGATCTGCTCGGGCGTAAGCTTGGGATCCTCGATCGGCTCGAGCGAGGTAAGCAGCCTCGGTCCCGGCAACGCGCCGCTATTGATGGCCGAGCGCAAATCCTTGTCCTCGGGCGAGCCCACGCTCTGGATGGTGGTGAAGCCGGCCATCAGCGTGGCGTAAGCATTGGCGGCTTCGGCGAACGAGCCCTGCGCCGGGGTTTCGTTCTTGTCTTCCAGGCGGCCGTTGGGCCCAAAGTGCCATACGACGTGATCGTGGAGATCGATCCAACCCGGCATCACTGTCATCCGGCTCAAGTCGTACGTGGCCAAGCCCGAAGATCTCTCGCTTGGACCCAAGCGAACGATCTTCCCGTCCTGGACCACGATCTGGACGTTGTGGGAAATGTGGCCGCGGCCGTCGAGCAGCGTGCCAGCGCGGATCACAATCGGCGTTTGCTGGGCGTGGGCAAGCGTGGTTGCGAGACCAATGCAAAGGGCGATCAGCTTAGCGGTTTTCATAAGCTTGGGAATTGTAAGACGAAAGGAAGACCCTGGGGAAGATTTGGTAATTGGGTAATTTCGTAATTGGGTAATTGGGAAAGACATAGGTACCCGAGGAATTGCAAGTTACCCGGTTACCAAATTACCCGATTACCAATTCCAATTCAGTTCACCATGCGCGTCCCGGTCGCGGATTCGAGCACGCGCACCGGCGCGGCCTCGGGGCTGACCAGTGCCTGCGGAGGAATGATGAAGGTCTGTTCCAGAGCGAACTGACCGGACATCACGGCGTGGGGAACGCCGTCAGTATAGACCATCCAGAAGCAGCCGGGCGGAAAGACAACCTCACGCTTGGGCGAGTTCTTCTGAAAGTCGGCATTCTCCTTGAGCCAGTCATGCAGGTAGAGCATGAATTCGTCATAGCGAGAGCGGTCGCGCACCGGCAAGCCCAGCTTGGCGCCGGCGCGCGCCAGGACGCGCGCGGTCGCGCCGCGATACGGCGGATCGAGCTGTTGCGCCCGCACGAAACCGGGCACGAAAGCGTGAAACGGCGCGCCGACTCGCCAGACGCGCCCGGCGGAAGGATTAATGTTGATGAAAGCGCGCAGAATCCGCCCGCCGCGGGTGGGCCGGGTAGGAAAGGCGTCCACATGCAGCAGGTCGTTGCGTTTGTGCAGGGGCAGCTCCCGGCCCTCTTCCGCCAAGGGACGGAAACTGGCAAAGTCCAACTTGAGTTGGCCGGCGTACGGCGCCAGAAACCTGGAGACGAATTGCGCGGCCTGCTGGGAAAAATTCCGCATCACGCGCTGCAGGCGTTCGTGGTCGGAACGGCCGGCAGAGCCGCGAAGGTTGCCGCTGGCCGGGCGATAGGAAATGTTCTTGTGAAAACGGGACTCAGCGGCGCTGCGCGCCAGCAGGAACTTGCGGTCGTCCCCGGGAAAATCAAAAGGGACTTCCCGGAACACCAGGACCTGGCCGCGTTCCAGTTGATCACAATACCAGCGCGCCTGTTCCGGGGCATAACCGGTCACTTCAATGGTCTGCGAAGCCAGGTTGTCCGATTCCATGACAGCACCATCATATCGCTTGTCGCTTCTTCGCGGGTTCGGGTTCGCCGCCCGGCGAGGCGGTCCCCTCTCGTTCGCGGGGGCGCGATTCGGCGGCTTTACGCGGCGCTGGGGATGATGATCTCCCTTGCCCCGCCGTAGCAGCTGGGGTATAAAGGCTGCACTCCTTAGTTATCTCACCCATCCGAGGTACAAACTATGTCGCGGACTGGCTTTCTTGTTGTAATCCTGGTTGCCATGGTGTCTTGTGTTTCCCGTCCGCTACGGGCGCTGGATGACTGGCAACCTATTCTTCCGGCAGAGCTGAAGATGACCGCGGACCCGGCCCATCCAGTGGACGCGATCATTCTCTACCACGAGGAGCTATCGGACGATAACCAGAAACACTCCACCGTTTATAAGCGGGTCAAGATATTTACAGAGAAGGCCAAGGGCCTAGCCAACGTGGAGATACCCTATAACGCCGCCAACATTCACATCATTGATATCAAGGCGAGGACGATTTCTCCCGATGGCACCATTACGCCGTTCAACGGCAAAGTCTTTGACAGCACGATCGTCAAAGGCCATGGCATCAAGGTTCTGGCCAAGACTTTTACCCTGTCCAACGTGCAGGCAGGAAGCATCATCGAGTGGAAATACACCACGTGGTGGGAGGGTCTGGTGTATGCCCCGTCTTGGATTGTGCAGGAGGATCTGCCGCAAAAGCGGGCCAAGTTCACCTTTATCCCGTTAATCAAGGAGGGCCACGTTGTTGTAGACGAGCGCGGCGAAACAAAAGACCGCGTCTATTCTCAAGTCATGGGAGTACCTCAGAATGCCATCAAGAACGGCATGGGCGGCAAATTGGAGCTGGAACTGAAGGACATCCCGGCCTATGAAGAAGAGGACTTTTCGCCGCCGTCCGATCTTTTGAAGATGCGGGTCAACTTCTACTACGGCACGGACAAGATGCTAAAGCCGGCGGATTTCTGGAAAGAGGAAGGCAAATACTGGACCAAGGATGTGGACAAGTTTATCGGCCATTCCTCCATGATATCGTCGGCCGCCAACGAAATGGCCAGCGGGTCCGCCACTCCCGAACAGAAAGTCAGGAAAATCTACGCGCGCGTCCAGAAGATGAAGAATCTCAACTACGAGAGTGAACAAGGGTCGCTCGAAGAGTTTCTGAGCAGTAGGAGCAAGGAAAAGCGCACGTTGGAAGATGTTTTTCAGAAGAACGCGGGATACCGGGACGAACTGACCCGGCTGTTTGTTGGCATGATTCGCGCCGTCAATCTTCCCGCCTTCGTGATGCGCGTATCCGACCGTGACGAGGTCTTTTTCCAGGACAACGTTCCCGATCCCTACCAGTTGACGTCAGAGATTGCCATTGTGGCGATCGACGGCAAGGACGTTTTCCTCGATCCGGGTACGCCGGCGTGTCCTTTTGGCGTGTTGAAGTGGCAGCACACCGGGACCAAGGGCATCCGGCAGACGGCGAGTGGCGGCTCGGAACTGGCCCAGACGCCGGCGCCCAGCTACAAAGATGCTGTCAGCAAACGAGTAGGGCGGCTCACTCTTTCCGAAGACGGCAGTTTGCGCGGGAAAGTCATGGTTGCCTGGGCCGGCGAGGAGGCCGTGGATCACCGCCTGAGCAGTTATCGAACCGACGAAGCTGGACGAAAAAAGGACCTGGAGGACGAAGTTAAGGATCTGTTGCCGCCCGGCTCCATTGTGCACCTCGAATCGGCTACCGGATGGGAAGATCCGGACAAGCCGTTGACTGCGTCGTTCAGTGCGGAAGTTCCATCCTTCGCCGCCATCACCGGAAAGCGGACTCTGGTCCCTACCAACTTGTTTGAAGCCCACGAGCGGCAGCCCTTCGCTCGCGGTGAACGCAAGCATCCCGTCTACTTTAGCTACCCCTACTACGCCGAGGACGACGTCGAGATCACCGTGCCCTCAGGATTGCGGGTAGAGAACCTGCCGCAGGAGGCGCCGATCAAGGCTGATTACGCCTTTTATCAACTCAATCGAACAACCAACGCGAATGTGCTCACTTTCAACCGCATCTTCGCCATGGGCGGGATTGCTTTTCCTAAGGAGGAGTATGACGGACTCCGCAAATTCTATGCTGGGGTAACTTCAAGCGATTCCGAGCAGGTGGTGCTTACCATGGCGGGGAAATAGGTGTCACAATCCAACTCGTCAATTGTGGCGCTCAAGGATGTTTGTTGTCGCCCTCTTGGGCCATCGCTTTTTCGATCTCCGGGATGATCTGCCTGACCGCGGGCGCCAGACTTCCCTCGGGATCCAGACGTAGATATTCGCGGAACTCGGCCAGCGCGAAAGCCAGGTTCTGCTGTTGTAAATAAATGTTGCCCATCAGGGCATGAGGTCCGGCGTAGTCAGGATTGATTTCCATGGCGCGGCTGGCGTGAGGTTCGGCTTCCTGCCACTTGCCCAGCGCGCCGAGAGTGCGTGCCAGTTCATAATGGGCCTCCGCCGAATCAGGGTTCAGCTCCAGGCTATGTTCCAACGCTTTCCGCGCGCCCGCGTAGTCGTGCTGCTCGGTCAAGGCCGAGCCGAGTCCGAGAAACGCCTGAGCGTTCCCAGGCTCAACCTTGGAGGCTTCGGTAAAGGCAAATTGAGCATCGCTCCATCGTTGCGTCTGCATGTAGGCCAGGCCGAGCAGGATGTAACCCGGCCCGTACCAGGGATCGCTCTTCACCGCCTTCTTGAACTCGTCAATGCTGGCTTCCGGATCGTGTTTCCGGAACAGAAGTTCCTGGGCCCGATCCAATGCCTGTTGCGCCTGGGGATTCGCTGGACGGCGAGCGCTGCCTGAAGCAGCCGCGTCGAGGCCACCGTCGCCAGCTTCCGGCTTCTGGGTTTCTCTTTGCAGAATCAGGGTCGCTTCTCCGCGAGCAGTCAGGGTGAGATCGATCACCTGAAAGGCGCGGCCGTAGCCCGCGGATTGCGCACTCACGGCAAAGAACTCGTGGCCGCCGTTCTTGCCCACGGTTTCCAAGTGGTTGAAGGTGAACATGCCTTTGGAATCCGTGACCGTGCGAACGACGACCGGTTCGTGGGAGGGTTCAGTGAAACGGCCGGAGACAATCTGCAATGCCACGGACACACCCGCCGGTGCAGGCTGCCCGCCCAGCCGAACCTGGCCGGTGATTTCATGGGCGCCCGCTGTCTCGGTCTGGCCGCTCGCCCGAGCCGACAGGCCGGCCACAAAGCAAAGAGCAAATACAAAAAGACTGCGCATAAGAAACAATGTCTCCTATTTTACAGCTCTCTCCGGTCGGTCTTGCAGACGAGAGCAGGAACGACGGCGTTTATTTCTTGGTCATTATCGTGCGCACCGTTATTTGCATAGCGCGATTCGATGTGATACCTTCCGCTGCGTCAGTCATTGAACTTGCGCCGCAGGGGGAACGATGGCTTTAATTATCATTCTGGTGCTGGTTGTATTGGCCGTGTTCATTCTCATCGGCATGTACAACAGCCTGGTGCAGCTCCGGGTACGCGCGGACTCGGCCTGGTCGGACATCGACGTACAGCTCAAGCGCCGCCATGACCTGATTCCGAACCTGGTAGAGACGGTCAAGGGCTACGCCGCCCACGAGAAGGGAACGTTTGAGAACATCGCCAAGTTCCGCTCCCAGGCCATGCAGGCCACCACGCCTGCGGACAAAGCCCAGGCGGAAAACCAGCTCAGCGGCGCCCTGAAGAGCCTTTTTGCGGTCGCCGAAAACTATCCCGAACTCAAGGCTTCCGAGCAGTTCACCGGTCTGCAGACATCGCTGAACTCCATAGAGGACAACATCCAGAACGCGCGCCGCTATTACAACGCCGTGATCCGCGATTACAACACGCGGGTGCAATCGTTCCCGGCGAACATCATCGCCGGCATGTTCGGTTTCCAGGCCAAGCAGTTCTTTGAAGTGGACAGCCCGGAAGACCGCCAGAACGTGCAGGTCAAGTTCTGAAAAAATGAAGACCAGCCTCCGAGCAGGTTTGCGCCGCGGCATGTGGCGGGCGATGCTCGCTGTGCTCATTGTCTGCACCGCGATTCCGGTCTGGGCGCGGAGCTATCGCGTAGCCGACTTCGCCAGCACCGTACACGTGGATGAAGACGGGTCGGCCCGGATCAGCGAGAAGATCACCCTTGTCTTCAACGGCCAGTTTCAAGGAGTGTATCGCATCATTCCCGTGGATTACCCCGGACCTCGCGGGACCAATTACTCGCTCTTGCTCAAGCTTGGTCCAATCACCGACGAGAACGGCTCCCCGCTAAAATATGAGAAACACACCAGCAAGGGTTTTCTCAACCTCAAGATCTACGTCCCCGACGCAGCGGATGCGACGCGGACAGTCAACATCGAATACTCCGTGGCCAACGCCACCAAGTTCCTGGAAGACCACGACGAGTTCTACTGGAGCGTGACCGGCAATGACTGGCCGGTACCGATCGACAGCGCGTCGACGATCGTGTACTTCCCGGCGCAAACCAGCGGTTCGCTGAGGGTCCAGGCATTTCAAGGCGTTTACGGATCGGCGCAAAGCGCGCGGTCCTCGGTGGAAGGGCCGGTGGCCACCGCCGAAGCCTCCAACCTGCCGATGCGCGGCGGCTTGACCATCGATGTATACATTCCCAAGGACCTGCTCAAAGAGCCCGGCGCGCTGACCAAGGCGGGATGGTTCATCCGCGGCAATCCCATCCTGACTCTGCCTCTGTGGGCCTTTGCCGTGATGTTCGCCCTGTGGTGGTTCAAGGGCCGTGATCCTGATCCGGGAATGTCCGTCGCGCCTATGTATGCGCCTCCGGAAAACATGGGTCCGGCGGAGGTGGGAACGCTCATCGACGACGGCGTGGCGCCCAGGGACATAACTTCGGTTCTGGTGGACTTGGCGGTGCGCGGCTACGTCAAGATTGTCGAAGCGGACCATAAGGGCCTTCTTCTCCACACCAAGGATTACGAATTCCATCTGCTGAAAGACCGTTCCGCGTGGACCGATTTGACCGACTACGAACGCGCCATGCTGGACCGGATTTTTTCTCTGGGCCAGGTAGCAGGGCTTTCCGAGTTGCGAAATCACTTCTATACGGTTCTGCCTATGATGAAAGACGAGATTATCGGGGCACTCAAGCAGAAAGGCATGTACACCGTTGACCCGGAGTCGGCCCACGTTCTCTGGGGTATCGGCGCGGTCGTTGTGGCGGCCCCATATGTGGTTCTGCAGTGGACCGGCGTGGCCAACTTCCTGAACTCCACGGGATTGACGATCGTGTGCGCGATCGTCGCCGTCGTGATCATCGCTCTTTTTGGCCGGCAGCTTACCGCCACCAGCCTCAAAGGCGCCAAGACCCGCGTGCAGATTCAGGGTTTCCAGGAGTTCATGAACCGTGTGGACGCCGACCGGCTCAAGACCATGCCGCCGGACACGTTTGAGAAGTTCTTGCCCTTTGCCATGGCGCTGGGCGTAGAGCATCGTTGGGCCAAGAATTTTGAGGGCATCGTGCAGAACCCACCCACCTGGTACCAGGGCTCCACTCCTGGCCTGTTCAACTCCATCTTCTTCGTCAACAGCATCGGCGCCATGTCACAACAGGCAACCTCCACCTTTGTGTCTGCGCCCCGGGCCAGCTCCGGTTCTTCGGGTTGGAGCGGTGGCGGTTTCTCGAGCGGCGGAGGCTTTTCCGGCGGAGGCTTTGGCGGCGGTGGCGGCGGGGCTTTCTAAGAATCTAAGGCCAAGCCTTCGCGGTTCCAGCAAAATCGGCGACCCTTGGGTTTACGCTATCTTCCTGAACTCGAGATTTCCCCCATCCTTCCTACAAACATCCAGTCCGAATTCAACATCTAAGCTTCTGGTAAGGAGTGTGGCTGCGCGCCTGGAAGGGTGAGTTCCGGGCCAAGGAGTTGGCGATGGTCGAATCGCGACCGCAAAGACCTCAGGATGACGAGGCCGCGAGCCCTCAGTCCCCTCGGCCGGTGTTCGTTGAAATTTCCGGGACCGAACTGACAAGGCGCGCCGCGCAAGTGGGCAAGGTGGCCGGCACCGCTGTGGCGGTGTTCCGCGATGCTCGCCGGAGATTGAGTGAGCCGGGCCAGGCCGGGGATGATCGCTTTAGTCAGTTCGGCGCCACAGCCAGTACCCGGATGAAGGAACTTCGCCGTGAGGCAGCCGATCGCGTGGAGGACTGGCGCCGCGCTGTGCTGGATAGAACGGCTGAGCTGCGCCGGGAGGCCAAGACCGGCTACGACCAGGCTCGCCAGCGCGCCCGGCAGATAGGGCGCGACTATCCCGTGCATGTGGTGGTGGCTGCCGGGGTTGTCGGCTTCCTGATCGGCGCGGGCATGAGAATGCGGAGGGCGAACCGTGGGAACTGAAAGATCATTGGCGTCTGAAGTGGCGGACATCAAGGAAGACCTGAAGACGTTTTTTCAAACGCGGGCGCAGCTCTTGCGGGCCGAAACCAAGGAAAAGCTGCGTGCCTGGAAACGCTCGCTTGTGCTGCTGGCGCTCGCGGCGCTCTTTCTTGTCACCTGCTGGATCACCTTTGTTTTCTCCCTGGTGGCCCTGCTGCATACCTGGATCGTCTCCGGCAGTTATGGATGGTTCTGGGGAGGATTGATCATCAGCGTCGTCCTCGGAGTGTCGGGCGCGGTATGCGGCCAGGCGGGCTTCCGGGGTATCAAGGCCTCCGGCATCGCGCCCAAGCGCACCTTGAGAGTCCTGCGCCAGGACCAGCAATGGATCCAGAAACAAGCGAGGCCCGCATGACCAAGGGCATTCCCGTTGACGTTTTGGAGAAGCGCGCGGAAGACCAGCGCAGCCTTCTCGAAAACCGCGTGGTCGAGTTTCGCCAGACCGTAAAGGAGCGGCTCGACGTAAAACGCAACCTCCGCGACCATATTTGGCCCGCGGCCGGCATCCTGGCCTTGCTGGGGCTGGTCCTGGGACACGCCGTAGTCGGCGTGTTCACTCGGGACTAGCTGCCAGGGCCTGCAACGTCGCCAGGCCGGTAGGGGCCACGGGGTACCGCCGTCCCCTGTCCCCCGCCGGATATTACCTAAGTAGATGAACCATCTGTCGTCGGTTTGCATTTCATGATATAAACCTCCTTCGTTCTCCACCATCTGGAATAATCGCCCCTTTCCCCGGGTTGGGGGGGTAATTGTAAGGAGGCAAATGTCAGAAGCTAGGACAGGGAAGAGATTTCCGCTGGAACTGCCGATCCGCATCCGCCGCAAAGGCGGCGACGATAAGGCAACCACGGCCGATATGAGCTCGGCCGGCGTGTACATCATGGCCGACACGGAACTTTCTGTCGGCTCGCCCATTGAGTTTGACATAACCCTGCCGGCCGACGTCCTCGGTACCCCCACCGATGTTGATGTTCACTGCACCGGACGCGTGGTGCGCAAGGAAACAGGCGCTACCGGCGGCAAGAAGAAAAAGAAGAACGGCGTGGCCTGCGTCATCGATCAGTACGAATTCATCCGCAAGAACAAAGGAAGCCGATAAAAATGCTGAAGATTATTTTGGCCGACAATCAAGCCATCTTCCGCACCGGGGCCGCGAAGGTCCTGGCGGTTGAAGATGACCTGCGCATCGTGGCGCAGGCAGAAAACGCGGAAAAAATGATGATGGCCCTGGAAAAATTCCACGCCACCGTCATGATCTTCGGCGCGGACGTTCACACCAACCTGCCCGAGGTGGTGGAGTCCGCCAGGAAGTACAAAACCAGGCTGGTGGCCATCGCCGACACCGGCCAGGATTCGCGCCACTACCTCACCAATGGCGTGAACGGAGTGATTTATCGCAACGTGAGCGGAGAGGCCCTGGTGCAGTGCGTCCGCAAAGTCAGCAAAGGCGAAAGCTGGGTGCAGGACACGCAAGAGAGCAAGGAAACGGCGGAAAACGACCTGGTGGGGGCACGCGTTCGCGACCGGCTCACGGCCAAGGAACTCAAGATCGTTGCCTTGATTGTGCAGGGGTACAAGAACAAGGAAATCGCTTCGCAACTCGGCACCACCGAGCAGGTGATCAAGAACTATCTGCGCAACGTGTACGACAAGATTGGCGTCTCCGACCGGCTGGAGTTGGCGCTGTTTACTATCCATCACCGCATCCTGGCCGAGGCCGCGGCGACGTCGGTGGCCGCGGGCGGCCAGCGGTAGTACGCCCCCGTAACCGGAGCTGGGAACTGCTCGACGGTAACACGGTTGCCGGGGAAGTTATGATCCGGCTTAGAGCGGGTGACCCCGCTCGCCGGTCTTGAGCAGCTCATTGACGATGGTGACCAGCTCTTCCGGGTTGACCGGCTTCTCCAGGTAAAGGTCAGCCAGGGGTTCAGCCGCCTGGAATGCCTCGGCTACGTACCCGGAAACCACCACCACAGGCATGGTGCTGTGGCTTTTGGCAGCCTGCACCACGGCTCGGCCGTTGGCGTCGCCCAGTCGCCAGTCGGTCACTACGGCGTCATAGGTGTGGTTCTGCAGCTTGTCGATGGCGTCGCGGGCGGAAGTAGCGGCGGTTACGGTATGTCCGGCCGCTTCCAGAATGGCGCATTTTAGAGTGACGACGTGTGGCTCATCGTCCACGCAGAGGATCCTGGCCATAGTGGATGTCCTTCGAGGCCGACGCGCTTCCTTGCATGAGCCGCGTCCGGCAGGGGATATTAGGCTGTCACAACCCCGGGGCACTCGCTGGCCTATTCTCCGGCAGCATCCTGCGGAAGTCAAATGTATGCATCCTTCCCTCCCTTGCCGGCGAGCCGGAACCACCTCAACTCCGCTTTTCTACCGGCCCCGCGTCGCCAATCTTTTCCGCTACGGACTTGGCCTGAGTGAACAGCAGCAGGTAGTCCGGACCGCCGGCCTTGGAGTCGGTACCGGACATGTTGAAACCGCCGAAGGGGTGCGCGCCAACCATGGCCCCGGTGCACTTGCGGTTGAAATACAGATTGCCCACGTGGAAATCAGACCGCGCCCGCTCCAGCTTTTCCCGCGATGTGGAGTAGACGGCGCCGGTAAGCCCGAATTCGGTGTTGTTGGCGATCTCGAGTGCGTGGTCGTAGTGGCGCGCCTTGATCACGGCCAGGACCGGGCCGAAGATTTCTTCCTGCGCGATCCGCGCCGTGGGCGCGACGTCGGCAATCACCGTGGGCTGGATGAAGTAGCCGTCGCCGGCTTCTTTGGCTGGTCCGCCACCGTTGAGCACCCGGCCCTCCTTCTTGCCGGTCTCGATGTAATTCAAGATCGACTTCATAGCGCTTTCATTGATGACCGGTCCCATGGCCTTGTTTTCCGCTGGATCGCCCACTGCGATCTTGTTCACGCGGTCTTTCAAGCGCTCCAGGAAGACGTCGTAAATATTTTCGTCAACAATGGCCCGGGAGCAGGCCGAGCATTTTTGTCCCTGGAAGCCGAAGGCCGAGACCGCGACTCCTTCGACGGCAGCATCCATGTTGGCATCGTCGGCGACGATGATCGAGTCCTTGCCGCCCATCTCCAGGATCGTGCGCTTGATCCATTTCTGGCCGGGACGCGCCGTAGCCGCTCGCTGGTTGATGTCCAGCCCAACTTCCTTGGAGCCGGTGAAAGCCACGAAGCGGGTCAGGGGATGCTCCACCAGGCCGGCGCCGAAGCTAGAGCCGGAGCCAGGACAGAAGTTGACCACGCCATCGGGCATGCCCGCTTCTTGCAGCGCCTCGAAGAATTTAAAGGCGATGGCCGGCGAGTCGTGTGACGGCTTGACCACCACGGTGTTACCGCAAACGATCGCAGCCATGGTCATCCCCGCCATAATCGCGCAGGGAAAATTCCACGGCGGAATCACCGCGCCCACGCCCAGCGGGATGTGGCGCAGCGTGTCCCGCTCGCCCGGCAGTTGCACCGGCGTGTCCGTCTGGGCCAGCCGCAAGGCCTCGAGCGCGTAGAACTCGGCGAAGTCGATGGTCTCGGCCAGGTCGGCGTCGGCCTCCACCCAATTTTTGCCGACTTCATACACCATCCAGGCGCAGAACTCGAACTTGCGTTCGCGCAGGATGCAGGCCACAGCGTGGAGGAGCGACGCCCGCTCTTCCACGGAGGTTTGCTTCCAGCTCTCAAATGCAGCGAGGGCCGCCTGGATGGCCGGCTCCACGTGCTCGCGTCCCGCGCTCTGGAAAACGCCGACTACCTGCGACGGCTGCGCCGGATTTACGGTCTTGATCTTGGCTTGCGTTTTGATCAGCCGGTTTCCGATCACCATGTCGTACTCGCGGCCCAACTCGGCACGCACCTTGGCCAGAGCCTCGCGCATGCGCCGCGCGTTTTCCGGATTGCTGAAGTCGGTGGCCGGCTCGTTGCGGAACGGCCCGGTGGGAACGCGCAGTGCCGGTTTCGAAGTTTCCAGTGTGGTGGTTGCCATGATGATGTCCTTTGCGCTCAGAAGTGAGCCGGTGTGTCGGCCAAAATTCTATTTTATCGCAACCAGGACGCTTGTTGATTCAAGGGGCGTAGCCTCTTAGGGATCGAAAATCCCAGTGGGAACTTACGTTGAAATCCGCTATCGTTGTAGATGCGGAGCACGCGGAGATTTGGGGGGACGAACACATGAACACCACGGTTGCCGGCACGCCGACTCTGGCAGCGGATTTCACCATCACCAGATCGAGAGCCGACGCTATTCCCTGGTACGCCTGGACCTCGGTCCTGGCCACGGTCTGCATATCCACCGGCCTGTATTGGGACATCTCCTGGCACATGACCATCGGCCGGGACACATTCTGGACGCCGGCGCATCTGCTCATCCAGTTCGGCGCCGTTTTGGGTGGGAGCGCGGCTGCGGTCCTCATCTTCGGCACTACCTTTGGACGCAGTGCTGATGGGCGAGCATCGTCGGTTCGGATTCTGGGTCTGTGGGGACCGCTAGGCGCATTTCTCAGCGCCTGGGGCGCGGCGGCCATGCTGATTTCCGCTCCTTTTGATAACTGGTGGCACAACAATTACGGCTTGGACGTGAAGATCATCAGCCCGCCGCACCAATTATTGGGAGTAGGCATCGAGAGCATCAACTTTGGCGGCATCATCCTGATGGTGGGCCTGCTCAATCACGCCCAGGGTGCTCTGCGCCGCCATCTGCAATGGATGATGCTGACGGTAGGCGGACTGGTACTGTGCAATAGCATGATGGGCCGGCTGGAGTTCACGGACCGCGCCATGATGCACTCCGCGGCAATGTATCTCGGGTTGGCGATCGGACCGCCGTTCGTCATGGAGACCGTTGCGCGCGCCACCGGGTTGCGCTGGGCCCGAACTACCATGGCGGCTCTCTACACCATCTTCTTCCTCCTGGCAGTCTGGATATTCCCCCTCTTCGCCGCTGAACCCAAGCTGGCGCCCGTCTATCAGCATATTACCCACATGATTCCCTTGGGCTTCCCGGTTCTGCTGCTAGGCCCTGCGATTGCCCTCGATCTACTGTGGAGGAAGTTGAATGCCAGAGAGCCGACACCGGGATTTGAGGATAAATGGCTGCAAGCCACCGCAGCAGGAGTTGTCTTTGTGGCGGCTCTGGTGGCTGCACAGTGGCCTTTCGCGGATTTCCTGATGTCGCCGGCCTCGCGCAATTGGGTGTTTGGGACTCTCAATCATCCTTACATGGTTCCGCCCGAATGGTTTGGTGTCCGCAACCTTTTCAAGCCGTTCGAGGGCATGGGTCCTTTTGCCATCCGCATGGCCTTGGCGGTCTTCGCCGCCACCATGTGTACGCGGTTGGGCATCATGTTCGGCAACTGGATGCGGAAAGTGCAGCGGTAGGAAGCGATCGCCAGAATTGCCAGAAACTGCCAACAATTGGAAATTGTGAAAACTGGCAGTCGCTGCGATTTTTGGCAATCAAGGCAATTTTGGCAATCGTCAATCGGAGGACTACTCAAAGATGCGAGTGCGCTTTCCACTCTTCGCGATTCTCTTGTTCTCCGTGGCTGCCTTCGCTCACGTGGGCAGCCCCGACGTTTACTACGAAGGCAACGCGGGCCCATATCATCTGCTGGTCACTATCCGGCCGCCGGCGGTCGTGCCCGGAGTAGCGCAGATCCAGGTACGCACCCTGAATGGCGGCGACATCGACAAGATCCAAATCCTTCCGCTCGCCATGGAAGGCGCAGGCGCGGGAGAGAGCCTGGCGCCACGTCCGGACACCATGCAGCGTTCCAACGACGATCCCCAGCTCTATACCGGTAATCTCTGGATCATGCTGCGCGGCTCCTGGAAAGTGCGGGTCGAGGTGGAGGGTAAGCTTGGCAAGAACCAAACGGCCGTGCCGGTGGCGGCTGTCTCCATGACTGCGGCACACATGGACAAAGGAATTGGCCTGCTGCTTGGCTCCTTTGGACTGGTGCTGGTGGTGGGACTGATTAGTATCCTGCGGGCCGCCAACGGGCCGGCCCAGGTCGCGCCCAAGCAAGACATCTCCCCGGCGCTGAAGCGCCGTGCGAGCGTTGGGATGAGCATTGGCGCTTTCTTCATTCTCGTGCTGCTGTTCGGCGGAAATTGGTGGTGGGGACTGGAAGCCAAGGCCAACGAGAGGATGGTCTACCGCGTTCCTCAACTGCAGCCCTCGTTGCTATCCCAGGACAAGTTGCGCATTCGCCTGGAAAACCCCAACTCCGGCAGTTTCACCGGCGACGATTGGAGGGGTTTCTGGGCGCAGACTCTGCAGACCAATGACCTGGTTCCCGACCACGGTCATCTCATGCACCTTTTTCTCGTGCGCACGCCGGACATGAAGAGCTTCTGGCACCTCCATCCCGATCAGACCGGCGAGCAGGAGTTTGCGGCGAACCTGCCTGCTCTTCCGCCCGGGCATTACCAGATCTTTGCCGACATCGTGCACAGCACCGGTTTTCCGGAGACCCAGGTGGGGACCATTGACCTACCTGCCGGCATCGTAGCGGGCCAGCCCGGCCATACGCTCAACGGCGATGATTCCGGCGGCGCGGATCTGGACCCGTCGGACAAGGTCGCGCCGCTGTCCGGCGGCTACCGCATGGTGTGGGAGCGCGATGCAACGCCTCTGTGCGCCCAGCAGGCCATCGTCTTCCGCTTTCGTGTTGAAGATAAAGACGGCAAGCCCGCCGGCGATCTCGAAAACTATATGGGCATGGCCGGCCATGCCGTGTTCTTGAGCGATGACGGCAAAGTCTTTGCCCACGTACATCCTGAAGGCTCAGTGTCAATGGCCGCGCTGGCCATGGCCCAGGCTTCGTCCAACCCTCCGGCATCAGGCACGATGAGCTCGATGAGCATGGGTCCTAGGTCGGCGGAAGTCTCGTTCCCTTACGGCTTTCCCCAGCCCGGCGACTACCATATATTCGTCCAGGTGAAGCGCGCCGGTCATGTTGAGACCGGTGCTTTTGTGGCGCATGTGGAGAAGTGAACCAGGATCGCCACGATCGGGCGTTAACCGAAGCCAAGGCACTACTTACTCTATCCGCTTAGCATGTTGGTCGCCGCCTTGATGAAGGATCAGTTCCGTGGCCCGGCCTTGGGAATCGATCACGAAAGTGATCTGGGCATCGACGATCTTCAGGAAAAATTCACGCTCGCCTTCGGCGAACAACGTAAATTTCGGCTGACCAGTAGCCTGCACAAACAGATGGTCGCCTTCCTGGGTGACTGTAAGAATGAAGTCCGGGGCGAGCTGATACTTGCCCACATAACCGACGAAAAGTTTTGGGTCCACCGCAACTTCTTTATGTTCTTTGGGAGGCGGCGGCATGAGCGCGGGATTGACAAACCCCGCGATCCTGCTTGCGAAGCGGCCTGGATTGGCCCTGGCCAGATTGGTCAGCACGACGAGCGTCAGGTTGTCATCGACATAGCGCTGGATAACACAGGTGAACCTTTGCCATGCGCCTCCGTGCTGGATCACCTTGTGGCCGTTCACCGTAGAAATGTTCCATGCGAAGCCATAGTTGCCGTTATTGGGCTGGCCGCTGTTGAGCGGAAATACCGTCCAGGTGCGGTCCAGGCTGGACTGCTTCAGCAGGCTGGTTCCGTCCAGCGCTTCGTCCCACTTGGCCAGATCCAGCACGTTGAAATAGAGAGTGCCGTCGCCGGTGGAGTTGGCCGTGGGCGACACCCAATCCTGGTTCTGCAGCTTGTGCGCCACCAGCTGGTACCCCGACGATCGATTCGGAATGATGTCTTTCTCGCTAATCAGCCGGGTGGAAGTCATGTACCAGGGCTTGAATATTTTTTCCTGCAGGTAGTCAGCGTAAGGCTTGCCCGTTACCTTATGAATCAGTATCCCCAGCAGAAGATAATTGGTATTGCGATAGCTCCAGTGCTCGCCGGGCGCGAAATCGATGGGCAGGGCCTCCACCTTTTCGACGAGCTCGTCTTCGGTAAAATCGAGCCGTAAATAGAACGGACCCTTGGGTCCGGCACGCTCGGGAGTCTCGTACTCCGCAAGCCCGGAGGTGTGGGACAGCAGGTTCTTGACCAGGATCGGCTTCCAGCTCGCCGGAGCGTTGGCGAAGTACTTGACGATACTATCGTCGAGCCCAACCTTGCCTTCCTCCACCAGCATCATCACCGCCGCCGAAACAAACTGCTTTCCCACCGAGCCCGACTGGAAGATCGTCTCCGGCTTCACCGGAACATTCAGCTCCACGTTGGCCAGCCCATAGCCTTTGGCCAGCAGAATCTGTCCGCGGCTATAGATGCCAACAGCCAAGCCGGGAACCTGCTCAGTCTGCATCTCATCCTTGACAAAACGATCAATGCCGGTCAACTGTTCGGCAGTCAGCTCGGGAACTGAAGTCGCATCCGGCTTGCGCGTAAAGCTCTTCGCAGAAACGCGCTCGGCGCCATCGACGACAATCGTGTCTTTTGGATTGTCGTCCTTCTCCAGAGAGAGACCTAGTTTCGCGACAGCATCGAAGATGGAAACGGCCAGCGGGTCCTTGGCAGCACCCGCAGTTACGGCTGCAGCGGCGGCGTCATATTGGCCCCTGCCCATCCAGTCCAACTGAAAGTCATAGGCGCCGGCAAGATCTGTTTTATCGACGACCGGCAGGGCCAGATAGCCAGGCGCGATCTTGGGCAGCACCTCGGCCAGATCGGACATGCTGTTGCCGTGGCATTGAAAATGCACTTGCCCCGCCTCACCGTGTGCCGGTCCACAGTCATGAAAGCCCGGAGTCGAGTTGGGCTGCAGCTTTGGCCCGTCCTTGCCCACTGTCAAGACGTAAATCGGATCGGGCTTCGGGCTGTGGCGCAGTCTGAGCTTGAACCTCTCGCTGAGCAAAGCTTGCAGCATCGACAGGCGCTCGGCTTGCGAGGTCGTCGGCGCGGCCCTGGCGGTAACGTCCAGGCGATCAGAGTCCAGCCAGTCTGGGCCTCCGCTTACCAAGCTTTCATCAAGGTTGTAAGCGATCGCAATCATCTTTCTGGGAGAGGCATTACGAAAAAAGACATGCCCGTCGGGCAGAACACCCAGCGTGGTTACTTGGTCTCCCGTCTTCGACACATGGATATCGATCGATTCAAACACCAACGGCGATTTGCCGCCCTGACAGAAAGCGCTGACCGCTATTAGGAACACCACAGATACCCTTAGGATGAGGCCAAAGCCCGAAAGTCTTATCGACATAGATTCTCTCCTATGGAAAACCCGGTCTAGCTACAGCCTGGTAATTCTACTCCGCCAGGCAAAGAGTTCATTGTGTGCCGGCGTTTCAGAGTCCGACAATGCGTGCGATTTCGTGCTCGGAGTCTGCTAAAATCTCTTCCCGATGACCCGCCGATACCCGCTCTTTCTCCTCGTTTTTCTGTTTTCAGTCACGCTGCTGGCTCGCGCCGCTGATCCCGCGCAGATGGCCAAATCGATCACCATCTACCGCGACGATTACGGTGTGCCCCACGTCTATGGGCCTACGGACGCGGCGTGCGCCTTCGGCTTCATGTACGCCCAGGCGGAAGATAACTTCTGGCAGATCGAGGACAGCTATCTCCGCTCGCTGGGCCGCGCCTCGGAAGTCTATGGCGCTAAGACCCTGGAAGACGACGAACTGGTCCGCGCCCTGGAGATCCCGCGGCTGGCGCAGGCGGAGTTTGCGCAGATGCCCGCGCGCACCCGGGAGCTGCTGCAAGCCGCCACGGACGGCCTCAACTATTTTCTGGCACGCAATCCGCAGGTAAAGCCGCGGCTCCTCACCCACTTTGAGCCCTGGTACGGGCTGGCCTTCAACCGCTACGCGCTCTACTTCCAGTTCATCTACGGCCGCAGCGGACTGCGCAGGGAAGAGATCAAGACGGTCACCGAGCCTGACGCCAAAAGCAGCGTGATCGCCGACCCCGCCGCGGTGATCGCGGACGACTACCAGACCGCCGCCGAGACTCAAGGCTCGAACATGTGGGCCATCACGCCGGCCAAGAGCGCTGACGGGCACGCGCTGCTGTTCATCAATCCCCATCAGCCGTTCTTCGGTACCGGCCAATGGTATGAGGGCCACGTGCACAGCGAAGAAGGCTGGGACATGTCGGGCGCCTCGTTCTTTGGGTCGGCGCTGCCCACCATCGGCCACAACGAGTTCCTGGGCTGGAGCCACACTGTCAATGCCCCCGACATCGTGGACGTCTGGGAAGAAACCTTCGACAAACCCGGCGATCCGCTGGCCTATCGTTATGACGGCGCCTATCGCCGCGCCACCGAGTGGAGCGATTCCGTCAAGGTCAAAACGGAAAGCGGAGTAACCGAACGTAAGTTCACCTTCCGTAAAACCCATCACGGACCGATCGTGGCCAAGCGCGACGGCAAGTGGCTCTCGGTGAAGATGGCGCGGTTCGAAGAAGGCGGCCAGCTCGATGAATGGTACAACATGAGCCGGGCGCGCAATCTGGAAGAGTTCAAGAAAGCGATGTCGGTTGTCGCCGTGCCCATGTTCAACGCCGTCTATGCCGATCGTGACGGCAACATCTTTTATGTCTATAACGGCGCCGTGCCCCGGCGCTCGCTGAAATACGATTGGTCGAAACCCGTGGACGGCAGCACCTCGGAGACCGAGTGGCACGGTTACCACGCTTTCAGCGAGCTGCCGCAGGTCACCAATCCCACATCCGGATTCGTGCAAAACTGCAACTCCACGCCGTTCTTGACCACGATCTTCGACAACCCCGACCCCAGCAAGTTCCCCAAGTACATGGTGGGTGAGGGCGATACCGCGCGGGCCCGCATCTCCCGGCGTATTTTGTGGAATAAAGACAAGTTCACCTTCGAGGATTGGGCCCACGCCGGCTTTGACACATACGTGATCCAGGCGGAAACAGAGATCGCCGAACTGGGCAAAGCGTGGGACAAAGCCCCCAGCGCCAAGGCCGCCGAGGCCTACGCCGAGCTGCAGAATTGGGACCATGTGAGTCGCACCACCTCGGTGCCTATGACTCTATTCATGCTGTGGCATGAGAAGCAGTACGGCACCGCAGTGGTCCGTCCGGGAAAGAAACAGGATGCGGTGCAGTCGTTGGAACAGGTCATCTACGATCTGACCGGCACATTTGGCACATGGCGCGTGGCCTGGGGCGACCTGAACCGGCTGGAGCGGCGCCAGTCCGGCGGCGATGAGCCTTTCCGTGACGATCTCAAGAGCCTGCCCGTAGCCGGCGCTCCCGGCGACGTGGGCATCGTATTCAACTTCTACGCCCGTCCAGAGAAAGACCAGAAGCGCCGCTACGGTGTGGCCGGCCATTCCTTTATCAGCGTGGTGGATTTCGGTCCCGAAGTCCAGGCGCGCTCGATAATGGTCTTCGGCGAAAACTCTGACCCCGCGTCACCGCACTACTTCGACCAGTCAGAGCTTTACGCGAAACAGGAGTTCAAGCCTGCCTACTTTACCCTGGCGGAGATCAAGGCCCACGCGGAGAAGACTTATCATCCTGGAGACGCGAAGAACTGAGCGGGCCGAATGAGAATCAAGATCGCGGCGGTTGTATTTCTCGTCGTTTTCCTTGCGGCATGGGGCGCGTGTAATGCCCGCCTCCTCGCCCAGACATCAGCTCCACAGCCAACGCCGTCGCCGTCACCTTCCCCTGATCCGCGTACCGTGTGGGACGGGGTGTATAGCGACGACCAGGCCAAACGCGGCGGATCGCTCTATTACGGCGAGTGCGCCTCCTGTCACGGCGACAATCTAAAGGGCAACGAATCCACGCCCGCTCTTAGCGGCAGCGACTTCGCCGCCGACTGGGAAGGCCAAACTCTGGGCGACTTGTTTAAGAAAATTCGCCGGACCATGCCGCAGAACGAGCCGGGACGGTTGAATCAGCAACAAGACGTCGACGTTCTTGCCTACATCCTCAGCTTCAACAAGTTTCCCAGTGGCAAAACAGAACTCCCACCAGACACCGACCTGCTGAAACTGATTCGATTCCAGTCCGTTAACCCGGACACGAAGAAGGGCAACTAGCGAGTCGATGATCCAAGTGCTCATCCGACGACCGCAGCCCCAAGAGCACGATTCGGTTCGAGCAGTCGTCCAGACAGTCGTAGACGAGACGTACGGCGGACTTTGGGCGCCTCCGCCGCTTCCGATCAATGAAGACTGGCATTTGTCCTGGATCGCTGTATGGGGCACAAAGATCATCGGAGTAGTTCTGACGGGTGAAGAATGGTTGAGCGATTTATGGGTGCTTCGCGACAGCCGGGGATGTGGAGTTGGCCAGCGCCTGCTCGCGCAAGGGGAAGCTGAAATCGTCGCTCGCGGGCATCGAACATTGCGCCTTCGCGTAGTGCAATCGAATGCAGTGGCTATTAGCTTCTATCACAGGCACGGTTGGCGAATCGCTCGGGAGTTCCCACACGAAAAATTCCCGATAACAATGTTGGAAATGTTCAAATCTGTAGACGAGAAGGCGCTATGAACCGAAGCCCTGTTCAACCAAATTGTCGAAGATGCTCGCAAGGTCAGAACATCCTGGCATTTTTGGTCGACGGTTCGCCCGGCAACTCGGCCGCGGGCCCACGGCCAGGCGTCTTGGGGTCGCCGTAGCAGGTAAAATGTGAATAGCACTTCGCGAAGGAGATCTCTTGCTACGTATAAGGTCTTATCGCACGCTCTTGCTGGCGGCTGTAGCCCTGACCCTGTGCTTTCGGGGCAACGCGCAGACCAACGCGCCGCGGTCCAGCATCACCGTCCATGTTCACAAAGCGGGATTGTTCTCGGGATTTGCCCATGACCACGTGATTGCCGCCCCCATCGCCTCAGGAACTCTGGACGCCAAAGCCATGACCATCCAAATCACGGTGGCCGCCAAGCAGATGAAAGTGGCCGATCCTGACGTATCCGACAAAGATCGGGCGGAGATTCAGTCCACTATGCTCGGTCCCAAGGTGCTGGACCCGGACAAGTACCCGGAAATCCGTTTTCAGTCTTCTAACGTACAAAAAGCAGGAGACCATTATCGGGTTACCGGGAAGCTCGAGCTGCACGGCGCCAGCCGCGAGTTGAGCTTTGATGTGAGCGGAGGGCCGGACCATTATCAGGGAAAGACCAAATTGAAGCAGACGGACTTCGGCATGGAGCCTATTTCGCTGGGCGGCGGCACCATCAAGGTGAAGGACGAGCTGGAAATTGAGATCGATGTGTATTCCGCAGATTTGACACGGAGCAACCGGCCCTAGGGAGCGAACGACATTCGGAGGCAGCAAGCATGTGCACGGTAAAGTTCATTTGGCTGCGCGGCGCTGTTTTTCTCGCCGCAATAGTGTTGCCGCTGTTTCTTGCCACCCAAAACAGATCAGCCGCGCCCGCATCCTCGCCCGGGCGCAAGGCGGTAGTGGTAGAGTTATTTACTTCGGAGGGATGTTCCAGTTGTCCGCCCGCCGATGCGCTGCTGGGTCGCTTGCGCCAGGAGAAATTTGCCGACGGTGTGGAGGTCATTCCCCTAGGCCTGCACGTGGACTATTGGAATTTCCAGGGATGGACGGATCGTTTCTCGTCTGCCAGCTACAGCGAGCGTCAGGCCAAGTATGCGCAGCGGTTGGGCACCGAGGGCCCTTACACACCTCAGATGGTGGTGGATGGCGCTTCGCAATTTGTAGGCAGTGACGCTTCGCGCGCCCGCCAAGCTATCGTCCAGGCCGCGCATCAACCGCAAGCGGCCGAGGTGGAGATTTCTGCCGCGCCCGGAGACAAAGTGCTGGTCCGGATCAAAGCGGCGCCGGCGACTTCCGGCGAGGTGCTGCTGGCTATCACGGAAGACAACCTGACAAGCAGCGTGCGCGCCGGCGAGAACAATGGGCGGGAGCTGCATCACGCCGCGGTGGTGCGCGAGCTGCGCAGCCTGGGCCGGCTTGGCAACGGCGCTTTCGAATCCGTGGTTCCGCTTAAGCTCAAGAGTGACTGGAAGCGCGAGAACACCCGAATCGCCGTTTTTGTTCAAGAAGAGAAGAGTGGAAGGATTGGGGGCGCCGCGGCGGTAGCCGCAGCCTCATTGTCCGGTGCCCGCTGACTGGTGGTCCAGCTTGGTCATCTCCTCGACAAAGTGGAAGTTGTTGGGAAACTGTTCGCTCAGCGCGACCAGTTTCTTGCGTGCCTCCACCTTGTTCTTATGACGCAGATCGTCAAAGGCCAGGAGAATGCGCGCGAACGGCGCCAGATAATGACCGTGTTCCGCTGCCAGTCTCAGCTCTTTCAGGCCCTCTTCCTGGTCGCCTTTCAGCCCGCCCAAGCGCAGCACCCAACGCACGGGGGCGGATTTACCTCCGATGAGATATTTGCCCATACCCGTGGCCACGTAAGCGTCGTAATAGTCCGGGGCGCGGGCCAGCAGGCGCTCGGCGTAGCCGTTGCCGGTCCGGGTAAAAGCGAGCGCGGTCAGGTTCTTCTTCTGGATGAGCGCGGCATCGTCGGCGCGCAAGCCGCTGATGATGGTGAGGGCGAACAAGGCCCTCACGTCGTTCTTATCTCGGCTCAGGCGCTGCTGGGCAAGTTTCTCCGCGGTGGCGAGCGCATCGTCAAACTGTTTCTTTGACGCGGCATCCCAGCTCTGCGCGCTGCGCGCAGCGAACCTCTCGTCAGAAGTAAACATTTCGCTGTTCAGAATATGCAGCCGGTCAAATTCCCGGAAAAGCAGAGCCGAGGCTTCCGCCATCCACGGCAGGGGATCGTTCTTGTCAATCGCCTTGGCTTGGTCAGCTATCTTCAAGGCCTGATCAAACTGCAGGTTGTACATGTTGCGGTAGCTCTGGTCGAGGCACTCCTCCACGCTTTGCGCCCGCGCCGGCGAGCACAGGAAACACGCACACATCGCCAGAAATAGCACCCATATTGCCCGGCCGCGGGCTTTTCTTTGTGAAGTTTCCATCGACAAAAGTCCTGCGCTGCCGCAGCATCTTAGCAGGATTGGCCGGGGCGCTGCTAATTAAAGACGCGGTTTCGTGACTAAAGTTTTGCCTTAGAGCAGGGCGATATTTCCGCCTAGGTTAAGAAGTGTGAAGGGCAGAGGCGCGTTGCCTTCAGGGTAACTTGTCAGTTAACCCCGCTCAGGAATCCGCCCAAATGTCCGGTGAGGGCAACCACGAACACGCCCGCTAGTTCCAGCGGCATGCGATAACCAGGGAGAGGATGGTCCGCTCGCCGGCGTGTGCGGTAGTGAATCCACCAGGACGTACAGATGAACACACTGGAGACAATTCCCAGTATAAAGTGAAGAAGCAAACTGCCTTGGAGCCGTGCGCCTTCAAGCTGCCAGCGCCAGGCCATGATGCCGGTGGCCACTACGGGCAGCGCCGACATGGCGGCGACCAGCAGGTTGTAATACGCGGCGGCGGCAAGAGTCGCGCTGTGGGTCCGCTGTGCGATGAAGTCGAAAGCCACTCCGATCAAGAACAGCGCGATGGGAAAGTGGACCAGCACCACATGCTGCGCGTGCTTGGCGAGCAGCACGGACTTGAGATCAAAAGCGTTCAACGGAAAGATCCTCCCGGCGCGGAGCGGCCCTACTGCACCACGATCGTGCCCTTCATCTTGGGATGAAGGGAGCAAAAGTAGGAATAGGTCCCCGGTTTGGTGAAGGTGAACGTGAACGTCTCGTCCGTATCCAGCGCTTTGGACTTAATGGTCTTATCGTCGCTGACCACAGTGTGGGGAATATCGTCACGATTGGTCCAAGTTACCTGGGTTCCGGTGGCTACGGTCAAGGTAGCCGGCGTAAAGCTGAAGTTATCGATCTTGACCTCAGCGCCGGCAGCGGGAGCTGCTGCCGGCACAGCAGCATTGGTGGTCTGGCGCCCCGCCAAGATAGCTACGAGCATGGCGGCGATACTGGCAATGTACAAAACTCTTCGGATCATGTTTCGGTTTACCTCTACTGAATTCTCGAACTGCTGACATCCTGAAAACGGTCTGGTCTTTCAACCGGTAACTTCTTTCGCCTTAACCCAATGTGCTGTCGATAACGGCCAGGGCATGCCGGCGCTGCACGTAATTCACGTCCGTTATTCCAAGAAGACCGCGTAACTGGTCGTCAGGGACTTTCAAGGGACCGGGGGACGGCGCCGATCCAGGCTTGGGTTGAGGGAACGCCGTTGAGGCCGCGGTGTGAAAAGTCACGTTGCCTTCAACCTTCTGCATGGTCTGGTGAATGTGTCCATTCAGCACCGTGACCGACCCAAATTTCTTCAGATAACCCAGGGCCTGGGCGCTGTCCTCGGTGCCCCAACCCCATTCCGGATAGACGCTCCACAGCGGGATGTGGGCGAAGACCACAATGGGCGTGCTATTGGAAAGATGTTTGACGTCTTTCTCGATCCACGCGAGCTGCTCGGCGCCAAGGTTGCCCATTCCCCCGGCTTTGAGATTCATCACGTTGACCAAGCCGATGAAATGCACGCCTTTCTGGTCAAAGCTGTGCCACCCCGCCCCCTGAGAGCCTTGGCCAAAGCGCTGGCGGTACTGCGCCCCTTCATCGTTCAGGACGTCATGTTCGCCGGGCACGTAGAACACGGTCTTGGGATTGGCCGATTTCAAAATCTGCTCCACGTTGTCGAATTCCTCCGGCTTGGAGAGATGGCTGATGTCGCCGGTGTGAAGCATGAATTGGGGTTGTGAAGGCAGAGCGTTGATCTTGTCCACCGCGGCCTTTAGAGTGCTCGCCACGTCGGGGTTGGCCGGCTTGTTGAATCCCATGTGACTGTCGCTGATCTGGACAAAGCTGAGGTCGCCCTTGGCCTCCTTATCTCCGATCTCGGAGAGCCGGCTCAGGCTGTATGACTTCAAAACGCCGCCATTGATCACGCAGAGCGCCCCAGTGCCGGCCCACGCCATACACTTCAGGAAGCCTCGGCGGTCAATGCCGTCGTGGTTGTGGTCGTGCAAAATCTCGTCTTTCTTTCCCTGCTCACTCATCGCATTCCTCCCATCAGCGCGCCTTCCCGGTCAGGGAAAGGAGCGGTAGTTGCTTTCTATGCGGGTAAACTGAGGGCGGTCGCAAATATTCCGTTTCCTGCTGTTAATTTTCTGCAAACGGCGGAAATAGGAGATGAGACGCGAGAAAAAGGGCCGCTGAGAAACACGGCCCAGTGGAGAGGAGTATAGGACGAGACTTACTTGTACAAACCGGCCGGGGCAGATTTTATTCCCGCTAGCGTCTGAAAATGGCGGCCAGCCCGGCTTTGCCGGGAATAAAATGAGGCGTCGGGCCGTTGTAACCTGGTGAGGACGTGAACCGCCTTCAGAACAGCAACTTTGAAAAGCTGGCGTTGCCCCTTTTGGATCCTTTATATAACTTCGCCCGCTGGCTGAGCGGTGACGCGGATGAGGCCAGGGACCTGGTCCAGGAGACCTTCGTCAAGGCGCTCAAGGGGTTTGGCTCCTTTCAGGAAGGAACCAATTTTCGCGCCTGGATCTTCCGGATCCTGCGAAATACGTTCCTGACCAGCAGGACGGGTTTGGAGCGGCGCAATACGGTGCAGGAGGACGAAGCCGGATTTGAGGAGACCGTCGGCAGCCCTGAGAATCCGGAGATTGCGCTGTTGCGGCGCGCGGACACGGAGTTGGTGCGAAAGGCCATTGCCCAGCTGGCGCCGGCATTTCGAGAGGTACTGTTGCTTGCCGACGTGGAAGAAATGAAGTACCAGGAGGTCGCGGACGCGCTGAGTATTCCCATCGGGACGGTCATGTCACGGCTGGCCCGAGCCAGAAAGCAGGTGCGGGAATACATCTTACAGACTGCAGGCGGGAAACCATGAGTTGCCAGTGGCGGGATAAAGTCGCTTTGTATGTGGATGATGAGCTGGACCCTGCGGCACAGAAGGAGTTCTCTGCCCATCTGAACGAGTGTGCGGAATGCCCCGCCGCGGTAAGCCGGCAGATGGAGTTGAAGAAAGCCCTGCGCGTGGCCGGCCGCAGCTTTACCGCGCCGCCGGAGTTGCACGCCGCCGTGTACCGCACCATCCATCCTGGCAAAAGCGTGAGCCCCTGGTGGAAGTGGGCGCTGGCGCCGCTGAGTGTGCTGTTGCTGGGAATCGTCGGCTTCTTGCTGATTCCCAAATCAAAAGAGAACCCGATGGTGGCCGCGTTGGTAGACACTCACATTACCGCCCTGGCCAGCGAGCATCCGGTGGATGTGATCTCCGAGGACAGCCACACTGTGAAGCCGTGGTTTCAAGGTAAGATACCCTTCACCTTCACTCCTCCGGTCGGGGAGCCTTTCAGGTTGATTGGCGGGAAAGTGATCTACGCCGGCCAGAATCCGGGTGCTGAACTGCTCTACACCGCCGGCCGGCACAAAATCTCTGTATTCGTGTTCGCGGCGCGCACGCCGAGTGAGAAGCTGGTCTCGAACCGCGATCGCTCCTTCAACGTCAAACGGTGGACGGAAGGCGGCCTCGACTACTACCTGGTGACCGATGCATCGTCCGACGAGGCCGGCAAGCTCGTTACCATGTTCCAGGATGCTAACCGCCCCTGACGGTTTATTCCTTTCCGGTTGGCTTGGGTTGCACAGAAAAATCCGGCCCGAGTTCTCACTCGGGCCGGACGAATTTAGTTACCGTGTTGCCGGCGCTACTGGATGGTCAGAGTCAATGTCGTGGAATGTCTCAAACCACCGCTGGTGCCGGTGATGGTTAAGGTGCGAGTCCCTCGTGTGGCCCTGCTGCTCACGCGCACCGACAGGGTTGAAGTGCCCGAGCCGGTGACAGAGCTAGGACTAAAAGTTGGAGTGACGCGTGAGCCTTGTCCACTCACGCTGAGACTTACCGTCCCCGTGAATCCGTTCACGGCGCCGATCGTCACTGTGGAGTGACCGGTTGAGCCGCGCGTGACCGTGATGCTGCTCGGAGAGTCGGAAATAGTAAAGTCCGCCTGAGCCGCAGAAGTTACGGTCAGCGTTACGGTGGTGGAATGCACTAAGCTGCCGCTGGTTCCGGTGATGGTCACCGTCGCCGTGCCCGTGGTTGCAGTTGCGCTGGCGGTCAAGGTGAGAACACTGGTCGAGGTTGTCGGGTTCGTGCCAAAGCTGGCGCTAACGCCCGAAGGCAGACCGGACGCCGACAAACTCACGCTGCCGGTAAATCCGCCGGAGGGAGTTACGGTAATCGTGCTGTTCCCGCTGTTGCCTTGGACGACGGTCAAGCTCGAAGGCGATGCCGAGAGCGAAAAGTTTGGAGTCGCCACCGGATTCACTGTGAGAGAAACCGTGGTTGTGTGCGTGAGCGTCCCAGAAGTTCCGGTGATGGTTACCGTGGACGTCCCGACGGTTGAGGTGCTGCTGGCAGTAAACGTCACAACGCTGGTTGACTTTGTTGGATTGGTGCCAAAGCTGGCGGTAACGCCTGAGGGCAATCCGGACGCCGACAAAGTCACGCTTCCCGTGAATCCGCCCGTGGGAGTAACGGTAATCGTGCTGCTGCCGCTGTTCCCCTGCGTAACCGACACGCTCGCCGGCGAGGCCGAGAGCGAGAAGTCCGGAGTCTGGCCCGCTGGAGGAGGTAAGACGCAATTATTCGCGGCATTGGAGAACAGCAACTGGATGGTGTAGGTGGTACCGTTGGCGACGTACGAACCTTGCTGCCCGTTGCAAATGTCGCCAATCTCGCCATTATTCATGTCATACCACGCAAGGGGGGGCCCGAAGACCGTCGCGATGCCGACATCCGCGTCCGTAATCGATTCCGCCACTTCGTGACTGGTCACCGATGTGTAATTGCCGAACACCGAGGACGAACCGCATCCACCGGTAGCGCAAAGGCCGCTCTGCATGTCCGGGTGGACCCCGTAAAGGACATTCTTCGAGTTAAAAGTATTCGATGTGGTGCCGTGATACGCGCAGAAGCCGCCCGGCTGGCAGCTTTGCGATCCACTGAGTGTGATGGTTTTTCCCGGAGGAAAAAAGATCATGTAGAGCGTATTCACGTTGCCCGCGGCATCCAGAAGCGGCGCGGGAAGATGTCCCGCAGTGACCTGGGCCAGAAGTTCCGCTTGGATTTGCGTATCGTCGATGGTGGGGCCATCATTACCGGCTGACGGAGCAATCTGAAACAGTCCGTCGAACGTGCCATTCCCAATCGTCTGATTGGTGCCGCCAGAGATCGTGGTGTCGTACTGGCTCAGTAAAGTGATCCATCCGCTGTTGGTGCCGGTGATGTCGCTATAGAAGTTGCCCATGCTGGGCGTGGAGGTGCCGGCAACTTCTGCGTTGTAGGAGCCGCTCCCGTACAACACCTGCACCACGTGAACGTTCGAAATCACCGGCCCGCCGAAGTAGGTAAGGTGAGCGCCGGCGGGCGCCGCGAACCCTACTATGGCCCCGTTCACGCTGGGATCTTGCAACGGAACAATGTGCATGGGCCTAGTCAACGGGTTCTCGACGTGGTCTTTCGTGGGGGTTTGCCCTGGCTCGACCTTTTGTGCCTGCGCCAGGAAGTTTGCAGTCAGAATCACCAGGAGAAGGGCCAGGGCGTATCTAATTTTTCGAAGGGGAGTCATTCAATCTACCTCGCTGTCCTTTCAGAATTTGCCAAATCCGTGGAACTCAGCCGGAAATAAACAGAAGAAGCCGAAAGAAAACTCGCACCGACTCTATGAAGCCTCGAACCGGGACAGGACGGCAGACCGAAACCACGCACCGAATAACGGAGCAGAAGTTTACTACGAAGTTTTCTGGTTCGCAATCCAGTGTTGCTGGATTCCGGTTTTCAGAAGATTGCGCCCGGAGTCTCGATAACGCGGAGCGCGTTCCCAAATGACAGACGGGTTGGTGTGCAAGATTAGAAATCGTTGAGGTTCAAATTGGAACGCCGGGGACTTAACTGATGACAATCTTCTGCGACCAGGGGTCTTCTCCCGCGGGATCCGAGGCTGCGGGCTTGAGATCAGGCGGAGGCGCGGCAGCGGCCTGGCTCTCGGGCGGCGCAGCGATGACCGGCGCCGGCACTGCCATGGCCGGAGGTGTTTCAGCCCCATCGATCGGCGGGGACATAGGACGCGGGTCCACGGGCAGCAGGTGGGTATTCTGCGCCGCCCATTTTGCCGCCAGGCCGTTCAACGGGCTCTTGGTGTTGTACTCCTGATAAGCGATCATGCGGCCAATGCGGACGATGAGATCATCGAGCGATTCCGAAGCCGCCCAAAAATCTCCTATGCAAACTGAGCTGTCGTCAAAGTTAGGATGGAAAACCGGCGTGAGCATGCGGCACTGCGGCGCGCGCCGGGGATATCCCAGCGAAAGATTGACCTCCAGCAAGTGCTCGTTCCGCTCCAGGATCGACCCGTCCCCCGCAACGTACAGCCCGCGAATCAAATATTGGAAACGGTAAACCTCCGGAGGCAACCCGGCCGTCCCCACGATGCGTATCAGGGGCCATGCCGCAAAGCGCTGCTGGAGTTGCTCGTAGTCGAGCTTGAGGCGGCGGATTCGAGGCGCAAGCATGGCTTAGATCGCAAAAGCAATATGGCAATCTCTTATCACAGCGAACAACATCGCGACTGTGCCGAGGCTGAGGGCGATGGTTCGTGGCCATGGAATTTGCGGGAAACGATCATGGCGCAAGGCTTGATAACCGGTCCAGGCAAGCCATATCACGACGAACGGAACCAGCGCCGCCGCCACCAACGCATTATAGTGCAGCGCTCCGGTGAAGTTCAGATGCAGCATCTCGTACAGCGCGCGCGTGCCTCCGCAGCCCGGACACAGCAGGTGCGTGCACGCGTAGAACGGGCAGCGGGGATAGAAGCTGTGCTCCGTCGGAGGAAAGTTGTAGAGCGCCACGGCGGCGCTAAGAATCCGCCGGCCCACATTCCGAACTGGATCCGTGCTTGCTTCATCCTTGCGGCTGGAGTATTCCTGTCTTCTTCCATTGGGCGATCCGCGTAAAGTGATGTTGAAAGTAGAAGACGGCGAAAAAGAAAGTCATCACTCCGCTCAACTGGAGATTGATGTTCTCTACGGAATTGTAGTAGTCCTCCATATCGCTGCGCATCGTGAACACCGCCACAAAATACAGGACCACACCTGCCAAGAGCAGCAATAAACCAACGATAGCAAGGACGGCAAGTGATTCCTGATTGAAGTTCCCTCCGACCACGACCATGATCTCCCCGACAAAGAGACCGGCAATCGAGAGAATCATGAAGAGGACGCCTTTGCTCTCCGGCCTGATTTTTCTGATGAAGCCTGCCTCGACAAAAAGCCAGACTGTGCTGAAGAGCCCGCAAAAGAAGTTAATCAGCAAGACCAGCGCCCAATGGAAGTCCGGCGGCACCGGACCCGTGCTCATGGCCGGCGTGGTGGCGACGCCGAAACCCGGCGTTCCGCTGTAGACTGTGCCCACAGTCCCCGGCATTGCGGACGCGGGCACCGGAACAGGGATGTTGCCGAGGACCTGAGAGACGGGAACCCAGTCGGTGAGACCTTCGCTGCGAGCCAGATCCGTCATGAGAATGTTGCCCTGGCCAACATAGCGCTGCACGTCGGCCAGGGTGTAGGGGCCGTACTCGTTCAGTTCGCGCTTGATGTAGTATTTCATTCCCATCCTGTGGAGTTAGCTGAACTGTATACCAGCTCCGTCTTTATCAACAACGCAAATCTCCACGATGGCCCAGATCCAGGAAATAATGGCCAGGTAAAAAATCGTGAGAACACTGAGGCACAGTTGTCCGATGGCCCGGCCGGTATATCCCGCATAGAAGTTGTGCACGCCCAACGGCCCGAGGAAAATCCCCAACACGATGTAAGTAGTGCGGCTTCTGGGTTGACGGCCTCCAACATAAGCTGGCCGCCCATAGGCGGGAGCCAACGAACCGGCTGAAAGGGACGAAACCCCAGGAATGACGGCAGTACCCGGCGTCACCGCAGGAGGCGATTGCGAAAGCCCTAGCGGTCCGCCGTAGAGGGACGGGAGCTGCGGAACTGACGCCGTCAGTTGCGACTGGACTGGCGACCCTGGCTGGCCAGTCGCCGCGGCGGCCGCAGCATGGAGATCGCTTTGGGAGACTTGCAGCTTCGGATCATCGGCCGGCGCCCGGGCACAGCCAAAGACAGTACAACCTCCGTTTTCCTGGTAACAGTCTTCATGGTGCGGCACACCGCACGCAGTGCAGTAAATCTTCGGCGGGTTAGACTCATCGAAGGGCATGCGGCAATAGGGACAGACAGTCGTGGCGCTCATCTCTGTCTCTCCCGGAAATGGAATGAGTAGCGGCCGATCTGAACCAGGTCGCCGCTCTGCAGGGCGCGCTTCCGAACTGGCTGACCGGAGACATACACTGAGCCTTGCGCGTGGAGAAAGGTCTGCGCCCCGCGCAGCTCGATGCTGGCATGCTGCGGCTGAATAGAGATGTCTTTGAACAAGTAGATATCGCACTGCTGGCTGCTGCCGACAACCGTGACCGGCTTATACAGGATGAACTGTTTCCCGGCCAACGGTCCGGATGCGACGTACATCCAGCGGTCTTTGAGAGCGCTTTCCACGATGCCAATGGCCACACCCGTGGCCAAACCGAGAAGCCCAAAGCCTACAGCGCGGCTCGGACCACCCCGGCTGGTGGCCATGGAAATCGGGTCAAAAACCATGCCGCCCAGCCCAGCTCCGATGATGCCTCCGAGAATCCCATAGCGGATCTTCTTACCGGACCGGTCCACCAACCCGTAGATGATTCCTCCGGCCACTCCGAAGACCATCCACGCGACGCCTCGGGCTATCCAAAAGGCCGGGTTCTTATACGTTTGCACTCCCATCTCCGCAACAATGCCTACCACGATCAAGAAGATGAGGTTAGCAATGAAATCAAAAACAAAGCCTCCCACCACGCCGAGCACCAGTGCCAGTAGTCCCCGCCACAGCGCTTTCTGTGACGAGCGCTCCACAATGCTCTCCGCAACCCCCAACCCCAAACACATGAAGGCGACGACCAGCGGGATGAGGAGACGGTCCATCCAGGTGTGCCCTGCATCGTCCCTGAAGAATGGTTCTCCAATCGCCCATCCTGCCAGCGCTCCCAGCATTCCCGCGGCACCCAGATAGAACCAGCCTTGCAGGAAGATGTTGGACCTGCCTTCATCGACGACTGCGAGGTCCGCCCCGGGCGTGGAGATGTTGCCGTACTGGCGTGCTCCGGTGGCCGCTGCCGCCGCCCCTCGGGCCCCGCCCTGCGCGTCCGCGGGCAGCGTCACTCTGGCCAGATCCTCGAGAGTGATCTTGAGCGCCGGCTTGTCGTTAGTGTCTGCCATTGCTTCCTTTTTGCTCCGGAGCTTTCTGCGGTGCGGCTGGCGGTGGATTTCCTACCCGCGGGTTCTGACCTTCAGATCCTCCCAGGCCTGAAGCTGACGGCTGAAAAGGGCTGACGCTTTGAAATCGATCCTCGCACGCGCGAAGTACGGGCTCCCACCGATGCAGCAGCTCTTCATATGCGCGCAGTGTTGGAGTCACTTTGTAGGCCATGTATTCATGGCCGATGACGAACCCCACTCCCAGCACAGCAATGTAGGCGAGGATGCGGCTGGCCCATTTTAACCAAGCCGGTTCGCGGTCAGGACCGTCGGACCGGACCTTGACTTGGACTTGCAAACCGGTCTCCGCATCGCCATCTTCTTCGTAATCGCTCGTTGCCGAGCCGCTGATCTCCACGCTCTGGGAGTAACCGAAGCGAATGCTGGAGAGCTTCTCCGTGGCCCCGCCCACCCAGCCGAAACAACCCTCTTCGTCAGTGTGCGGATCGTACACCCAGGCCACCTGATGCGGACTGGAGAAGAAGTTTTCCTGGATGAAGAGGTCGTGCTCTGACAAGAAGACGCCAAACCCGGGATGCGAATGATACCAACCGACAATCTTGCTGTCAGGAAATTGCTGGTCCTTGATCTTGTAGATGTGTTCCCAGGTGTCCTGGGTGAAGGTGACGTGGGCCCCGCCCTGGGCCGCGTTGATACCGGCGACACAAGCCTCGATCACGGTGCGGTCCGGCTCCGCGCTGCCCAGCAGCACTCCGCATACTTCAGCCTTCATCGAGGTGCGGGCGTGCTGGCGGATCTTGCGCGCTACTTCCGCCTCTATGATTACGGCAGGCTGAGTTTTGACTTTGACTTTGATTGGTTTCGAGGTCATCGTGACGCCCCCGATGCAGATGAGTTCATCGTTGCCGGCGCCAGTTGGCCAAGCACGGCCGCGGCATCGCCGGAGATCAGGTAGGCCACCTCTCGCTCCGCTGAGCGCGCCGTGAAAACGTCGAACAGAGGCAGCCCCAGACGGTCAAGGGAAATATCGCCGAAAGATTCTTGTCCGGTAAAGCCGTGCGCTGTGATCACGGCGCGCATGTGCCCGCACGACGGGCACTTGCCTCGAGCGTAAGGAACTGTGCCCACCGCCGCAAACAATCCTTCTTCCTCACGGCAGTTCGGACAAACCAGCTTGTGGATCACGTCGCGGCTGAACTCCAGGGTGACTTCCTGCGTGCCAAGCTGGCGTCGCGCGCGGGCCAGCAGTTGCCCGAGCGTGATCGAAGCAGAAGTCTCGGCCAGGGCCACGACTTCTCCGAACGTATAGTGACTCATGCAGGCCGTATTTTCCGTGTACTCCACTTTGTACGAGGTGTGGTTCAGGCCTTCGAAGATGTAACCTTTTCCAGCCAGCACCGGGAGGCCGTGCAGCAACTTGACTGCTTCCTGCACCTGCACGCCGGCGATGATCGAAGAAATCGTGGGCGTGGTCGCGATCTTGCCCTCGCTCGAATCTTCCAGGGCGAGCAGGTTGCACGACATGCGCTTGTTCAGGATGGCCCAGTCGGTTTCGCCCAAGGTGCATTCGTAGCAGGGCGGCGCGCCGGGGATGAAGACGCGGGCCACACCGTTGATGCCCTCGATGGCGCCGTCAATCCAGGGCCGGTTCATCTTCCAGCAGGCTCGGTTGAGCCACAGGCGGGCTTCGCGATTATCCAGGCCGGCCAGGACCAGGTCGGCCCAGCCAAACAGGCCGAGCCCCAGCCCGTGCATCACATCAGTCTTGATGGGGCGCACTGTGGCCGGAAAAAAAATGTTTCTCACCGCTTCGGCAGCGGCTTCGGCCTTGGTACGGCCTACGTCGGCACTACGAAAGAGAATGCTGCGGGACAGGTTGGAAGCTTCGATCGAGTCCAGGTCCACCACCACGATGTTCATGAAGCCCAGTAGGGCCAGGTTCTTGAGGATCTCATTGCCCAGCGCGCCCGCACCGATTACCAGCACGCGCGCGGCGCGGATCTTCTCCTGGTCCCACCAGCCGATGAGACGAAAGCGGCTGAAGCGGTCTTCGATCGGCGCGGCCTGAGCCAGCGGCAGGCTCATCGTGCTCCCGCGGTGATTTCCGGCTGAAGGCGGAGGATATCGCCGTCTTTGACAGCGGCTTCGGCCAGCGTCTGTGAATCCTGGATCTGGCGTCCGGAATTCTTGTGATGAAATTTATAGCTGAGCGGCGCGCCGTCCGGGCCGTTGGGCGGCAGCTGCAGTTTTTCCACCAGCACCGCGATGATGCGATTGGCCGGCGCATCGTCAGGAAGCTCTACCGGCACGCGCTTGTTTTCGGTGGAATCGTAAACAGTCACTGTGATGTTTGCCATGGCGAAGGTTTTCCTATTGGTCGGTGGCGCTGCCGGCCGGAGCGCGCCGCACTTTGGTCTGACGGACAAAATCCGCGAATGCTTTTCGGGCGGCGGCGTTGCCCGTCAGATCCCAATCTGATTCATGCAATAAGGCGTCAGTGCTCACGGCAAAATTCAGGTTCTCGGCCTCCGGTTCGATGGAGCGCGCCACTTTGGAGGTCACCACTCCCAGCAGGTTGCCATATTCGTCGTAGACCGGTCCGCCGCTGTTGCCTGGACTTACCGGAGCTGAGATCTGCAGGACGTCATTGCCGGGCGTGCGGGAAACGATCCCGTTGCTGATGCTGAAGTTCAGCCCTTCGGGATGACCGATCACGTAGATTTTCTCGCCCGCCTGTACGCTCGTGTAGGTGGAGACGGGCTGCCGAAATTGGGCGTCGCCGAATTTTCTTTCCAACCACAGCAGGGCCACATCCAGGCGCTTGTGGCGGCCCGCTATTGCGGCCGCCGCCCAGCCGTTCATGCCGTCTGACACCATGACCTTTTGCGCGCCGGTGCGGCCGCGCCAATCTTCACCGTCGGCTACATGGCGTGCTGTGGCCAGCAGGTAGCCATGCTCGTCCGCTTGCAAAATGAGCGCCGCGCCCAGCAAGCCGGACGTGCTCTCCGCATGGCTGAACCAGCGCTTGGCCGCGGGCGAAGCCAGCAGAACCAGTGGCTTTAGAGTCGTGCTCAATTCCACGCCTGACATGACTTTGGCCGCAGGTAGAGCCGGGAAACTGTTGCGCTCGTCCAAGCCCGAGAGAGCGGAGCCGATGGCGTCCGGCGTCGGCGCCCAGGACAAAGAAATGGTCAGCACTCCCAAGATGGTTGAAAGAAAACCGCTGATGATCAGCAGCGTCAGCAGGTACGAGGACCAGGCCTGCAGCGCCCGCGGCGTCTGTTTGCGCACGCTGACCCGAATGACCACTGCCACCAGGGACAACAGCGGCAGCAGCAACACGAGTGGGATTAGCAGCAACCGTGCCCATAAAGGTACAGGGCTCGGCATTCGCGGCGGACGAATCTCCTGCACCCCGGGCGCGGGCGGCATCGTGCGGTCAACTTCCTGGGTAGTAATGACAATTCTGTCCATGGAAAATCTATCTTCACAACCTGGGGAGGCAATGGAAGCAGCAACTAGTTCCAACTAACTCGGAAGTAGTCAGTTTTATAACGGTCGCCCCATCAAAATCAAGGGAAACCGTCGCGGTTCTCGCTTGCATATTCTCCCGCACGGCTGAAACGTCTGCCGCGGTCACAGCACCATCTTGAAGCGGGTCCTCGGGTTGCCGGCCTTTCGGCTCTCTGATTCTCTCTCGGTCAGAAAGGGTCCACTAATGGTTTAATAGGCGAGAGGAACGCAATATTAGAATTTACTAATCATAAATTAAGCGTGGATTTTATGTTAGAGAAAACCGGATTTATTATTTAAAATGTCAGGCTACCCATGGACTCGAATTTAAGAAACGACAAACTCCTTGATCAGATAGGGTGGAAGCTGCTGCACGAGCTTCAGATAAACGGGCGGCTTTCGTATGCCGAACTGGGGCGCAGAGTGGGACTAACCACCCCGGCGGTGGTGGAACGCGTCAAGCGCATGGAGGAAGCGGACATTATCGTCGGCTACCACGCCGACGTGAATCCCATGAAAGTGGGGATGCCTATCACCGCGTTCATCCGCGTCTCCGTGGTGGGGGACGTCTTCACCCGCATCACCACGGTTGTGAAAAACTCCCCGGAAGTTGTCGAGTGCCACCGCGGCACGGGCGCCGACTCGTTCATTATGAAAGTCCACGTGCGCTCGGTCGAGCATTTGGAAAATCTGATCGACCGCCTGACGCCTTATGGGACCACTTCCACCTCCATTGTCCTCTCTTCGCCGGTGGAGCAGCGGGAGGTCCAAAGGCAGGAAGAAATGGCTGAGGCGGCACAGGCCGGCCAACGAAAATAGATCCGGGACAGGTGCGACTGACCTA
>DATDGY010000122.1:0-5632 GCA_036521855.1 Candidatus Angelobacter sp.
AGCCAACTGACGCAGCCCGGCAGCTGGACAAACTACTGTCGGTATTGAACGACTATGTTCAGGGGCAACATGGACGATTGGTGCTCCTGGAGCGCGTGCGAACGCTCAAAGTCCCCAGGTCGAATGCAAGCGGCAGCAACCACGAAGAGAACGATCAACCGGCGGAAGTCATCCAGCACATCCACATTGAACTATCCCCCGAGGCGCCGGTGGACGCGATCCTGGACCGCGTGATTGAACTGGGCATGGACCGCTATGGCGATAGCAACCTGGTCAATCGCACGACGCAACCCGCCATCACGGTCCAGTTTCGGATCTCCAACCTGCCGTCCCGGCTGTTCGATCTGCGTCGAAGCTGCCTGGAAACCGCGCTCAAGATGCAATGCACTGCCGGCGACCGCCCCAAAGCCTGCGCTGGAGATAAACTTCCCGAGAATTTCAGCTATGAGACGTTTAACGTGCGGTCTATGGAGAAAGTGCTGCGCGTAAGCGGGAGTTCTGATTTTCTTCGCTTTATTTTCAGCAACGGGCTGCCTCAGAACGCGGATCCGCCGGAACTCGCCGGCGGGCAGGCGATCAAGCTGGTGGGGGAGATCACCGCTCAGTACGCCCAGGAACAGTGAGATATTGGCCGGGACTGCTGCTCCCTCTTCTCGCACCCTTACTGGGACTGGGCCAGTCTCCGGATACGGTGGCGCCACGGCTCCTGCGCACGGTCCAGATCGGAACTCCGCAAGACAAGCCGTTTTCCTAAGCTTACTTACTGAGATAACTACTACATGATCCCAAGGAGCTACGCGCTTTTCAGCCGCTAAATAGGTCACTGCCCGGTGCAAGCAGAGTAGGTGCGCTCGTAACCTCCAACTTCGCCTTGGAGGGTACATGCGTTTTACTGCTAGAGCTAGTTTCCACGCGCTTATTTTGTCCGCGGTTGTTTTTGCTGGGCTCCTGATGGGGGGATGTGCGGGAGGCAAGAGTTCGCTTGCTTCGAACCAGTCACCGGCAACAGCCACACCTTCGCCTACGCCCGGCCCTTCGCCGGCGCCTTCGCCTGCGCCCAGTCCGGCTCCTTCGCCTTCACCCACGCCGGCGCCTGCGCCCAGTCCCAGCCCTACGCCCACGCCAGCGCCGAGCCCGAGTCCTTCGCCCAGCCCGACTCCGACTCCGGTCGCGGGCGTTCCCCACTCAGCGCACGTGGTGCTGGTGATCGAAGAGAACCACACGTTTGCGCAGGTACTGAGCTCCATGCCCTGGCTCACGTCCATGGGCACCAAATACGCCTTCGCCACGGATTACCATGCCGATGAGCCCGGTTCTCTGCTCGACTACCTGTGGCTCTCGTCGGGATACGGAGAGCAAGTTCCTTTCGGCTGTACCGGCGGAGGATGCGCGATGCCCGTCACTGATGACAATATTTTCCGCGAGCTGGACAACGCCAAACTTTCTTGGAAGGTGTACGCCGACGCCTTGCCCTTCGCGGGCTATATGGGCGGCGATACCAATACGGGATATGTGGAGCGCCACAATCCCGCAAAATGGTATTCCGACGTGATCAACAACCCCACGCTGCAGCAGAACATGGTCCCGTTCACGCAATTTGCCGTGGACATGGCTGCGAACCAGCTCCCCGCTTACTCCCTCATCATTCCCAACGTGGCCCACGACGCGCATGACGGCACGCTGGCCCAGGCCGACACCTGGCTGCAAAGCAACGTGACGCCGCTGCTCAACCAGCCATACTTCCAGGCTGGCGGCGACGGTTTGATGATCATCACTTTTGACGAGTGCGATGCGGCCATTGGGGCCTGCAATCAGCAGGTTTACACCGCGGTGATAGGTCCGCACGTGAAGCCCGGCTTTCAATCGGCCATTCTGTATAAGCACGAGAACGCGCTGCGAACTATTCTTGATGCGCTGGGTGTGACCATCTATCCCGGAGCCTCAGCAACGGCCGCCGATATGTCGGATTTCTTCCAGTGAGAACTGCTCGAGCTTTATCATTTGGTGGAAGAGCGGCCCTTTGGGGCCGCGTAAGGGATTGCATAACAATCTTGGGCTTTAGCCCGGGTCGCTCTTCCATCAAGCCGAGCTTCGTTAGTGTCCAGCCGGGCCCGCCGCCACCACCGCTGGAGGCGTCCACTCGCCCGAGATCGCCGCTGGTTCCGGCCAATACATACGCAAGGCCAGGTTGAATCCGCCCGAGGGCGCAGGAAGCCAATTGCTGTCCTTCTCGCCGCCGGGCGAGTCGTGCTGGATGTAGAGATCGAGCGAGCCGTCGGCGTTGAACCTGAGCGGGTCGCGGTCGCCGATGGCGAAGCGCTTGAGAGGATTGGCGGCAAAGTAACCCTGATCGTCGTACAAGGTGAGCGACCAGAAAGCCTTGACCGGCGGGATAGCTCCTTTGTCAAAGTGCATGGTGTAACGTTTGTTCCCCTGGAAAGGCTGGCCAGAGGAGTCGCGCACACAGGAAAGGTAGACAGCGTCTTCCGAGGGCAATATGCCCAGGAAATACCGCGCGGTCAGGGCGCGCACCATGTAGTTCGTGGCGTAGCGGCCATAGTGGCCGGGCAAGGTCCATCCGGTATTTCCCTTGGGCAGGTTGCTACGATCAAAGTTGTCAATCGAGTTGGCAGCAGCCCGCGCGCCGTCCTCGACGGCCTTGAGATCTTCTGTCGGGAGCTTGATCGAGGGGAAAGGCTTGCCGGCGATGATTCCAATGCGGGCAAGCTGGTGGATCATGGGCGCGTCTTCCGCGTGGGGCGGGTTCTTGACCAGAAGCTGCGCGACCAACGTGAAGAACTCAGCCGGACTCATGTGCGCCACCTGGACCGGCGGCGGCACGTTGTTCCCGGCCTGAAGCTGGGCCAGGTCGGCCATCGTGACCGGCGGCTGGCCTGCGGGATAGGCGCTGAGCGGCGCAAGCGTGTAGCCCTGCTGGACGGAGTGGGCGAAGTCGTAGTCGGCGGGCCCATTGGTCTGCGTGCGGCCGATCAGCCACGCAGTGTTGGTCGGGCAGTCAATCCGCTGCACGTCGTCGGGCAGCTTCCCCTTCCAGGCTGGGCCGACGATGGCGAACCAGCCCTCGCCGGTCCCGGTAGTGCGCTTGCCGGGCGAGGCGATGGTTTCCGTCCACGCGTCCATCAGCTGCATGAGGTAATAGCGTCCCTTGGTGTCGGGCACGTGCATCAGCATCGGCTCCTGGGATAGATCGAGCCAGGAAGAGGAATACAGCGTATCGGCGTTGGGGCGGATCACCTGGCGGAAGCGGTCGTCGGGAAAAGCCAGCGCGTGCAGGAAGTGATTCATCAGACGGGGAGAGCTGTTCTGCGTGTTGGCGCGGCGCGTCATCTCCACCAACACCAGCGGATAGGCAAAGGTGTAAGCCTGCTCGCCAATCTTGCGCGCTTCCTCCGCGTTGACCGACGGGACCGCCTGGCGCTGACAAGCCGCGAGCGGAGCGAACACTGATACCGTGCCAAACGCGAATACGACGACAAGCAGCCGGATTACCAACAGATTGATCGCGAGCCTGCGCTGGCCCCAGCTAGGGAATGAAAATGTCGGCACCATGGCCGCTAATTCTACTCGCATCTTCTACTCGTGTCCGGGACGAGCGCGGCCGGGGAGTTTATTTTCCTTTCAACAGGCTTCCCATGATTCCGCGCATGGTCTGGCGGCCGGCGCTGCTGCCGGCGGAGCGGGCGGCGCTCTTGAACGCGAATTCTGTGGCCCAGAAAAATCTTGAGTTTCGACGCGGTGTTGTCGGCGGCTGAAGGCTGAATGCTGAGTGCTACTTCATGATCCCCTGTTGGGCCACGGCGATGTTGTCACGGCTGGAGTTCTTCACCATGTACATCATTTCGTCGGCCTGGCGGATGATTTCGTGTGAGCTCTTGGCGTCCTCGGGGTAGGTGGCCAGTCCCATGCTGCAACGGACGCTGAGGTTCAGGCCGTCTTCGGCCAGGAAGACGGTAGCGCGCATCATGTCCTGGATGCGCTTGGCCACGACCATGGCGGAGCTCTTGTCGGTCTGCGGGAGCAGGATGACAAACTCGTCGCCGCCGTAACGGAAGGCGTAGTCAATCAGGCGGAGTTGCGACTTGATCTTGAATCCGATCTCCTGGAGCAGCTTGCTGCCCACCAGGTGGCCAAACGAATCATTGACGGTCTTGAAGTGGTCCAAGTCCAGAAAGATCACGCTGAACTCGTAGCTAAAGCGGGCGGAGCGGTAGACCTCCGACTCCAGGGTCTTGTACAGGTGGCGGGCGTTGTAGAGGCCGGTGCAATCGTCGGTAATGGTGAGTTCCTGAATTTTCTCCACGGCACGGGCGTTGTCAATGGCGATGGCGGCGTAATCGCAAAGCGCGTGCAGGAAGAACATTTCCTGCTCGCCAAAACTTTCCATGGCGCAATTGATGAGCTGGATCACGCCCAGTACCCGGTGCTTGGACTGCAGAGGTACGCAGATGATGGACCGTGTCTTCCACTTGGTCATTTCATCCACGCGGCGGGCGAAGCGGGGATCGTTGTAAACGTCGGGGACGATCAGCGACTCGCCATGCCGGGCCACCCAGCCGGCGATGCCTTCGCCCAGCTTCATGCGCACGGTCTTCAAGGTTTCGGCCGCGTCGCCTACGGCAATGGCAAAGTAGAGTTCATCCCGCTGCTCGTCCACCATCAGCAAGGACCATGTGTCGGGACGGAAGAACTCGGCCATCTTGTCCATGATGGTTTGCAGAATGGAATCCAGGTTGAGAGAAGAGGTCAGGGCCTTCGCCACATCATTGAAGATGGCGACTTCCTGCAATTGCCGTTTGCTTTTGCGCTCCGGTCCCACTGCTTCGTTCATTGGGAAGGTCAGGTTCCTCGTGGCCCGTCTTGGGTTGCCGAACTTGGGCGTATTATCGCCCGATTCGTGAAAATCAGCAACCGAGGAATCGCCTAGAAACCCCTGGGTAATAGCACTTCAGTACCGTGAAAGTTATTGGCTGCTGGGCGTTTAGACGGGTATTAGATTTGACAGGCCGGAGGCCGGCTTCCTATGATGGCGCCCTGAATGGCTTAAACTAAACAAGGGCGACAAGCTGGCTATGGGCTCATTCGGCGAACGGCTGCGGCGCGAACGCGAGATGCGGGGCATTACTCTGGACGAGATTGCCGAATCCACTAAAATCTCGCGCCGGCATTTGGAATCACTGGAAAAAGAAGACTTTGACGCACTCCCCGGGGGGATTTTCAACCGCGGATTTGTCCGCTCCTACGCGCGTTACCTAGGCATCGACGAAGATCAGGCGGCGGCCGACTATGCCGCGGCCGCTGCCGAGCCGGCGGAGACGGGGGAGAAGTTTCCTTTGGCCGTTCCCGAACCTGATCCCGAGCTTAATCCGAGGCGTTCAACCTTGCCACTGATTCTGGCTTTGATCGCGCTGGTGGCCGTACTGGCGATCTTCTGGGCTCGCAACCGAAGCCGCAGCGGCGAAAGCCAGGAACCAGCGGCCGGCACGGCCGCAGCCGGCACGAATACGGCGCGATCACCCGCGCCCATGTCTCCAACCGAAACTCCACCCGCCGCGCTAGTAGTCCCCGAGCCGGAGTTTAGGAACTCGCCGGCGCCCGTCAGGGCCGGCTCTGT
>DATDGY010000123.1:0-16165 GCA_036521855.1 Candidatus Angelobacter sp.
GACGCTATCAAGAACGGTACCGGAGCGCCGGCAAAGAGATGGGCCAACTGGAATTTCAGGACTTGAACATCGACGTCCTCAGCCGCAGAGCCGCAGTGGTGACCGGGAAGTGGCAGCTCACCATGTCCGACGGAAAACAACCCCACGGCTTGTTCACCTTGATTGTCAAGAAAATGCCAGGTGGCTGGAGGGTTGTCCACGACCATACCTCGGCAGCGGAGTAACGACCGGCCACCATCACCCCCGGCGCGCTTTCTTCCTTTGCAATTCCCGGTAGACTTCGCTTTTCGACAGTCCTTGCTCCTTCGCCAGAACTTTCAGCGCCGCTTTCGCGTCGAGCTTCTGCTCTTTGATGATCTGCTCCAACCGCACTGCGAGCGACTCGGCCGAGGCGGCCTCCGCAGAAACTTCGCCCGGCCCAATCAGTAGCGTGATCTCTCCTTTCAGTTCACGCCCCCGCACCTGAGTGAGTATCTCGGCCGCCGTTCCGCGAATGAATTCCTCATGAATTTTCGTCAGCTCGCGCGCAATGACCACCGGCCGGTCGGGACCCAGGCCTGCCACGATGTCTTCCAGGGCTTCGCGGATGCGGTGTGGCGCCTCATAGACCACAATCGTCTGCGCGGCGTCGCGGAAGGATTCGAGCGCCGTCCGCCTCTGGCCCGACTTGGCGGGGAGGAAGCCGCGGAAGTCGAAGGCATCGGTGGGCAAGCCGCTGCCAACCAGGGCCGCGATGAGAGCCGAGGCTCCCGGGATGGGTACGACCGTGATACCGCGTTCGATGGCCAGCTTGATCAGGCGGTAGCCGGGATCGGAGATTCCCGGCATGCCCGCGTCGGAGACCTGTGCGATGGTGAGTCCTTCCTCCAGTTTGCGCACCAGCTCTTCCGCGCGCGCCGCCTCGTTGTGTTCGTGGTAGCTGATAGTGGGCGCGGCGATGCCGTAGTGGTCGAGCACCTTGCGCGTCTGCCGCGTGTCCTCGCAGGCGATCAGGCCGGCTGCGTTCAGAATGCGGACGGCGCGATAGGTGATGTCCTCCAGGTTGCCGATAGGAGTGGCCACCACGTAGAGCACGCCCTTTTTGTTCGGCTCAGCCATGGGCGGCGCGAAGCTCATTCTCCCGCGCTGGCGCAAGCATAGCAGCAGCCGCACGAATTCGCTTAGAGGGAGGTCCTGCCCGCTGAAGCCAGGCCTACCTTCGCCGTGGCCCCACTCCAATAACGAAGGAACCATATGCACTCGAGGTACGATACTCGTCGAGATTGAGGGTAGCGATGTCAAAGTCGGCTCGGGTGTTCTCCGTGAATTTCGGGAAACTGAAACTGAGCGGTGTTCCCGGGCAAATGCGCGCTGCGCTAAAAAAGTAGAATTGGAAAGACTCTACCGGGCTGATCCCGTAGTCAGGCAGGTTTGAGTTTGAGCCATCCTCCCAGGCGTAGGGCACGCCCTCCCGTGTTTGTTGGTCCTTATCCTGGCCTGTGCATGTGGAGGCCGCGGGATCTACCCGCACTACCACCATCGTGGGGGGTTTCACCAAAGGGGAGTGGCAGCGTAAGGTGCTCGCGTCTTTATCCCGGACGCGGCAGCGGCCCACTCCCGGCACATCAAACTCCCCGTTGCCGGCGGTGATCACCTCAAGATCATGTTCGCGAAAAACTTCTACGGCCACCGAAACTCTGGCCTTCACAGGGGCCGATTTTAGGCGTTCGTAGATCTTGTATTTCATGGAGAAGTCCTGGCGCCAATGATTCTCCTTCGGCGAAAGCAGTGAGTAGTATCCCTGCCAATCCGAATCCCAACGGAACCCGTCCGGAGTTTTTAGGGTGATCCTCACGCCCCGGACCCGGCCCAGGGAATCCGGCGTCAGCCCCCAGGCACGCAACGGAATCGCGAAGTTTACGTCCTCGTCCTTCTCCGGGGGTTCTTTCGGAGCAGAGAGGTGCACCGGATCCAGGTCTGCGTGAAACGATGTTAGTTGTCCGATTGCAGGCAACGGATATTTATCTTTGCCGTGTAAGTAGTATGCGTTGCCCAGCATCACGAGAACGGCTGCGACTGCGCCGGCTGCCAACCAGGCGCGTGACCGACCGGTCTGGCGCTGGGCGTACTGCAGCCCAATAGCAACGACGCAAACAATCACGATAGCTAGACCTTGCAGTACGTCTGCGTCGCCTGAGGGAAAACCGAGGTACGTCAGGGCACCGTCCAGAGCTGCCATGCCGATCATGTAGAGCACCACCGCCAGTAAGGCCAGGAGGCCTTGGGCCAGGTTCCGGGTGACCGCGGCAAGGGCCATCAAAGGCAAAAATGGTAACTGGATCAGCAGGAGCTGCATCCAGAGAAGCCCGAGGACGTGCGGCCAGGGAGAAAAGCCGGCCTTGATGAGCAACGCCGCTCCGGCAATGAGCAGCGGGAGATTGAGAAACACCAGCACGATCAGGATCTTCTCTGCCAAAAGCTTTTTCCACTCATAGGGACGGGTGATCCAGAACTGGCGGTCACCGACCAACGTCTCGCTGTGCACAGCGCGAAAAACGAGAAAGCCCCAGGTGAACGGTAAAAGAACGCCAACAACGGTAGACAGAATATCCAGACGAAAATCGATTCTTTCGCGCCAGCCGCGCACTTCGTTCCAGCAAAACGCCACCAGCGCCGCCTGGCACACGAGTATCTCTATCCAATGATGGCGTACGTCTTTTCGGAAGATATGAAAGATCTGGCTCATCTTCATTCCTGTCCCCCTCGTTCCGGCCCACGGCCGGTCCTGGCCATGGCCAGGAAGATCGATCGCAGCGACATAGGATTGAAAGCGATGTTGCTCGGTTCGCCGAACACCTGCCGGATCTCGGCGCTGGTGCGCTCCTGATCAAAGCGGCTTTCGACGAACTGTACCGTGGCGGCGGCAGCGCTGGCCTGCATCCAGTTGGCGGGAAGTTTTTCCGGCAGCGCCCCCGGGGTGGCCAGCGTGAGCTCCACTTCGCGAAAGCGGCCGGCCAGGGCAGTCATCTCTTCGGAAAACTTGAGACGTCCCTGGTCCAGATAGCCAACGTGGCTGGCGAAGCTCTCAATCTCGGCCAGATCGTGCGACGAGATCAGGACCGTGGCTTCCGCAGCGCGTTCCAGCATGCCTTCGATCAGCTCATCGCGAACCAGCGGATCCAACCCGCCGAAGGGCTCGTCCAGGACGATCAGCCGGGGATGGTACGCCAGCGATCCGGCGAGCGCGGCCTTAATACGCATCCCGCGAGAGAGGTGACGCAGCTTGCGGTCCAAGGGAAGGTCGAATTGTTTCACCAGTTCGTTTTCCAGATCGCGGTCCCAGGCCGGATAGAACGGCCGCAGATAATCGAGAAAAGCGCCTACGCGCATCCATCCCGGAAGCTCCTGGTTCTCCGAAACGTAGCCGATCACGGCCAAGGTCTTGCCGGCAATTTCCTGGGAATCCATGCCGAGCACCTGCGCCCGGCCGCCCGTGGGACGAAGGATGTTCATCAAAACTTTGATCGCTGTTGTTTTCCCCGCTCCGTTGGGACCTACCAGCGCGTAGATCGTGTTCTCGGGTACGTCCAGATCCAAGCCGCTCAGGGCCGTCAGACGGCGAAACCGTTTGGTGAGGCTCTCGGTGCGAATCGCGCTGCTCATCGTTTGCGTCCTCCCTGATCAGGCGGCGGCGCGCTTTCGCCGCCCAGGCGTTTCCAGTGCACAGCCATCGCTTCCACCACCTCTTGCAGGCTGATTCCCAGCTTTCTTGCTTCCACCGCCAGTTGCTCGATCTCATAGCCGAGCAACTGCGTGCGCTCCGATTTGGTAGATTCGGGCAAGTCGGCCACTACGGTCCCAATGCCTGGTCGCGTTTCCAGCAAACCCGCCGATACCATGTGCGCTACAACCTTGTGTGCGGTGTTGGGATTGATCTTGAGTTCCCGGCTGAGCAGGCGGACGGAAGGAAAAGGATCGCCGGGCCGCATCTGGCCGGAGATCATGGCTTTCTTGGCGGCGTAGACCACCTGCTCGTAGAGCGAAACTCCCGGCCGGAAATGGACTCGAAACGGAATCACAACTGTACTATTACAGATAGTACTGTAACATGTCAACGAAAAACAGCTTTAGCCCTTAGCCGTTAGCCTTTGGCTGTTAGCTCCTAGCTTCTAGCTGCTGCCTCTAGTGAACTTCGGGTAGCTGAAAGGAGGAAATGGGCTGTTTGGTTTGCCAATCACCGATCTCTGCCGATCAAGTGTCATCAGTGTGTATCAGTGGTAAGATTTCGGGTTCCCGATCACGCGCGACCACGGCGATCACGTGCGATGACGGCGATTTCGTCATGACCAGCGTCCGCATGGACAAGTGGCTCTGGGCCGCCAGATTCTTCAAGACTCGTGCCTTGGCGGCGCGCGCCTGCGAACTCGGCAGGATTCAAGCCAATCAGCAGATCGTCAAGTCTTCCCGCGAGGTGCGGGTTGGCGACCTCCTCGGGATCAGGACCGAGGGCCCCGACTTTGAGGTTGAGGTCCTTGCGCTCAGCGCGGTCCGTGGACCCGCAGCGGTTGCTCAGACGCTTTATCGTGAAACTGAGGCGAGCCGCGAATTACGGCTGAAGCAGGCGGAAGAGCGCAAAGCAATGAGGAATTTCAACCCGGCGCCGGAAGGCAGGCCCTCTAAACGCGACCGCCGTAAGATCATCCAGTTCCGTAACCAGAGGGATGGCTAGAGAATCCCGGTAGCGTTGAAGTCGCCGGCTCCTGTTTCCGGGGTTGCCGGCAATTCTTTTCAAAACTTTCGTCCCTTGCTGCGCTGCGTCGACTTTTTCTACCTCGGCGTGAAATGCTATTATCCTGTCCCGAAACAACTCCGCCCCAACCTGCGTCCAAGGGCAGAACGAAACCGCCCTAAGGGAGATCGTGCGTAGCGCGGAGCCGCCATGTTGGAACGAACGACTCAGGAGGAATGAACATGAGATCTGGATTTGCTCTCTGGGCTCTCGCGTGCTTGACGGTCTTCATTTTAGCGAGCGCTTCGCCGGCACAAGCTGAAGATGACAACGAAAACAGCACACCGACAGCATGGTGGATCTACGGCGGGCAGACTGCCAACGACATCAACAACACCATTCGCTCGAAGAACGCGCGCATCATCGACATCAAGCCCGAAAACCCGGCCGCTAGCTCCTTCACCGTCACCTACGTGCAGAATACCGAGGCGTTCGCTAAGCAGTGGTGGTGGTACGTGGGGATCGATGCCAACACACTGGCCCGCAATCTCACCGCCAACAATGCGCGGCTTATTTCGTTGAAGGCCTACGACTCGGGTGGGGGCAACATCCGCTACGCCGTGGCCATGATTTCGAACACCGGCGCCGACGCCAAGCAGTGGTGGTGGTATGACGGAAAATCGCCGGCCGACGTCGCCAACCTCACGAGGGCCAATCGCGCGCGGCTTACCGCGCTCGAATCCTACACTTCGCAGGGGCGGACGCTCTATGCCGTCATCATGATCGCCAGCACCGGGGCAGACAACAAGGCCTGGTGGTGGTATTCCGACGAGACCGGGCAGACCATCGGCAATGCCATTGCGCAGAACAAGGCGCGCCTGCTGGACTTGACGTCCGCCGGCCAGGGGCGTTTCAACGCAGTGCTGGAGTCCTGCTCCAGCAACTGTCCGTTCTGGTGGTGGTATCCCGGGCTCAACATGAACGACGTCCTGGCCAAGGCGCAGGACAATGGGGCCCGCGTGATCACCGCCGACGGCTATCCCGGCTGCGGCTCCATGTGTTTTGCCACGGTCATGATCGGCAACGCGCAATCCGACGTCACCGCGTGCGATTCCCAGGGATGCATCTCTGAAGCCAAGCTCTCGGCCAACATCTGCAACAAGCTCGCCAACCACGTGGTCGGTTATTCCTGTCTGGTGGGAGGAATGCGTCCGGTGTCCGGCGGGCAGGCGCGGACCAACGCAAACTCGCCCAGCCTCGCCATGTCTTCCGACTTGGTGACGAACATCGCCAGCGTGAGCAAGACCATGACCGCGGTGGCCACCCTGCAGTTGCTTGCGAAAGACAACCTGACCATCGACACGAAAATCGCGCCCTATCTTTATTCCAACTGGACGAAAGGTCCGAACGTCGACAAGATTACCTTCAAGATGCTGTTAACCCACACCTCGGGCTTCGGGCAGCTGGCCAACAACGTCTGCGGCAACAATCTCGATTACGCGGGGCTCAAAGGCATTGTGGCCGGCGGTGTTTCCAACAACAACATGGGCCAGCCGCAGTACGGTAACTGTAACTTCGCGCTGATGCGCGAGATCTTCCCGGCGCTGCTGGGGCAGCCGCTCAACAATGTCGCGGACGCGCAACGACCGCAGCAGAGCTCAGCCATGTACGTCAACTACATGAACGCGCACGTCTTCCATCCGATAGGGATTCCCGCGGTTCAGTGCAAGCCTCCCTCAGGATCGAACGACGTTCTGTCCTACACCAATCCCGCGGGCTCAACCTCGGGCACCGACTGGGGCGACTGGTCGCTCACCTGCGGCGGCGGCGGCTGGGTGCTGAGCGCGGACGACATCTTCAAGGTCGTCAATGACATTGCCGCCGGAAATACGCTGCTCAACAGCAGTGAGAGAAAACAGATGATCAGCAATTGCTTGGGCTGGGACTGCGCCGTAAGAAATGATTGCCCCACCCCGTACGCCTGCAAGAACGGGGACCTGAACAACGGCAGCGGCACCGCCGTTTGGACCTATGCCGGCATTCTCAAGTGCAACGTTCCAGTCGTGGTGGTCGTAAACTCTCCGCTGCCCTCGCCCTACCAGGGTGGCGAAGACATCATTGGCCTGGTGAAGGATGCGTACAACGCGTCCTCGGTCCCAGGGACACCGAGGGCTTGCCCGTAGTGAACCAGCCTTAGGCCTGAGGGGCGCTGGCTGGCATCAGCAGCACCTTCCCGGCGGTCATGTTGGCGGCGTATTGGGCCAGGCCCTCGGGAGCCTTTTCGAGCGGCAGCCGGGCGCGAATCTCGGTCTTCAAATCGCCGGCCAGTAGTTCCTGGACCTGGCGGGCGACACGTAGCTGGCTCAGCAGATTGCGGCCGCGCAGCCAGGCGCTCAGCCAGAAGCCTTCCACCTGCTTGCCTTCGAAGATCAAAGACTCCACATCGATCTCTGCCGGCTTGAGCGAGAGCCCGCCGTAGATCAGCATGCGGCTGCCCTGGGGCTGGGCCTGCAGCACGCGTCCGGACATCTCTCCGGCTATGGCGTCAAAGCTGATGCTGGCGCGCAGTTTGTGGCAGACTTTGCGTAATTCATCGTCGAAGCCGGGATCGCTCGAGTTGAGAACGTGCTCCGCGCCCAGGCCGCGCAATACCTCTACCTGCTCTGGCCGCCGCACCACGTTGACCACCGGCAGCCCAAACTTCTGCCCGAGACGAATCACCATCTTTCCCAGAGCGCTGGCTGCGGCTGTTTGCACCGCGGCGCGATGGCGGCCGCGCCGGGCCGCGTCCATCAGCGCCCAAGCCGTCAACGGATTCACCAGCATGGTGGCGCCGTGCTCCATCTCCACCTTCTTGCCCAGCGGCACGCAGAACTGCGCCGAGGTAACGATGTATTCCGCCCACATGCCGCCCGTGGACTTGGCATCGGCGGCGGCGCAGGCCACGCGCCGGCCTTTCATGAAGCGCGCCATCATGCCGCTTCCCGCTTCCACCACCGTGCCGCTGCCTTCAAATCCCGGCGTCGCCGGCAAAGGCTTTTTGAAGCCGTAGTTGCCGACGATGAACATCAGGTCGGAGGGATTGACCGGCGAGGCAAAGACCTTGACCAGCACCTCTCCCGGACCAGGCCGGGGCACGGGCACTTCAGCCACGGTAAGGCTTGCCGGCTTGCCTTCGTAGTCTCGTAGCTGCACAGCGCGCATCGTGGCGGGCAGAGACGTCATAGGGCAGCGATATTACCACGCACGCAAAACAGGGTCTCTGGAGGCAGACTTGCCCAACCCAGCGCCGATTGACGCGTCCTCGCAAACGCCCTAAAATCAAGGCATCCAAGCTCAAGTTTTCAAAGGTAGATTGAGTGCCTCTCTACGAATACCAGTGCAAAAAATGCAAGCACCGCTTTGAGAAGATCCAGAAGTTCTCTGACCGGGTGGTGAAGAAGTGTCCGGAGTGCGGTGGACAGGTGGAGAAGTTGCTTTCCGCATCCGCGGTGCAGTTCAAAGGCAGCGGCTGGTACGTGACCGACTATGCCCGCAAGGGCGCCGGTTCGTCGGAGTCAGGCGCGGACAGCACGAAATCGGATGGCGCGAAAGACGGAGCAAGTTCGTCCGCGAAATCCACCGACAAGACCGAAAAAGCGGATTCCAAGAAGCCGGAAAAGAAGCCCGAGAAGTCTTCCAAGAAATAACGGACGGCTCTCTGCGTCTGCAGCTCACCGCAACCTGAACTTACGCAGCGTGGCCGCGCGAAGACGGGAACTTTTTACCCTTCTTGCGTGCTTTAGCCAGCCCGAAGGCGATCGCCTGCTTACGTTTCTTGACCGGATGCTTGGCTGCTTTCGGATACTTGCTGTACTTGCGCTTACTGGGTCGCATCCGCGTCCTGGTCTTGGCGCCCATGGCTGCACTCCCTCATAGCTAAGACGATCAAGCCGTCCTGGAATGGGCTTAGCCTTCTCCGCCCGCTCTGACTTCGGAATTATTTTGGCTCAACTATGCAGCGCGGCGTCTTCTACGCGCTCGGGAAAGCCCAACCACCAGAGCCAGCTTGCGTATCTTCGCCCGCTTGGCCGCTTTCTTCTCAGCTGCCTCAGCCTGCGTTTTCTTCTTGGTGCTCATGTCGTTACCTCCAATGTATATGGATAAGACGACTACGCCGTCTTGGAGGTTGGCGCACGCTTGGGCTTTGTCTTCTCCCGGCCACTCACGGTAAACACCATCTGGCGCTTGGGAACATCGGCGTCCACCACAACGTGATCGCCGTTGAGGACTTCTCCTTCCAGAATCTTCAGCGCCAGCGGGTCTTGGACCAGCCGCTGGATGGCCCGCTTCAGCGGCCGCGCGCCATAAGCCCGGTCATAGCCTTCCAAGAACAACAGCTCCTTGGCCGCCGGCGTTAGTTCGATGGTGACCTTGCGGTCGGCCAGCAGTTTGCGCAAGTCGTCCAGGCGCAGCTCGATGATGCGCGTGAGCTGCTCTTCGCCCAAAGGCTTGAAGACCACGATGTCATCCACGCGGTTGAGGAACTCGGGACGGAAGTGCTGCCGTAGCGCGTCCATCACGTGTTGCGTGGCATCTTCGAACGCCTCCGGGGTGGCCACGCCCTCGGCCTGCAGATAGCTGGCTCCGATGTTCGAGGTCATGATGATCACCGTGTTCTTGAAGTCCACAGTCCGGCCGCGGGAGTCGGTGAGGCGGCCGTCGTCGAGAATTTGCAGCAGGATGTTGAACACGTCGGGATGCGCCTTCTCGATCTCGTCAAACAGGATCACGCTGTAAGGGCGGCGGCGAACTGCCTCAGTAAGCTGCCCGCCTTCGTCGTAACCCACATATCCCGGAGGTGCGCCGATCAACCGGGCCACAGCGTGCTTTTCCATGTACTCGGACATATCGATCCGGATCATGGCGTGCTCGTCGTCAAACAGGAATTCCGCCAGGGCCCGCGCCAGTTCGGTCTTGCCGACGCCCGTCGGCCCTAGAAAGATGAACGAGCCGATAGGCTTGTTGGGATCGCCCAGCCCGGCGCGGGAGCGGCGGATGGCGTTGGCCACACGGCTGAGTGCCTCGTCTTGACCCACCACGCGCTGCCGCAGCCGCTCTTCCATACTGACCAGCTTGCGCACCTCGCCTTCCAGCATCTTGGAGACCGGGATGCGGGTCCACTTGGAAACGATCTTGGCCACGTCCTCCTCGTCCACTTCCTCTTTAAGCATGCGGCTCTTCCCTGCTTTGTCTTCGGCCTGCTGGCTGAGCTTGGCCAACTCGGCCTCGGCCTGGCGCAGCTCGCCATAACGGATGGCGGCCACGCGCTCCAGATCGCCTTTGCGCTCCGCCTGCTGCTCTTCAATCTTCAGTTGCTCGACTCTTTCCTGGAGCTGGCGCATGCGGGTGATGGCTTCTTTCTCTTCTTTCCATCGCGCCTTCAGAGCATTCGATTGTTCCCGAATGTGGGCCAACTCGCGCTCCACTGCGGCCAGGCGCTCGCGGGAGTTGGGATCGTCTTCTTTCTTCAGCGCCTGTTTTTCGATCTCGAGCTGGGTGGCTCGGCGCTCCAGTTGATCGATCTCCGTGGGCATGGAGTCGATTTGGATGCGCAGCGAGGCTGCGGCTTCGTCGATCAGGTCAATGGCTTTATCGGGCAGGAAGCGGTCGGTGATGTAGCGATGCGAGAGCGTGGCCGCAGCGACGATGGCTGAATCCTTGATGCGCACGCCGTGATGGACCTCATAACGTTCTTTCAAACCACGCAGAATCGCGATGGTGTCCTCGACCGTCGGCTCGCTCACCATGACAATCTGGAAGCGCCGCTCCAGGGCCGCGTCTTTCTCGATGTACTTGCGATATTCATTTAGTGTCGTTGCGCCGATCGCGCGCAGCTCGCCCCGGGCCAGCGCCGGCTTGAGCATGTTGCTGGCATCAATGGCGCCTTCGGCAGCGCCGGCGCCTACCAGCGTGTGCAGCTCGTCAATGAACAGAACGATCTTGCCCTGCGAATCTTCAATCTCTTTGAGGACGGCCTTCAGGCGGTCTTCAAACTCGCCGCGATACTTGGCTCCGGCAAGCATGGCGCCCAAATCTAACGCAACCACGCGCTTGTTCTTGAGGATCTCGGGGACGTCGCCGGAAATGATTCGCTGGGCCAGGCCTTCCACGATCGCCGTCTTGCCCACACCGGGCTCACCGATCAACACTGGATTGTTCTTGGTACGGCGCGAAAGCACCTGCACCACGCGGCGGATCTCTTCGTCGCGCCCGATCACCGGGTCCAGCTTGCCTCGACGCGCCAGCTCAGTCAGATCCTTGGCGTAGCGTTCCAAGGCCTGGAACTTGCCTTCCGGATTCTGGTCCGTCACCCGCTGTGAGCCGCGCACCGCGGTCAGCGATTTCAAGATGGCGTCATAGCCGGCGCCGGCGGCGGCAAGAACCTGGCGGGCTTCGTTGCCCTTGTCTTTATCACCAGCCATGGCCAGCAGCAGATGTTCGGTGGAGACGTATTCGTCTTTGAACTTGTCCGCCTCTTTGAAGGCCTGGTCCAGCACCTTCTGCATGGCGGCGGAGAGATGCGGCTGCGCGGCCGCGCCGGAAACTTTAGGCAGACGATCGATCCCCTCCAGGATCTCGCCTTCCAGTTTGCCCGGGTTGGCGCCCAGCTTGGTCAGCACCGGCGGCACAATGCCTTCGCGGTCCTGGAGCAACGCGGCCAACAGATGCAGCGGCAGCATCTCCGGATTTCCGTGCTGCGAGGCGAGATCGTTCGCCTGCTGAATCGCTTCCTGCGCCTTGATCGTGAATTTGTCCCAACGGATTGCCATGATCTATCTCCCTAAACATTTCCGCATTACATCTGTGTGAGATCCTTCGCCTAGGATAGCGAGCGGTTGCCGGCGCCGCAAACAAAATGCGGGAGATGGCTGCCATCCCCCGCTTAGATGTAACTTCCCTGAACTCCGTCCATGGCTCTTAGCTCTTGGCTCTTATCCCTGCAGGGTCTTGGTGCTCGGACCGATTTTGATCTGCTTTGGCTTGGCCTCGGCGCGCTTGGCTAGCGTGACCTTCAGGACGCCCTTGTCGTAGCCGGCTTCCACCTTCTCCGGATCAACGGTGTTGGGCAGACGGAAGGTACGGGTAAACGAGCCGTACCGGCGCTCGATGCGATGGAAGTTCTCTTCCTTTTCTTCGTTCTCAAGTTTCCGCTCGCCGCTCACGGTGAGGGTGTTGTTCTCCACGCTGACATGGAGGTCTTCCTCGTTCACGCCGGGAGCCTCGATCTTGAGCACGAGATTGTGCTCGTCTTCGTAGACGTCTACGGGTGGCGCAAAAGTGCCGAATTCAGGTTGCTGTTTCCCGATTCCCCTCGTACCAGCAAAGTTCTCAAAGAAACCGGCCAGCTCACGGAAGGGATCGATTCTGGTGATGAGTGTCATGTCTTTCCTCCATCGAAATAATTGTGAAATTTACCGACTGCAGACTTATACAATTCTTAGTGTAAGTGAATAATAAAATATGAGTGATACATTATCAAATATCGCTATGGCTTATACGTTGTTTAGTTTCAAATGTTTACATTACGCTCAAGATGACGCACTTGAGATAGTGCGTCTCCGGAACCCCCAGTAGAAACGGATGATCTCGCGATTGACCACGGATTTCCAGCACTTTTGCGAAGCGATGGGCGTCCTGGGCGGCCCCGGTAAGCATAACCAGAAAATCCTCCTGGCTCACCGCAAAAGAACACGAGCAGGTGATCAGCACCCCTCCCGGCCGGAGCATCCGGAATGCGCGCAGATTGAGTTCCTTGTAACCGCGCAACGCAGCCTCCAGGTTACGTTTCGATTTGGCAAACGCCGGCGGGTCGAGCACGATCAGGTCATACTGGCGCCCGGCCCCGGCGTAATCTTTGAGCAGGTCGAAGGCATTGGCCTCAATCCACTCGATCGCCGACTGGTTGGCGCCGGCATTGAGCTTTTCGTTCTCCTCCGCCGTCTCCAGCGCCTCGCGCGAGATATCGAGCGCGGTGACTTTGTCGCAGACCCGGGCCAGGTGGAGCGCAAAGCCACCCTGGTAGCTACAGACATCCAGGGCTTCGCCGCGGGCGTAAGCGGCTGCGGCCGCGTAGTTCTCGCGCTGATCGAGAAAGGCTCCGGTCTTCTGCCCGCTGATCGCGTCGTAATGAAACTGAACGCCGTTCATGGTGAATACAGTTGCGCTTTTGCTGCCGTGAAGGACGCTGGAAGCAAGCTCGGGGAGCTGCTCTAGTTCGCGGATACGCTGGTCCACCCGCTCGACAATGTGCTCGGCCTGGGCGACCTCGCGAATTCCGGCGACGATGGCCTGCTTGCGTTGCGGGCGGTCCCAGGCCTGGGTGAGCACCTGGAAGGTGACCACGTCATGGCAACGGTCCACAATCAGTCCGGACAGGAGGTCAGCTTCGCTAAAGACCAGGCGGTAAGCATCGGAATCGCGCACCACCAGCTTGCGGTAGTCGGCGGCCTCTTCGAGACGTCGGCGCATGAGTTGGAGCAGGTCCTCTTCCGAGCCAAGCAGTTCGCGGGACAGCAGGCGCAGTTTGATCTGCGAAGCTGAGCTGTAGATGGCCGATCCCAGAGGTTTGTCTTTGGGGCCGAGAACGTGGACCAGCGCGCCGGCGTCAGTGCCGCGCTCGACGTCATCCCGCACATCGGAAGCGTAGACCCAGACGTGTCCGCCGCGCAGGCGCCGAGCAGCGCGATCGTTGATCCAGACTCTAGGAATGGACGCGGTTTCCTTCATCGAGCAATCACAGTTTTGAGAACCAGACTACTTGGCGGGTGTGCTTTCGGTGGCGGCTGCGGTCTCGGCCTCTTCGTCGCTCTGAACTTCTGGGTTCTGAACTTCTGCGTTTTGAACTTCTGCGTGCTGAACTTCTGCCTCAGCGGTTCGCGCCTTGGATTTCTTCTTGGGAGGCTCGTTGTACACAGGTTCGTTGGCCGGATCGTAATAAAAAATCCGGCCGCAGGAGCTGCAGGTGATGATCTGTTCGTTGCTGCGGATTTCCTGCCAGGTCTGGGGACGGATCAAGACAAAGCAAGCCAGGCACTTCTGTTCGCGCGCTTCGGCAATGGCGGACTTGCGCTGGCGCATGACGCGGTCGTAGTGGGCCAGGGCGCTGTCGCTCACGCCGGAGCGCAACTGTCCGCGCTTCTGGCTGAGCCCCGCCAGCAGGGTCTCGTCTTCGGCGGTGCGAGTGTGAGCCTCGGCTTTTTCTTTCTCGACCGCGACCGCTTCCGCTTTCAGGTCGGTTTCGGCGGTCTTCAGCGATTTCTCTTCCGCTTCCAGCGCGATCATCAGCTCCAGGATTTTGTCTTCGCAGCCGCTGATCTCTTTTTCCGCGAACTGGACCTCATGCATCAGGGCCCGGTATTCGTCGTTGGTCTTGACGCTCGAAGACTGGTCGCGGTATTTCATGATCTTTTGCTGGAAGCCTTGGATATCCGTTTCCAGCTTGCGCCGGGCAGCTTCGTTGGTCTTGATGGCGGCCTTGGCTCTTTCGACGGCAGCTTTGTCGTCCGCCAGCTTGGCCTCGATGGCGGCCACGCGCTTGGGCAAAGCAGCCACCTCGTCGCTCAGGCGGGCCATCTCCCGGTCAACTTTTTCGAGTTCGATCAGCTTTTCCAGGTCTGCATGCATGGGGGCAGGTCTAGACTCGATTTTAACACGCGGGAACACTGCTTCCCGGCTCCATTCCATGCTGCCGGCGCCCTTGGGATTTGCACTTTGTTCCCGCCCCACTTCTTACCTCTTCTTGCCCGACGTCCCGGCGCTTCCCGCCGCCGCGGGCACACCCTCCGACGGCTGGGTATTGTGGTAGTTGGGGAATGACGGACGCTTGGCCACGGGCATTGGATTCTTCTTGAGCGAATCCATCACCAGCGCGACCGCTTTTTCCAGTTGCGGATCGTGTCCGGTCATCCAGTCCTTGGGCGTGATGTCGACCTCCACGTCCGGAGGAACGCCGTGGTTCTCCACGTCCCACTCGCCGGTACGGTTGTAGAAAGCTACGCGGGGCGCGGTCACGCTGCCGCCGTCCATGAGCTGGGGATAATCGTAGATTCCCACCAATCCGCCCCAGGTACGCGTGCCCACCAGCGGACCCAGCTTGGCATCGCGGAAGTACCAGGGCAGGGCATCGCCGCCGGAGCCGGCGAACATGTTGATGATCATGGCCTTCGGCCCGAAGACCGCGCCCACCGGGGTGGTGAAGTCCTGGCCTTCGCGAGTCATCCAGTAATTCTGCAGAGGACGACGCAGGTAGTCGATCATGTAGTCCGCCGCCGAACCGCCGCCGTTGAAGCGCTCATCGATCACCGCGCCCTCGCGCCCGACCTGGGCAAAGAAATAGCGGTTGAACGAGGTGTATCCGCCAAAGCCGGTGTCCGGCAGGTAGACGTAAGCCACTTTGCCGCCGCTGAGCTGCTCGGTCTTGCGCAGATTGCCCTCGATCCAGGCGCGATTGCGCAGGCCGGTTTCGTTTTCGATGGGCACTACCGTCACCGTGCGCGCGCCTTTGCCATCGGGCGTGGCGCCGACCTTGAGTACCGTGGACTTGTCCGCGGTTCCGGCGAACAGCTCGTAGACCTCGTCGCTTCCACGCAGTTCACGGCCGTTGACGGCCAGCAGGTATTCGCCTTCTTGCACGTTCACGCCCGGCTGGGTAAGCGGGGCACGCAGTTGCGGGTTCCAGTTTTCGCCCTGATAGATGTGGGCGAAGCGGTAGCGTCCGTTTTCAATGGCGAAATCGGCGCCGAGCAGGCCCACGCGGCCTTCATCGGACGGCGGCTCCCCCGGCGTGCGGATGTACATGTGGCCGACCGTCAGTTCCCCGAGCATCTCCGACAGCAAATAGCTGAAGTCCACGCGGCTGCCGATGTTTTCGAGATACGGCTGGTAATGTTTGCTGGCGGCATCAAGGTTGAGGCCGTGCAGCTTGGGGTCATAGAAGAAATCGCGCTCGATGCGCCAGACTTCGCTGTATTCCTGCTTCCACTCGACGCGCGGATCCACCAGGGCCTCCATCCGCGCCAGGTTGAGCGGAGTCTCCGGCTTAGCGGCGCCTGCGGGGCCAGAACCAAGCCCGGCCGGTGGCGTTGACGCCGAACTGATGTACCATTTGCGGTTTCTGCCCTGCCCTTTGGCGTAAAGCAGTTTCTTGCCATCGAACGAAACCAGGGTATTGGTGACGCCTTCCATCAACCGCTCGGTCTTGCGCGTAGTAAGGTCGAACCGCCACAAAGTAGTCTGAGCGCCAGCGCCTCCCCCGGGTTCCGGTGCTTCCTGCAAGAAGATAGTCCCGGACTTTCCGGCTTCAAGCCGCCGGTAATTTCGCGGCGGGATGGGCAGCGCCTGAATGCGCTGGCCGATATTTTCGGCATCAATCTTGACGTTGACCGGCTCGGGCTTGCCTCGCGACGCTTTGGCGTC
>DATDGY010000124.1:0-20483 GCA_036521855.1 Candidatus Angelobacter sp.
TTCACCGTGACCGCGATTTTCATGATGGCACTCCTTTACGCCTCTTTGGCGACACCAGGAAGGGAAACATACTATAGCAGCCCCGCAGACGGGCCAAACAGTTTGACCAAAACTCAAGAATTGTAACGCTTTTCGCGAGCCTCCGCTTGCTCGAGATGCCGGCGCTCAAGACAGAGAATTCCAGCCTAGTCCCGGTCCAAATACTCCGGCGGGACATCGTCCTCAGGAACTTCGGAGGTTGTCACTTCGCCCTGATCGGGGTCTTTGGCATTTTCCACGCCGCTAACTGCTTCGGCTTCGAAGTACTGGCCTTCTTCTTCCAGCCCTTCCACGCTCTCAGAGTCAACGTCCTCCCGGCGGGATAGTTGCTGGGTGTCGCCGGATTGCCCGGCGGATGCCGGACCCATACCACGACCGCTCCTGATCGCGACCCGATTCGTGGTTTCCTGTGTGCCGCGGGCGGTCTTTTTCTTGCGGCGGGCCGGCTTGGCCGCCGGCTTCTTCTTTCTTAGAGCCGGCTTCTTTTTACGGGCGGGGTTCTTCTTGGGCGTTATCTTCTTTCTGCCGGCAGTCTTCTTTTTGCTTGCTGGTTTCTTCCTGGCCATACGAAAAGTCTATCAAACGCCGGAACCGCGTGCCGTCCGGTGCGCCCGATGCTGGGCGACTTTTTGAAACCGGACCGAGTGGCCGTGCTTATAAGACCTTATGGCTTCCACTCAAAACCTCTGTACCTCGTGCGCAACTCTGTCTTGAGCAACTTCCCGGTCGAGGTATGCGGCAGCTCGCCTACGAAGACGAAGTCATCCGGCAATTGCCACTTGGCAAACTTCGCGCCCAGGAAGTCACGCAGCTGGTCCGGTGTGGCCGTGGCTCCGTCTTTCAAAGCCACGACGGCCAGAGGACGCTCCTGCCATTTGGGATGAGGCACGCCGATCACCCCGGCTTCGCGCACCGCGGGATGGCCCATCAGCGCGTTCTCGACGTCGACCGAGCTGATCCATTCGCCCCCGGATTTGATCATATCCTTGCTGCGGTCCACCAACTTGATGCAGCCGTCGGGATCGACGGTAGCGACGTCGCCGGTGCGGAACCAGCCGTCGTCCGTCCAGCGGTTCTCCGTGCCGGGGGCGTTGTAGTAACTGCCGGCCACCCATGGGCCACGGACCTCGAGTTCGCCCATGGTCTGGCTGTCCCACGGAGCTTCGCCTTGGTCATTATCCCTGCGGATGCGCAGCTCCACGAACGGCGCGGGATAACCTTGTTTGCAGTGTTGCGTGTACTGGCGGTCTTCGGGCCAGCTTCGCATTCCCGGCTTCAGCGCTGAGACGGTGCCTTGCGGCGAGGTCTCGGTCATGCCCCAGGAATGAAGGAGATGAAATCCGTGCCGTTCCAGGCCGCGCATCAGCGATTCGGGCGGAGCAGTCCCCCCACAAAGAATGCGGACATCGCGCGGCGGCTTCCATTCGTGGCCGCGCTCGTCGAGGGCCGCCAGGACCGGCAGCCAAACCGTGGGCACGGCGCAACTCAGGGTCACGTTCTCGTGATCGATCAGGTAGAGCACGCTGTCCGCGTCCAAATGTGGGCCGGGCAGCACGAACTTAGCCCCGACCATGGCCGCTGTGTAGGGCATCCCCCAGCCGTTGGCATGAAACATGGGCGAACAAAGCAGGATCACATCACCTTGCGACGATCCGCAGGAATCAGCCGTGGCCTGGACCATGGTGTGCAGCACCTGCGAACGATGGGAATAGATCACGCCTTTAGGATTGCCGGTGGTCCCGGAGGTGAAGCACATGGCGGCGCCGTCGTCCTCGCTGATCGGCGGGTATTCAAATCTGCCGGACGCCTGCTTGAGCCAGGCTTCGTAGTTCTCGTATTCGCTGGCCACCGGCCGGCCGCAATGCGGCACAACAAAGATCCGTTCAAAATTCACTCGCGATTTAAATTTGTCGAGAACGGGAAGCAGGACATCATCTACGATCAGGAAACGATCCTGGGCGTGGTTGGCGATGTAAGCGATTTCGTCGGGATGCAGGCGCAGGTTCAACGCATGCAGGATGCCGCCCGCCGCGGGCACGCCGAAATGGGCTTCCAGGTGCGCGTAGTGGTTCCACATCAGCGTGGCTACACGGTCGCCCTTCTTCAGCCCGGCGGATTGCAGACATTCAGCCAGCCGCCGCGCTCGGCCGTAGACCTCACCCCAGGTGCTGCGATGAATTGATTTGTCAGGGAGGCGGGAGACCACTTCGACGTCGCCGAAATACCGGCCCGCTCGCTCCAGGATGGCGGTGAGCGTCAGCGGGTAATTCATCATGGTGTGCATGTGAGTATTCATCTTTTATCTGCGGAGGCATTCTATCCCGCGGCAACCTTTTTGGAAAAACGCTGGTAGTAGGCTACTTTGAATCCCATCGATAGAAACGGTCACCTTTGTCATCTCGACCGAGCCCGCAGGAGCGCAGCGAACTGAGGGCGAGTGGAGAGATCCCGACAATGTTTGTTCTTCCATGCTGATTCAGGGGGTTCTAGCCAGGAACTGTCCCCTGGAACCGCCTAAAGAACCCGGTGATGCCGACACGGGAGCGGAGCCCACACAGCATGGGAAGAACGCCTCGTATCGGCTTGGCAGAGGACGCACCCTCGGGATCTCTCGACCCCACCTCACCACGCGAAAAGCGCGCGTGTTGGGGGCCCCGGCACGCGCCCTGAGTCGTCCGCTGCGCGGACTTCCTCGGCCTTGGTCGAGATGACAGGCGCTGGCGGCGTGGTGGATCTCCAGGTGGTCATGACCTGTGGTCTGACCATCTATGATGTTTCTAAGATCCCCCGGGACCGACTACCAGTCAGAGTAGCCCACTACCAGAACGTCGCCGTGCGAACGGGCACCTGGACCGGCGCATACTAGATTTTTGACGTTCCGGCTAACGTACCGCCTTGCCGGCACGTCTGTCTAGGTAGGGATTCGGGGGCGCGATGAACCTTCTCCAGGACATTCGGTACACGTTGCGTGCCATGCGCAAGTCGCCGGGATTTGCCGCAGTGGCTATCATCACGCTGGCGCTGGGTATTGGCGCCAACACCGCTATCTTTACGGTGGTGAATGCGGTGTTCTTCAACAGCATTCCGGTCGCGGACGCGCAGCACCTGGTCAACATTTATACCGATGATCCGTCCGTCTCGAGCCCGGGCTTCACTTTCCTGCCTATCTCGCTGCCCAACGGCCAGGATATTGCCCGCGAAGTAACCGCATTCTCCGGTACGGCAATATCCGCCTTCGGTGGCGGCGTGGGCGTGAGTATGACCATCAACGGGCAGCCGGGAAGATTTACGGCTGACATCGTGACCGGGAATTTCTTCGACGTTCTTGGTGTTCGCGCTCGGTTAGGGCGCACGTTTCGTCCTGATGAAGGCTTAGAAGGCGCGAGCCCGGTGGCCGTGCTCAGTTACGGCCTCTGGGAGCGGAAGTTCGCTTCCAATCCCAATGTGATTGGGCAGAACGTGCTTATCAATGGGCAAGGATTCACCGTTATCGGGGTGGCTCCGCGCGGCTTCCAGGGCCCCACGACTTTAGGAGGTCCCGATCTTTGGGTCACCTTTGCCATGCACGACCAGATTTTCACGGGCCTGCAAAAGGCATTGTTCAAGGAGCGTAAGGCTCTCTTTTTCGCGGCCGTGGCGCGAATCAAAGATGGCGCGACCCTCGAACAGGCCCGGCAACAGTTGCAGGTGTTGGGGGCGAACTTGGCCAACGCTTTCCCTGCGGCCAACAAAGGACGCTCCTTTATCGCGATCCCGCTGCTCGAGTCGGGCGTGAATCCCAACGTTCGCGGTATCCTCAGCGTCGGCGGGGCCATATTGATGGGCGTGGTAGGGCTGGTCTTGCTGATCGCATGCGCCAACATCGCCAATTTGCTGTTGTCACGCGCGGAGGCCAGAAAACGCGAGATTTCCATTCGCGTGGCCATGGGCGCATCGCGCACCCGCGTCATTGGTCAACTGCTGACCGAAGCCACGGTTCTGGCTATCGCCGGCGGCGGGCTGGGTCTTGGCCTTGCCGTTCTTGGCCGAAATCTGCTGTGGAGGTTCCGGCCGCCATTTCTTGCCGACACCAATCTTGACGTACCTTTGGATGGCCGCGTTCTCCTGTTCACGCTCGGCATTGCGCTGGCCACTGGTGTGATCTTCGGACTGGCGCCTGCCTTGCACTCGTCGCGACCCGACCTGGTTTCCGAACTCAAGGAACGCACCGGCAGTGAAACGTTTACCGGTCACGTCTTCAGCATCCGAAACATCTTCATCATGGTGCAGGTTGCGCTCTCCCTGATCGCGCTGGTCGGAGCCGGCCTGTTCCTCACGAGTTTGCGCAACGCCCAGCAGATGGACCCTGGTTTTGACACTCATAACCTGGGCATGATTTCTTTCGATGCCGGCTCTCTGAACTACGAGCCGTCCCGGGTAAAAGAGTTCCAGCGACGCGTGCTGGAAGTTGTGCAGACGACTCCCGGAGTGCTGTCATCCACGCTCTCCAGCTCCGTGCCTCTGCTGAACGGCGGCTTCGGACGCAGTGTATTTCCCGAAGGACGCGATGCCAGCGCCAGCCGCAATGGCATGTTCGGCCAGGTGAGCAGCGTGTCACCCGACTACCTGCAAGCCATGCATATCCCGCTGGTGCAGGGCCACGGTTTTGACACGACGGTGCGCGAGGCCAGCCCCAAAGTGGTCATCGTCAACGAGGCGGCGGCCCGGCGCTTCTGGGGGAATGACGATCCCATCGGAAAGCGCTTCAAGTTTTTTGGTGACGACGCGTGGGTGCAGGTCATCGGGGTGGCCCGCAACTCCAAGTACAACACGCTCGGCGAAGGCCCTACGCCGTACATCTACCTTTCCCTGCTTCAATACCCCAGTCCGGCGGTGACGGTGCTGTTCAGGACAGGCCCGGAGACCCGGTCCGTGCTTGGGCCGCTGCGCAGCCGCGTACAAGAGTTGGACCGCAACCTGCCGTTGACCAATGTCTGGCCCATTGGGGAGGTTTTCGATCAGGCCCTTTGGGCGCCGCGCTTTGCCGCCAGCCTGCTTGGCATCTTCGCTCTGATCGCCATGCTGCTGTGCGCGGTAGGGATTTACGGCGTGGTTAGTTTCACTGTCGGGCAGCGGGTGCGCGAAATCGGCGTGCGCATGGCGCTGGGAGCGCAACCACGAGACGTACTGCTCATGGTGTTGCGCCAGACGGGGGTGGTCCTGGCCATCGGCGTAGGGGTAGGGCTGGCGCTGGCATTTTTGACGGCCGTTGGGCTGACGGCGTTTTTCAGCAATCTTCTCTACGGCGTCCGTGCCACCTCGCCCCTGCCCTTCGTGATAACGTCGTTGCTCCTGGCGTTGGTAGGACTGCTCGCCAGTTTCATACCGGCGCGCCGCGCCGCCAAGGTCGATCCCATGATGGCGCTGCGGTACGAATAGCAGTTGCCAGCCAACCCTGCGCCTGGCGAGATCGAAGAATCGGTACGCGGTAACAGAATCTGCCACTTGTATCTATTCCCGAATTGGGAGAATCGAAACGCACTCTAAAGTATTTTGACATCAAGACGAACAATTCATCGGTTTGCAAACGCCGCACGAAAAATCCAATTCTTTGTACAAATTCGCTCTCGCGCATTCTGATTTTTGTATTCCCATGTGGCGGCTCGTGCAGTTCGATATTCACCAAGATTCGTAAGAGCCGTGCTTTCAAGCCGGGCCGCTTTGGTAGACCAAGGAGGCGGCCATGGAGAAACACTTGCTACGGTTTGAAAGCGTCCGCTGCGTGATCAGATTCGTTCGCAGTGGGGAACGGTTAGGTTCGCGCAGACTGGGCCTTAATCCCTTGGAGGTAAGAAAGATGCGTGCCTTCCCCCAGTTTGTAAAGTCCATCATCCTCGCGAGCTTCGCGCTCTTACTGTCTTCCAGCCCGGCCTTCGGCCAGCATTATAACCAGACCAACCTGGTCTCCAACACTGGCGCCGCTCCTGTAAACGATCCCAACTTGCAGAATGCGTGGGGTCTGGTCGCTGGTCCCGGCACCCCGTGGTGGGTTTCAAACAACGCCGGCGGCACCGCGACCCTGTACTCCATTAACCCAGCCGGGACGGCTGCCAGCATCGTCCCGTTGGTGGTGACGATTCCCAATGCCCCCAGCCAGCCGGCCCCGGGATCTCCAACCGGAGTGATGTTTAATGGCGGCCCGACCGACTTTCTGGTGGCTCCGGGAAAGCCGGGGATCTTCCTCTTTGTCACTGAAGACGGCACGGTGCAGGCCTGGAACCCGGGCGTCGCGCTCAACAACACCACCATCGAAGTCGACAACTCCCAGGTGCCCAACGCCGCCAATGGCGCTGTTTATAAGGGCTCAACCATTGCCGAAATCGATGGACATAAATTTATTCTGGCGGCGAACTTCCGCAGCGGCCGCGTCGACGTCTTTGACACCAACTTCAAGCAGGTACGGATTTCAGAAGATGCCTTTGAAGATGAAGAGCTCCGGGAGCGCGGTTTTGCTCCCTTCAACATCCAGGGTCTTGGACCAAACATCTACATAACCTACGCCAAGCAGGATGCGGCCAGGCACGATCCGGTTGGCGGCGCGGGCCTTGGCTTTGTCAACGTTTTCGACTCGCATGGCAGGCGTCTGCAACGCCTGGAGCACGGCCCCTGGATGAATGCTCCCTGGGGCGTTGTCTGGGCTACACAGCATTTCGGTGAGTTCACCAATACCATCCTGGTCGGCCAGTTCCGGGGAGGCACTGTCGCGTCCTTTAATCCGGTCACCGGCCGCTTTTTGGGAAATATGCTGAATCCTGACGGAAGCACGTTAAACATTGACGGATTGTGGGCGCTGCGGTTTGGTAATGATGCCGCCGCAGGTCCAGCCACAACACTGTTTTTCACCGCTGGTCCGAACGGTGAGGTAAACGGTCTGTTCGGTACGCTCACGCCGATTGCTGCCGAAAAGGGCGAGGCGGACGAGCAATAACCGGGCGAGCGAAAAAGCACTGACTTCCCGAAAAAAACGGCAGAGACATAGGTCTCTGCCGTTTTCTCGTCGGAAAATACGCGGGGCCGCAACCAACGTGAAAGTTACGGCCCTCGGGGGGAGAAACATCGCAGGAACTTATTGGTAAGTAATCCTCATCTTGTCCACGTACACGCTGTAGGGCGTGGCTGTCTGGTTGCTGTCGAGTTGGACGGCGTTGGTGAACTGGTCGCTTCCGCCGGCGTTGAAGGCATTGTGAGTGATGTTCACCGGATAGCGCGTACCGTCCACGGTGAGAGCATCGTGGAAGACAGTATGCGTGGTGATGTCATTGTGGTACTCAGCCAGGATGTGGTGCCACGTACCCGGCGTGAAGGCCGCGAATGGAATATTGGCTGAATCCCACTGTTTCAGTCCGTAGTCGAAGATCCGCCACACGTTGCCGCCGTAGTAAGCCTGCCAGCCGAAGTTGTAGACCCATCCGCCGACGATCTGCTGGCACTCGAACTCGAAGGCCTCGGGCGCGTTCTCCATTCCGGCGGGAATGTAGAGGTCGAATTCGTAAGTGAGGGCGTTGATCTGGCTGGTGACCGGCGTGTGTTCCAGGTAGAAGTAGGCGTTGGTGTAGGGCACGGTGGCCGCGATGGAAAACTGCGTGGCCACGCCGTCCTCGCTGGGCGAGGCTATGCCCGGCGTGAAAGAGACGTTCGCCGTGGGTCCGGTAGCGCCGCTATTGCCGCAGTTACCGCAGGTAAGCCACGTCGCCGTGTTCTGGACGTTGTCCAGGACGGTGGCGCCGGGCGTAGGCGTAGGAGTCGGGCTCGGAACCGGCGTGGGGCTCGGAGTCGGCGTGGGGCTGGGGCTGGGACTCGGCGCCGGCGTCGGGCTCGGAGTCGGCGTAGGACTGGGAGTCGGCGTAGGACTGGGGTTCGCCGGACCGCCCGGGGTTGGGGTTGGAGTTGGGGTTGGGCTGGCTGTAGCTATCGGGCTTTTGTTCGCGGCGGACGCCCCGCCACACGAACTCACGGTAAATATCACAACAACGATCGCAAACGCAGAAAAAGCAAAACAACAACGTCGCAAAGGGTCCCCTCCAGAAAACTGGTTGGGACGAAGTGGAGATGACACTCTAGCGGGCCGGTGGGAGTTTGCGATTCCGGCGAAAACCCGAAATTGCGCGGCAAGGTACTACTAGCTGCCGGGCGGGTCCTTAACCCGGAGTTAAGGCAAATCGAGGCTGGGCGCGGTTGTGAACCTGTTGCCTACGAGACAGTGGGTCAGTTGAAACGGATTCGGCTTTCCAGATTCGGCTTTCCCTAAAAGCGGTTGCTCCACTATACTTGCGTGCTTCGCCGCTTGCCGGCGATCCCACTCTCAAAAATCTCAGGAACCGACCATGAACAGGAAATGGCTCAAAGGAATTCTCGTCTTTGCAGGACCGGCAGCCTTGACGCTGGTCATTGCCGCGCAATCGACGCCCGCCGCGCAATCTGCGGCCGCCCCATCGTCACCCACGTCATCGTCACCAGCGGCTATGGCGCACGCGCAACAGGCGCCCTTACCGTCTTTGACGGGGAAAACTGCCGACCAGGCCTTCAAGAATATCCAAGTGCTCAAAGGGGTCCCAGCCGATCAGGTGGTGCCGGCCATGCAGTTCATCAGCGCATCATTGGGCGTGGAGTGCGAGTTCTGCCACGTGCCGAACGAGTTCGACAAGGACGACAAGAAAAACAAGGCCACCGCGCGCAAGATGATCCAGATGCAGATGGCCATCAACAAGGACAATTTCGAAGGACATCAGGATGTAACCTGCTATTCCTGTCATCGTGGTTCGCATAATCCTGTGGCCATCCCCATCATCAGCGATGAAGAGCCTAAGCCTGCGGCCGCGGAAGCTGCGTCCAGTCCGGCGCCCGGCAGCACGCCGCCGGCGCAGCGGCCTTCCGCCGACCCGATTCTGGACAAATATGTTCAGGCGCTGGGCGGAGCGGAAGCCATCCAGAAAGTCGCCAGCCGGGTGGAAAAGGGGACGATGAGTTTTGGGCGCGGACAGGCCCCGGTGGAGGTCTTTGCCAAGGCGCCGGACAAGCGCGTCACCATCGTGCATCAGCCCAACGGCGACAGCATGACTGCCTACGACGGTCACGCCGGCTGGCTGGGCTCCACAGGTCGTCCGTCGCGTGATATGAGTGCGCAGGAGAACGACGCCGTGCGTCTTGACGCCGACTTCCACTTCGCCACCGACCTTAAGCACATTTTCACCCAGTTCCGCGTGGGAAGGCCGGAGAAGATCGGCGACCGCGAGGCCACGGTCGTAACCGCCCTGCGACCGGGTCAGTCTCCCGTCCGGCTCTTTTTCGACGAACAGTCCGGGCTGCTGATCCGCCTGGTGCGTTACGCGGAGACGCCGCTGGGACGCAATCCTACGCAGATCGACTATGCCGACTATCGCGACGCCGGCGGAGTGAAGATTCCCTTCCGCTGGACCATCGCCCGGCCCGCCGGACGTTTCACCATCCAGGTGGACCAGGTACAGCAGAACGTGGCCATTGACGACGCCAAGTTCGCGAAACCGGCCGCAAGGGCGGCTCCGGAACCGGCGAAATAAGGAATTGAAAAACACATACCGCGGTACCCTGGTCCAGGCGGATGAACGCGGATCAATTCACGGTGGATAGAATCTAAAGCGTATGGGCTTTTCCGAATTTCACGGCAACCAGGAAGTCGTTCGCCGCCTGCGGGAGATGCTGGCGCACGATCGCTTCCCTCACGCCGTAATCCTCGCCGGCCCGCAGGGCGCGGGCAAGTACACGCTGGCGCTGATGCTGGCGCGAGCGATGAACTGTTTGCATCCGCCGTCGCCGCTGCCGGACGGTCTCCCTGACTTCTGCGGTCAATGTGAGAACTGCAGACGTATCGCTGAAGCTCTGGACCTGGACGCGCGCTTTGCCGAGGCCGTGGAAGCGCGTGAAGGGCTTCGCGATGCCGATAAACGCGAGACCCGCCTGCTGGTGCAGACGCATCCCGACGTTCTTGTGGTCCCCCCCGACCCGCCGCAGATGATGATCAAGGTGGACCAGGTCCGGCACGTCAATCAAGCGATCCGCTATAAGCCGGCCGAGGCGCGCCGTCGCGTCTTCATTTTTACGGCTGCGACTTTCATGAAGGAAGCCGCCAATGCCCTGCTCAAGACACTGGAAGAACCGCCTGATTTCGTCACGATCTTTCTGCTGGCGCGTAGTCCGGGTGAGCTGCTTGCCACCACTCGTTCCCGCAGCGCGATATTCACGCTGAGCCCGTTGCCAATTCATGACCTGGAAGAGCATCTGGCAAAGCATCGTCCGGAGTGGAATGCACGCCATCGCCAACTCGTGGCCCGGTTGAGCGGCGGGGCCGTAGGCCGGGCGCTTGGGTTCAACCTGGAACAGTACCTGGCTGCGCGCAAGGACGCCCTCATTCTCCTCAACACTGCGGTTCGCGCCGCGGACCATTCCGAACTCTTTCGCTCCACCGAAACCTATCGCGGCGGCGCCGAGGGCAAGGACAAGACCGACCAGCTTCTGGCCGCCGTCTATTCCGTGCTCCAGGACGTGATGGCGCTGGCTTCCGGCGCGCCCGAACTGGTGCGCAACACCGATATTGCAGCCGAATTGAAGTCGCTTGCGGATGCGGTTGATTTCGACTGGATTACCCGGGCCGCACAGCAACTCGGCCAGGTGCAGAGCGGGATGCGCCGCAACCTGCTGCGCCCGCTCTCGCTGGATGCGTTGGCCCTGGCGCTGGAACGTTGAGCTTTCACCTTGGACCACAGCCGGCGGCTGCTCCGGCCATGACCTTTGAGTCAATTGAAAGCCAGCCACGCGCTGTGATACGGTTACTGGAACGAACCCGCACTGAATTGCCGGTCAACATAGTTGGATTCGGCCAGGCTTCCGGTGGGCGCGCTCCCGCCAAATAGTTTCCACGACGCGGGGCACGGATTGGACAATGAAGGACGCAACCGACGCAACTGCAGCACGCCAGGCCCCGGAGCCACCCGAGGACGAGTCGTTCGTCAGCAGGAAACTGATCCGCCCCTCACTGAGCTCTCCGCCGCCGCGGACGGAACCGGTTTCGGAACGCCGCGAGCGCCTCGAACGGACGGACCGCGCTTCTAACGGTCCACGGCGCAGTTTGCCCGAACAAACCCACGCGGAAAACTACTACTACCAAAAGCAGATTCAGAGCAAGACCCTGGTCGTAGTGGTGCTTAAGGATGGCGAGCAGTTGCAGGGCCTCATCGAATGGTACGACCGGACCTGCATCAAGCTTACGCGCAACGGGGCGCCTCATCTCCTGATCTATAAGCCGGCCATCCGCTACATCTATAAGGCCGGAGAAGCCCAGCCCAAATAATTCAGTCAGGCATTCTGCCTGGCCCGCGGTCCTGGCGTTTCTCGGCGGAAACTGGCAGGAGATCCTCGGTTTTCTCAGCGGCGTTCTGTGCGTATGGCTGCTGATCAGACAGAACATCTGGAACTGGCCGATCGGAATCGCCAACAATCTCTTCTACATTTTTATTTTCTTCAAGTCCGGCCTCTATGCCGACATGGGGCTGCAACTGGTGTACATCGCCATTGCCGTGTACGGATGGTGGAACTGGCTGCACGGCGGCAACGAACACTCCGAGCTGAAGGTGAGCCGGGCTTCGTCGCAGGGGTGGCTCGGCTATTCGGCGATCGCGGCTGTTGCCACCGCGGCGCTCTTCTGGCTCCTGCGCCGGTTCACTCCCAGCACCGTGCCTTTCGCCGACGGCCTCACCACGGCGCTGTTTCTTACGGCGCAATACATGATGTCGCGCAAGGTAGTGGAAAACTGGTGGTTCTGGATAGTGGGCGACGTGCTGGTCGTCGGACTCTATATCTATAAACACCTTTACTTCACCACCGCGCTCTATGTTGTCTTTCTTGGGCTGTGCATTGGCGGCCTGGTTGAGTGGCAGAAGGCGGCGCGAAAGAAAATGGTGGCGACGGCACCGCCCCCCTGGGCTTCCTGAGCGCAGCGCCTGCCGCCTGCATCCCGCATTCCCCACGACATCCACTGATATCAGCATCCCCAGATACGTTGGATGAGGCTGGATGCCGCGTATAGCCTCTGCGATCTCTTAAAGTATTTTGATGGATCTTGATGTAGTAGATTCCAGACACTTGGGTTATCATTCGACTCCAGCTCCTGTATTGGAACGGAAGGTAAGCCATGCAAGAACTCGCCGCTCTGACTATAGCAATCTATGCAATCGTGCTAAAAACCTACCGTGTTGCAGAAATCGTTTCAGCAATTTCATATGCGGTGCTATTCAAGGCAATCCAACGCCGGATGGTTGCAACTGCGCTCTCGGTTGTTTTCATAGCCTCCATTGTCCCGGCTTGGGCAATGGCTCAAGAACTGAGGCAGGCCACAGCCGCTGGCGCAGGGGCGAATCGAGTGGTCCTACCCTCTTCAACTCATCCTGCAACCAAGAGCGCTTCCGACTTGGGCCGCGTAGCGGGAAACGAGGCAATGGAGAGGATGGTCCTTGTGCTTGCGGGCAACCCCGGCAAAGCGCAGTCGTTGCAGGAGCTGCTCGACAGCCTGCACACGAAAGGTTCGCCTCGCTATCACCGGTGGCTTACGCCCGAAGAATTCAGGGTCGAGTTCGGCGCCAGCCCGGAAGCGATCCAGAAGGTGACGGCCTGGCTTGCGGCCCAGGGTTTCAGCATCCACAGCGTGGCGCGAAGCGGACGTTGGATCCAATTCTCGGGCGCCGTGTCGCAAGTGGAAACCGCCTTCCGGACAGAAATTCACCGTTACCAAGTCAATCAGACCACGCACATCGCTAACGCCAGCGATCTTTCCTTGCCGGCGGAAGTGGCGCCGCTGGTGAGCGCGGTGCTTCCATTGCATGATTTTTCCTTCAAGCAGCCCCGTCTGGGCCGCTACTATGCGGTCCAGCGCAATTCCCAGGGAAAGCTTGTGCCGACAGATCCAGCGTTTACCATAGCCAACCCTGGCATCAATCACTTTCTTGCGCCCGGCGACTACGCCAAAATTTACGATCTGAGCTCTCTGTATCAAAGTGGCGCAAATGGCGCCGGGCAGACAATTGCGATCGTGGCTAGAAGCAAGGTTGAACTCACTGATGTGGAAACCTTCCGCGATGTTTTTGGCCTGCCGCCCCAAGACCCAAGCATCATCGTGGATGGGGCTGATCCGGGCTTTACGTTTTCGGGGGACTCCGTGGAGGCATCGCTCGATGTGGAATGGGCGGGAGCGGTCGCGCCGAACGCAACCATCGACCTGGTTGTCAGCGCCTCGACTTTGACCACCGATGGCGTGGACCTCTCATCGGCATACATCGTCGACAATAACCTGGCTCCCATCATGAGCGTCAGTTTTGGAGAGTGTGAAAATGCGTTAGGGACGGCGGAGAATACTTTCTACAATCTTCTTTGGCAGCAGGCAGCGGCCCAGGGAATCAGCGTTTTTGTCTCCGCTGGAGACAGCGGGGCGGCGGGCTGTGACGATCCTAACTTCGGACCGGCGACTGGAGGATTAGCTGTCAGCGGCCTGGCTTCGACGCCATTTGACACCGCCGTCGGCGGCACCGAGTTGAATGAGAATGGCAATGATTCCACATTTTGGAATTCGACGAATGGACCGGGATTTACGTCCGCGATTGGATACATTCCCGAAACCGTGTGGAATGAAAGCTGCGATCCTACGGTCAACACCTGCTTGTTCAACCAGCCTAATCTTTTTGCAGGCGGAGGCGGCGCAAGCACCATCTACGCCAAACCGGCTTGGCAGGCCGCGACCATTCCGGGAGTTCCTAATGACGGGAAGCGCGACATCCCGGATGTTTCCCTGGCTGCTGCCGCGGTACACGACGGCTTCCTTTTCTGCTTCGAAGGCACCTGCCAAACCACAACCGACAGCAATGGCCAACTGGTGCTTCTTAACGCCGAGGTTGTCGGAGGAACCTCCGCGGCGTCGCCATCATTCGCCGGAATCATGGCGATCATTGATCAGCAAACGGGCGAGCGGCAGGGACTGGCTAATTATGTGCTCTATCTGCTGGGCGCGGCGGAGAACTTTGCCGGTTGCGATTCCAGTGGCCGGACGAATCCCGGGACGCCGTCAACCTGCGTCTTCAATGACGTGACCGCCGGCAACAACAGTGTTCCCGGCCAGGCCGGATTCAACGCTGGAACGGGATACGATCTCGCCACAGGTCTGGGATCGGTCAACGCCGCAAATCTGGTACCGGCATTTGTTACTTTCGTGAAGGGCCTGCAGGGCACATCCACTGCGCTCGCGGCAAATGGATCGACGTCTGTCCAGCATGGACAGCCGGTGTCATTCACGGCCAACGTCACGCCAATGTCGGGCACTACCGTGCCCACCGGAAATGTCGCTTTGGTCACGAATCTTCAGGGCGCGGCGGGACCAGGCTCCGTCATAACTGTAGGCGCGGGCACGCTGAACAATGGCGTTTTCACCGGTTCGTTCGCGAATCTTCCCGGCGGCCAGTACAACGTGAGCGCTCACTATCCAGGAGACTCCAATTTCCAGGCCAGCGATTCGAATGCAGTCGCGGTCAATGTAACAAAAGAAAGCAGCACGACCTCGCTGACTTCCAGCTCGAGTTTCCCTTACGGAGAAGAATTTCTTCCGCTTCATGCGGCCGTGACCGGCGCTTCCGGGCAAAGCCAGGCTTCGGGAACCATGACCTTTAGCGACGGAAACACCCAATTGGGATCGGTGCCGCTTAACATCCAAGGGCAGGCAGATTTTCTTCCGTCAGGACCGCTTACGCTCACGGTTGGTACGCATACTCTTGGAGCCAGCTATTCGGGCGACAATAGTTTCAATCCCAGCACAGCCCAACCGGTGACGATCACTGTTACCAAGCCGATCCCCCCGTTAGACGTATTTACATTTTCGAGTTTTACGGGAACCGGTTCGGCCACTGTCTTCGTCTTCAATACCGGTCCCATTTTGCCCACCGGCACGGCGCAACTGTTCGAAGCGGGACAAGCGCTCGGCAATCCCGTCCAGTTGGTCGTACTCCCGGGAGACCCGCCAGCCGCCAACTTCTCGGGACTCACCCTGACCGCCGGAGTCCACGATTTCAGCGTTTCCTATTCCGGCGATAGCGTTTATCAAAGCACAGCCTTTAACTTCCAGATTTTCGTCTTTAGTCCGTTCGCTTTCGATCCGGCACCAAATTCGAGTTTGTCCGCGACCGTAAGCGCTGGACAAACCGCAACCTACAACCTCACGCTGTCGGCAGAAAACGGCTTTACAGGAAGCGTTGCCTTGAGTTGCAGCGGGGCCCCGGCAGGCACGACTTGCAGTATGAGTCCGGCGTCGGCAGTTCTTCCCACCGTATCTTCCACCGCGCCGGTTACGGTGACTGTGGCTACGACCTCACAGGCTCGGAACGAACGTTCGCCTTTCAAAATGATGCCATTCGTGATTGCGGGCGTAATTACGGCCCTGTCTTTCCGCCGGAGGAGGCTGCGTCTGGTGTTCTTGATGCTTCCTGCGGTCATCCTCGTGGCCACGATGTCTGCGTGTGGAGGAGGCACGAGTAATCCGCCTCCAACCAATTTGCCGCCATCGACTGCGATTTTGACAATTACAGGAACCAGCAACGGGGCAACAAATAGTGTTCCGCTGCAGCTTACGATTACTCATTGAGTGGGTGTAGGGGTTACCTATGATGTTCAGTTTCAGGGACCCAAACCTTTCGAGCCCGCAATATGCCAAACTCCAACCACGGTCCCGGTTCGGCTTTGCGGCGAGGGTTGGGCAGAGTCTATGCGTGCTCCTGACGATCCGATCAGCATTCCTTGGGCGATGGCAATCACCATTCTCGGCTGATTCCGATCACTGTTGCTCTTGTTGGCCAAAAGGTCCATTGACAACCGACGTAAAAGTCCCATAGTATCTGCAAGTTACGCCCCCTTCGACATCTTGAGGAGAGCTGACCTGTGATAAAGCTCGATATCATCAATGAAGTGGTCATCAAAACTGGCATCACCAAGACCAAAGCTGAGCTGGCTGTAGAGACGGTTTTTGCCAGCATGAAGAAAGCGCTGGCCCACGGCGAACGCATCGAACTGCGTGGGTTTGGCGTGTTCAACGTGCGTCCGCGCAAGACCGGCATCGGCCGCAACCCGCGCACCGGAGCCGAGGTCAACATCCCTCCGGGCAAGGCGGTTCGTTTCAAGCCGGGGAAGGAACTGCAGTCCATCGATTAGACAGGTCTCATCAGGGCTATTGGTTGCATGCCGGACAATCCTCTTCCTCCGCTCGAGTACCAGATCTTTGACCCTGAACGCCAGGAGATCAGAGTGGTTGTGGTTCAGCCGCCGCGCAGGCGATACTGGCTGCACGCAATCCTTTTTCTGGCCACGGTCTTCACCACACTGTGTATCGGCGCGCGGTTGCAGTACAACTTCGACAACAATCGTCCCTCTTTCTCGAGAGATGAGTCCACGGATTACTGGCCGTGGTCGTGGGCGCTTGAGGACTGGCACCGCTTAGAGCGCGGGATACCCTTCTCGGCGTGCCTGCTGGGAATCCTGACGGCGCACGAGTTTGGCCATTACATTCTCTGTCTACGCCGGCGCGTATTTGCGACGCTGCCCTTTTTTATCCCCGCCCCGACGTTGATCGGGACGATGGGTGCGTTCATTCGCATTAAGTCTCCGATCCGCAGCCGTTCCGATCTGTTCGATATCGGGATCGCCGGTCCGATTGCCGGTTTCGTGGTAGCGGTCCCGGTGCTCATCTTCGGCCTGCTGGCTTCCAAGCCGCTCACCGCGGCTTCCGCTGAGGTAGATATCGCCTTCGGCCTGCCACTCATCTTCAAGCTCGCACATTGGATCCTGGCAACGTTCGGCAACCCCAACGCCGCCCAAGTCAGCTTGCAGAATCTGTATCTGCATCCGGCAGCGTTCGCGGCATGGTTTGGAATGTTTGCCACGGCTCTGAACTTGCTTCCCGGAGGCCAGCTCGATGGCGGCCACATTATCTTTGCGCTTCGCCCGCGCCTCCACCGCACCACCACGCTGCTGGCGATTCTGGTTTTGCTGCCCCTGAGTTGGTTCTTTTGGTCGGGATGGTTGGTGTGGGCCCTCGTTCTGCGCCTGACGGGCAGTCGTCATCCTGAGGTTCCGCTGTACCCTGGTGTGGACCGGAAGCGCTGGCTGCTTGCATTCCTGGCCCTGGTCATGCTGGTTCTGACGGTGACGCCCGCGCCCCTCGCGGGATCGCTGCACGATTACTTGAAAGAACGATGGCAGCAGCACTATCCCTCAAAGTAACGAGAGAGCGTCCACGTCCACGATGACGTTGGTGCGGGAAATCTTCTGCTCGGCAGCGAAGGCCAGCATCTCTCGCAGGGTGGCGCCAAGCTTCTCGCGGCTGGCGGCCTTCAGGATAAAGTGATAACGGTAATCGCGCTTCAGGCGCATGATCGGCGCCACCGAAGGTCCCAGCACGCGCACGCCCTCGTGGCGCGTGCTCTCGAACCACCGGGCGAGCTGGCCGGTCCAGCGGAGCGTCTGGTCGAGTTTGTCGCTGCGCACCAGCACGTTGGCCAGCGCGCTGAACGGCGGATAGTGCATCCAGCGGCGGAAGCGGACTTCTTTCTCGTAAAACCCTTTGTAATCGTGGCGCTGGGCAAACTCGATGGCATAGTGCTCGGGATGAAATGTCTGCAGGATCACGCGTCCCGGAGATTCGCCCCGCCCGGCGCGCCCGGCGACCTGGGTAAGCAATTGAAAGGTTCGCTCGGCGGCGCGAAAATCGGGGAAACCCAGCGCGTAGTCCGCCCCCACCACTCCCACCAGGGTGACGCCGTGCACGTCATGGCCCTTGGCGATCATCTGCGTTCCCACCAGCAGGTTAATCTCGCCGGCGTGGAACTGGTTGAGCACGCGCTCGAAATCGTGGCGGGTGCGGACGGTGTCGCGGTCCAGGCGGCCGATGCGCGCCTGGGGAAAGGCCGCATGGAGCCGCTCCTCCACCTTCTCCGAGCCGGCCCCGAGAAAATAGATGTACTCGCTGTCGCATCCGGGACAGCGCTTGGGCACCGCTTGTCGATAACCGCAATAGTGACACTCCATGCGGTAACCGGATTTGTGATAAGTAAGGGCAATGCTACAGTTCTTGCATTGCAGCGTCTCCCCGCAAGACCGGCAAAGAACGATGGCGGAATATCCGCGGCGGTTCAGCAGAATCATGGCCTGTTCGCCCCGTTCCAGGCACGTGCTGACTTCCCCGACCAGTTGCCGGGAGAATAGCTGGGCTTCGTCCTTGCCCTCGCGTCGGAACTCAAACTTCATGTCCACCACCTCGACCTCGGGCAGCGGGCGGCGCTCGACGCGTTCGCTCAGCTCAAGCAGCTGGTACTTGCCGGTTTCGGAGTTGTGATAGGACTCGATGGAGGGAGTGGCCGAGGCCAGCACCACCGCCGCCTGGCTGAGCTTGCCGCGCATCACGGCAACATCGCGGCCGTGGTAACGCGGCGTCTCTTCCTGCTTGTAGGAAGCGTCATGCTCTTCGTCTACCACGATGAGCGCCAGATTGCTGACCGGAGCAAAGACCGCGGAGCGGGTGCCAACGACGATCCGCGCCTCGCCGCGCCGGATGCGGTGCCATTGTTCGGCGCGTTCATCGCCGGAGAGCGCGGAGTGCAGGATGGCGACCTGCTCGCCGAACACCTGATGGAGATTTGCGGCAGCGGCCGGCGTCAGCCCGATCTCCGGGACCAGCAGGATCGCCGAGCGGCCCGACTCCAGCACCGCCTGCATGGCCGCCAGATAGACCGCCGTCTTGCCCGAGGCGGTCACTCCGTGTAGCAGCAAGACCGAGAACTTCCCTTCCTCGACGGCCCCTCGGATCGACTGCAACGCAGCCTTCTGCTGGGCGTTGAAGATGAAATCCAGGTGCGCCGGCCCGCGGCGTTTGAGTCCGGCAACGTTGAATTCCGCGGCCTCTTCCGAGACTTCCACCAAGCCGCGTTTGACCAGGGTCGGCAGCGTGGTGCGGGGTACGCCCAGCTCGCGGATCGTTGTCAGCAGCGCTCGGCCCTCATTCTGCTCCATAAAGGAGATGATCTTTCGTTGGTTGTCATTCAGTTTGACCTCGTGGAGTTTGACCTCGTGGTCGCGGTCCTTCAGCACCGCAACCTGCACGGTGCGCCGCGCGTCGCGCGCCGCGGACGCGTCCTGGCGCGTGATCCATCTCTTGCGAACCAGGTTCTCCAACGTTCTTAGACTGGCCCGTGTGGCTGAGCGCAATGTTCCTTCCAAAGCGTCATCCGACATGGCCAGGTAGTCGAGCACCGCGTACTCGAGCATTTGCGTATCCACACCCTGGCGCGAGCGTCGTGAAGATCCAAGGGTCGCGGAGGCTGCGAGCGCCGCATGACCGGTTTCCGTGATGGAGTAGACCCGGGCCTTCTTGATCTCCGCTGCCAGCGGCAGCATGGTACGAAAGACCTCGCCCAGAGGAGCCAGGTAATATTGGGCGATCCACCGGCCGAGTTGCATCAGCGTTGCATCGAGCGCGGGCTCCTGGTCGAGCACCTCCAGCACAGATTTGGCCTGCATGGAAGGTTCCCGGTCGTGCAGCGCGGTGACCACGCCGGAGAGGCGGTCGTTTCGGAAGGGCACCAGCACCCGCCCGCCGATGACGGGCAGCTGGCCGCTGATGCGATAAGTAAGCGCGATCTCCAGCGGAACCGGCAGCGCGACATCGCAAAATGAGGGCATAGAGTGTTAAGTGATTTTAACTTCGGGAACACTGGTTTTTTCTTTTTGCGCTCCAGGGCCCGCCGAGCTTGATGTAGGGCTTATAATGTAGCGAATTGGCAGGTCAGCCCCGGAAAGCCGCTGTCTCGGGCCAGTCATGGCGAACCGAAGTCGATGAGCAGTGCTCTCGCATGACAATCAAACAAAAGTTTCTTTCTCTTCAACCACGCCGCCTGAGCGGATTCAGGCCCACGGCCGTGACCCTGCTGGCCACCGGGCTCGCTGCTGCGTTGAGCCTTGCGGCGGTTCCGGCGATTTACGCGACCCCGTATATGCTGTTCTCAGGTGCGGTCATCGTCAGCGTCTGGTTCGGCAGCTTCCGCTATGCTCTTCTCTCGCTGACGCTGGGCGGTCTGTTCGTCAACTTCTTTCTGCGGCCTCCCTACGGCCAGTTCTCGTTAACGTCAGAAGAGCTGGTGCGCGGAGTTGTTTGGATGGTGATGGGCGGAGCGTGTGCGTTTCTGGTGGAAAGGCTGCGCGCGTCGGAAGACCGGTCGCGCAAGGTGCTGGCAGGCATTGCTGAGGGCTTTTTCATTCTGGACCGCGATTGGAACGTCATTTATGCCAACGAGTCCGCGGCAAAGGTCACCGGAAGACCTGCGCGAGAGGTGACCGGAGGAAATTGTTGGGAA
>DATDGY010000125.1:0-7187 GCA_036521855.1 Candidatus Angelobacter sp.
CTTGGCCGCTGTATATGGCCCCGGTATGACCGTCATAGCATCGCGAAACTTTCCGTCAAAGCTCTTCATTAGGTTTGGATTGCCAGCATACGAAAAGCCAGCAAGCCAATCGCCCTGCGCTTGCAGGTAGATTTTCTTCTCGTAGTACTTGTGATTCGCTGGATACGTGATCTGGGTATCAGCACAGAGCACGATGCCGCATGGGCAGTGGAAACCGACTCCAATACTCACGGCTTTCCTCTCTGGAAGCCGTTTCGGTCTGGTTTGCGGGAGACGCGGGAGAAACGGCTTACAGGCCAGTGGACACCCCAGGCGGTACTTTAGTCAAGTGAATAATCATCCGATCACCCGATCTTTCGCTTTTTCTTTCTCCCCCTCCCCCATCCCCCTGGCCAACTAGCATTGCAAAGGACTTGCGCGCGGCCACCCCAGTCGAACTGATGTCAAAGCCTGTGGAATTGGCGGTAAAAGCGTCCGCCAGGCGGGTCATTTCGCACAGATCGGGGAGCTGGGAGCGAGGCGTTGCGGAGGGTTGGGAAGGTTAAACGGCATACTGTATTGTACAATACTATATAATGATATCGTTATGATTGTCAAGGCGCATCTTCATGAATACCGGTGAGTGTTGCCCGCGAGATTTGAAGAAGTGGCCTCCGTTCCGAGGCTGGTCGATGCAAGCCCAGGGCGCCGAAAACCATGAAGCGGCTCAGCCGCTTCGTGAGATGGCGTGCAAGGGAATCGCCATCCCCAAGGCCTCACGATGCTCCAAGCGCCGGAGGCGCGACGAGAGGCTAGCCCACTGCGGAACCGGGCCCACCGTGCGTTTGCGCACGGTGGGTGGTGGAGCGGTGGGTACCGTGGCGGGGTAGTTTCGAGCGCGTAGGCGCGACACCGTTCTCTTCCGTGTTCGCCACGGTATCAGATGAGGGCTGAAGAAATGCCTGTGCCGCCCCTCCAGGGCTCTCCCCTTTTTTCCAAGCCTACCCCGCCCTAGCGGGCGGGGCTACCGTGTTGTCGCGCCTACGGCGCTTACCTTCGTACACTTAGAAGGTCATATACTCGAGATCGTAGAGAGGGCACTTCTTAGATCCACTTCGTCGCTATTGACAGTCCGGCTCCCGCTCGTTATTATGACGCTATGCGACATGTCGCACTACAACCTGACGCGACCGAGACGAAGCCGCTCACCGAACCGGTTCTGCTGATTCTTCTCAGCCTAGCTGACAGGCCGCGCCACGGTTATGCCCTGATGAAGGACATTGAATCGCTCAGCCACGGCCGGGTCCGGCTGAGCACGGGCACGCTCTACGGGGCCTTGCGCAGGCTCCTCGAAGACACATGGATCGAGCGCTTCAAGCAAGAGGACACATCCCGGGAAAAGCAGGCCTACCGGCTGACTTCGGCGGGGCGTCGACAGCTGCAACTCGAGTTGGGTCGAATGAAGCAGTTGACCCAGGCAGCGAGCGTGCGCCTGCGAGCCAAGGAGGTATGAAGTGATCGCGCAGTGGATTTATCGCGCCCTGCTCCGTCTTTATCCGCGGGACTACACCGCGGCCTTTGCCGATGAGATGCTGGCCGCATTCGAGAAAGGCTGGGAGGAGCGCCAGCGCCAAGGACGGGCGGCTTTGGCTCGATTTGCGTTGACGGAAGTGGCCGGCCTGGTAACCGGAGTTGGAGCCGAATGGATCGCCAGGCTCACCACGGACAGCTCGGTCCGGGGCCGCGGCCTGCCGGACTTGCGAAAGATGCGTCCGGCGGGCGTTCCCTCCGAATTGTGGTTCGGCGCCGCCGGCTCGAACTCGCCCCAGAGCTCGCTGCCACTGGAAGTTGCGCAGGCCCAGGAGCGCGTTGCGTTTTTGGTGGGCGGTATGGTGCACGCGATCGCCAATCACGATTTCCAGGCGGCGCGCTCTTATTCCTACGAGGAATATCGGGCGCGCGATACCTTGTGCAGTCTCAGGAAGAAGTACGGACTGGACCAATAGGCCGGCGCCGACCCGCCGCCAAGCTCACACGTCCAGAGACAAGAGAAAAGAGAACCAGATGCTGGTTGGGCATTACGCCGTCGCTCTTGTGGCAAAGCGTTGTGCGCCCGAGACCTCTATCGGTACGTTGGCTTTCGCCGCCATGTTCGCCGATTTTGCCTGGTGCGTCTTCATGCTCGCGGGCATCGAGCAGGCGCATTTCAAGTCGGGAATGGGTGCAGCGCAATATCTGGATGCCACCAACATTGCGCTGAGCCACAGCCTGCTCATGGATTTGATTTGGGGCGCCCTGCTCGCCACAGCATACTTCTGGCGCAGGCGTTATCCGCGCGGCGCGTGGGTCGTCTTCCTGGCCGTTCTCAGCCATTGGCTGCTTGACTTCGTGAGTCATCGATCCGATATGCCAATCGCGCCCGGCGGGCACAAATACTTTGGGTTGGGACTCTGGAACTCGGTCCCTGCCACTCTCGTCGTAGAAGGCGGTTTCTGGCTGTTGGCCATCGTGCTTTACGCCCGAAGCGCTCGTCCCCAGAGTCGCGCAGGTGTCTATGCGTTCTGGATCGGGGCCGCTCTCCTGACATTGGTTTGGTATGGCAACATCGCCGGGCCTCCGCCTCGCAACCCGATGACGGCTCCTCTCACCAGTCTGGTGGTATTTTCATTGTCCGTGGCTTGGGCCTACTGGGTGGACGGGCTTCGTTCTGCCCAATCGACGACAAAAATCGCCCGCGCGCCGTCAACGCTCCCTTAACGATTCCTTCCAACGACACACCGGGCGGTGGCGGGGGATCGTCTTCGGATCGGTTCGTGCGCAAGATGGTTCAAGGAGGTGGCCCTGACGTCTATCGCGCCGCCCAAACGAAGCACTTAGGCTTCAACACTCTTTTAACCGTTCCTTCATCGGACATTCACCTTCGTCCCGCCCTCATGCTCTTAAATTCGTCAGAGCAAATTTCCGACCGAAAAGGAGAAGTTATGTACTTGGCTCGACGTCTGGCTTCTTTCCTGCTGTTAGCCGCCCTCTTCCTCACCGTACCGTTGACGAGTAACGCCGCCGGCCGCGACTACGACCGCGACGACCACCGCATCAAACACGTGCTTTTGATCAGCGTGGACGGCATGCACGCGCTCGACCTCACCACCTATGTGGCGGCGCATCCTGGTTCCACGCTGGCCCAGCTCAGCGCCCATGGCAAGACCTACACCAACGCCTCCACCTCGCAGCCGTCCGATTCATATCCCGGACTGGCGTCGCTGGTGACCGGCGGCTCGCCCATCACCACCGGTTTCTGGTATGACGTGAGCTTCAACCGCAAGCTTTCGCCTAATGCCGCTACCAATCCCATCCTCGGCCCCAACGCCGGCCCTTGCCCCAGCACCGGCGGCACCGTGGTGGAACTCGACGAGGGAGCCGACATAGACCTGACCCAGCTCAACGGCGGCGGCGGCATCAATCCGAACTTCCTGCCGCGCGATCCTAACAATGGCTGCCAGCCGGTGTTTCCTCACCAGTATCTTCGCGTCAATACCATTTTTGAAGTGGTGAAGGCCCACGGGGGCTGGACGGCGTGGACGGACAAGCATCCCGCCTACGAATGGACCAACGGCCCCAGCGGCCACGGCGTGGACGACTTCTTTGGGCCGGAGATCAACTCCATCCCTGTCGCCCTGCCGTTTCCGGGCTGCACCCCGGTCAATTTTGCCGATCCCATTCCTGACGATGGCTGGGTCACCGACCTGAACAACATCAAGTGCTACGACTCAACGCACGTACAGGCGATCCTCAACCAGATTGACGGCTTCACCCACGATCGGTCGCACCACGCCCCCGTCCCTAAGCTCTTCGGTGCGAACTTCCAGGCGGTCAGCGTTGGCCAGAAGCTTAACGGCAACGGCTACACCGACGTCCTGGGCACGCCCAGCGCAGGCTTGGCCGGCGAACTCGATTTCGTGGACCAGTCTCTGGGCATGATGGTGAGCGAACTCAAGAAGAAGGGCCTGTTTGAATCCACGCTGATCATCATCGTGGCCAAGCACGGGCAGTCGCCCATTGATGTCCAGAAGCGCGTCGGCATCGGCGGCGGCCAGCCGCAAACGCTGATCGGTCCGGACGAAGCCTTTGACATCTCCGACGACGGCTCGCTGATCTGGCTGACCGATCCTTCGCTCACGCCCAGCGTGGTCGCCAACCTGAGCCTGCCGGCAAGCCAGGTGACGCTCGGCATCCAGGAGATATTCGCTGAGAATTCGCTCAGCAACAAATTCAACAGCCCGCTCACCGATGAGCGCACGCCGGACATCATTCTCAAGACCAACACCGGTGTGATCTTCACCGGCGGCTCCAAGATCGCCGAACACGGCGGCTTGAACGAAGACGATCTGCACGTCGCGCTGCTGCTTTCCTGGCCGGAATGGAAAGCGCAGCAGATCAAGACGCCAGTTTCGAACCAGCAGGTGGCCCCGACCATCCTCAAGCTGCTCGGCCTGGATCCGGACCAGCTTGACGCCGTCCGCAAAGAGCAAATCACGATCCTGCCGTTCATCAGCCGCGACGACGATAACTAACCACCCGCGGCGTGGCGGCTTGCCGGAAACTCCATCGGCAAGCCGCCATTTTCCATTTACGGTCGCCGTTTCAGCTTGCCAGGCGAATGATCCCCATGACGAAACAGATGACGGTACCCACGGCAAAGAAGGCCGCGATCAGCCAGCACAGCACACTCAAAATCTTGGCCCAGCCACCGCCCTGTCCAAAGAGGAATCCCAGGAAGGCGGCGACCAAAAACATGGCCGCCCCGCCCACCGCTTGCAGCAGCCACACCGACCACCTGTAATCCGAGGCGTGAAAAGACATGGGTGAGATTCTAGCTGACCGGATCCATCTAACTCCCATCCAGAGCACGGCGGTAGTCAGAGGTGCTGACGCCAAAAGGGAAAGGTAATCAACGCTGATACCACAAGATGACCGAAGCAAACAACAGCCGTTCGCTGCCACGTCGGAATCGTGCTGCCCCGCGGCGATAAGAAACGCGGCAGTACCAAGCCACCGAAAAGTGCTCCCGCAAAGGCGGTGCCGTACACCGGAAATGCTGCGATGGCGATGATCCAGCCGGCGCCGTCAGTTGCGAGGAGAGTTAATACCCCGCACAGAACTACGCCTGAAATGCGAATCACCCATCGCGGAGCGCCAAACCAACCCGACCACTCGACAAGAAAGAAGAACATACTGCCCCACAGCACACACAGCGGCAAGAAGAACACTGCGGCCCAGCCGGCAAAGAACCTTACCTCTTCAAGCCTCGGGAAATGCGCGGGGACATTGCCCCAGCCCGGGCCTGGCCGGTCGCTATAAGGAAGATAGCCAACCGCCGAGCACCCAAGCAAGAGGATCAGTAAGCCGGCCATCGTGAACAACGTATAGAGAGATGAGCAGGCCAGCCATCTCCTGCTGAAGCGTAGCAGTTCAGCTTTTAGAGTTGAGCGCGGAAGGCAGATAACTGCCAAAGTGGCGATCCACGGGCAAGCCACTAGCAGGCTTGGTTGGATGAAGGACCTTGGCACGAGACAAAGACTCAAGCAGGTCGCAACTAGCCAGCCAACTCCCCCAAGGACAATCCAAGGAGCATACCTCGATTCTCCGGCGGTGTAGGCTCCGGCCATGGCAATTCTCTTTGTTGAACACGTTCAACATATCATCCATCGCTCAACCTTGTCAATGGTTTTATTGAACGCGTTCATATTAGAGGTGATCCAACCGTCGTTACCGGCTTTGCGTAGCGACTGGTGAGTTCGTTCTTGTCTGGGATTCCACGCCGGCATCTGCTCGCTCCCTCCTTGCCAACCGCCCCTAACTTACGCGATAATAACCACTTGCCCGGCGGTACCGGGTCTTAACCAGAAAGGATTTAAAGCCACAGTGTTAATGATACGACTGGCGCGCATTGGTGCGCGCAAACAACCTTACTATCGGGTTGTCGTGATTGAAAAGGAACGGGCGCGCAACGGGCGTTCGGTAGAGATTGTGGGTTTATACAACCCGCGCACCAGCCCGGCGACCATCGACTTAAAGCGCGACCGCATTGACTATTGGGTTTCCAAAGGCGCGCAGCTTTCCGATACGGTCAGCCGTTTGCTCTCCAAGTCGCCAGCTCCGGCGGGCACTGCAGCCTAGGCCACGGGAATCAGTTCTCCCTGGAACGACATCAAGGGAAAAACGGGCCCCCACGCTGAGAGAGAAGGATGGCCTTATGACGGAGACGGCAGGCGATATGCGCACTCTGGTCGAACAGATTGCCCAGGCCCTGGTGGATGCTCCCGCAGAGGTTCAGGTGACCCCGGTTGAAGAAGGCGACGCCACGGTGTTGGAGTTGCGCGTAGCGCAGGCGGATTTGGGAAAAGTCATCGGGAAACAGGGGCGGACCGCCAAGTCCATCCGCACGATTCTGGGCGCCGCCAGCATGAAGCTGAAGAAACGCTACACGCTGGAGATCATCGAAGAAGACTGAACCGCTGCTTTCAAGTCCTTGAGCGCCATTGCACCATGACGAATGCGAACCCCTCGCGCGCGCATGAGACTGACGAGGATTTTGTCACCATCGCCAGGGTGACCAAAACGCAGGGACGTAAAGGCGAGGCGGCGGCGTTGCTGCTCACGGATTTTCCCGAGCGCTTTGCCACCCGGAAGCGGTTGTTTGCTCTGTATCGTACCGGCGAACGCCGCGAACTGGAACTGGAAGACCATTGGTTCCATAAGGGCGGCGTGGTGCTGAAGTTTTTGGGTTTTGATTCCATCAGCCAGGCGGAAACGCTGGTTGGCTGTGAAATCCAGATTCCCGCCGCCGAGCGAGCGCCGCTCGAGGAAGATTCGGTTTACGTGAGCGACCTGATCGGCTGCGCGGTCAGCGATTCAGGGCGCGAAATCGGCCGGATCGAGGACGTAAGGTTCGGAGCCGGAGAAGCACCGTTGCTGGTGGTTCGGAGGAATGACGGCAAGGAGTACTTAGTTCCGTTCGCCGCTGCATATATTGAGAGGATGGCCCCGGCGGAAAAACGGCTGGAGATGAAGCTGCCGTCGGGAATGCTGGAGCTGGATGCGCCGCTGACGCAGGATGAAAGAGAGCGGCAGCGCGGGAGAGAGTAGTAATTAGCAAATAGCAATTAGCAAATAGCAATTAGCAAATAGCAATTAGCAAATAGCAATTA
>DATDGY010000126.1:0-1505 GCA_036521855.1 Candidatus Angelobacter sp.
GTTTCTGCGCCTTGAAAACCGTGAGAGCCCCTCACAGCCCCCGGTTTCACATCGTTCTTTATTTCGTTACACTGCTGTCCAAATTAGCCGGAGTCGAGTAGCGGAAGTGGTGGAAATGGGGGCATTTTCTAGGTTCGGTTAGGGGTAGCGGGTTGAGGTTGCCATTCTGCTGTCCAAGTTAGGAGACCCAGGAAAGCGGGATTTGCTGGGGAATATGGTCGAGTTGGGGCGGGGGTTGAAAGGGCTGATCGATCCAGGAGAACAGATCGCGGTAGACGAACAACTGCTGGCGCAGCAGGGCGGCGAGATTGGACAGGCTCCAGCCGAAGCGGGCGCGCAGTTGCAGGTACTTAAGCAGGAGCAGTGCGATCAGCGCGGTCCAGACCTGAATCTGCAAGGCATTGGCGCTGGTGCCGACGAAGGTCTTGATGCGGAGATTCTGCTTGAGCGCCTTGAAGAACAGTTCGATTTGCCAGCGCTGGCGATAGATGGCGGCGATGGTGGAGGCGGCAAAGCCGCGATGGTTGGTGAGAAACACCAGGGTGCGTTGCTGGCTTTCGTCCCAGACCTCGACGCGGCGCAGGAACAGATCGCGCTCGCCGCTGCGGGCCAACTGATACAAGAAGACGATCTCATCGCGCTGTACGGGGCCGCGCTCGGGGACGGGACGGCGCTCCACGACGCCGTAGTCGGCATTGTCCTTCATGCGCGTGACGAAGTAGACGCCGTCGGTGTCGAGCGCAGAGAACCAGGCGTAGTCGGTATAGCCGCGGTCGAAGACCACGATGGTGCCGGGATCGAAGCGCAGCGTGCGGGCGACGCGGCTCTCATGCACGCGGCCTTCGGTGACGAGGGCAAAACTGGGCAGCAGCCCTTGATGATCGAGCAGCAGATGCAGCTTGACCGCGCCTTTGGTGCGCCGGTAGTGGGCCCAGTCGAAGACACTGGCGCAGAGTTCGATCAGGGTGGCGTCCAGGCTCAGCAACTTGTTCTTGAAGCGGAATCCATGCGAGCCAGCGGCTTCGCGGCAACGGCCCAGCAGTTGATAAAACACGGCGCGGTACAACTGCCAAGGCCGATGTTCGTTGGCATAGGACAAGGTGGAGCGCTTGGGCGCATCGGGCAATCCCAGGTGCCGCAACTTGCCTTCGCTGGCGGCCAGTCCGCCGCAGATCTCGCGCAACGACTGCGCCCGCCCCAGGTGACAGAACAACATGGCCACAAACTGGCCCCAGCAACTGAACCCGCGGGCGTGACGCTCGGCCCGGTGCTCGGAAACGGCCTGTTCAAACTCGTGGCGGGAAAACAACTGCAACATCTGACTGAAAATGCTGGATACTCGTATCACGGCGGTGGTGGCCCTCCCTACGATTCACGTCTCACAACGCAAACCGTAGCAGAGTTCTACCCCCGCCGCTCAATACCTAATTTGGACAAGAGTGCTGGGGAATATGGTCGAGTTGGGGCGGGGGTTGAAAGGGCTGATCGATCCAGGAGAACAGATC
>DATDGY010000127.1:0-2854 GCA_036521855.1 Candidatus Angelobacter sp.
GGGTTCCGCGGCGCGCGCACGATCTGAGGCCTCCAGTCGAATGTTGTAGCGCCAAATCGCGGCATACTCAGCTCAGCGGGAAATCCCGGCTTCGACGTTCATCTTGCCCTGGGAATGAACCCGGGAATGCCCGTGTTCACAACCGGATTGAGCCTGACTCGTGTGGTGATCCCTTGAGTGATCTCCTTGATGGCGTCATCGGGGAGCGCCGAGATATCAAAATTTTCCTCGATGTAGCGGGCGTTCGTTGCTGTGGTGAGAGGAGCCGTGCCGCGCTGCACCGCCCAGGCCAGTAGGACTTGGGCGGGCGTTTTGTTGACGCGCTTCGCAATGACGGTGATCACAGGATTGTCGATCAACTTGGGTTCCATACCATGACCCAAAGCAGCGAAGGCCTGCATCACGATGCCATTCTTCTTGCAATAGTCGAGGAGATCCCATTCAGGGAGATACGGATGGGATTCGACCTGAACAGTAGCTGGCTTTACGCGAGCGATATCGAACACCTCTTTCAGCTGTCCCAAATTTACGTTTGATAATCCGATCGCCTTGCACCGACCTTCGTAAACCAGGCTCTCCAGAGCCTTCCATGTATTGTTCAGAGTCGTCGCGTCGTCATAGATCACATTACCGTTGTTGTCTCTCGGGTCTTGTTCGTCGCCGGGTTTGAAAGCGAATGGAGTATGCGTGCTGTATAGATCGACATAGTCCAGTTGCAGTCTTTTCAGACTTGCCTCGAAGGCGGGCTTGACGCGTTCGGGACGATGATTGTTGTTCCAGAGTTTCGTACCTACAAAAACGTCCTTCCGTTTGACCTTACCCTCCTTGAACACCGCCCGCATTGCTTCGCCTACCTGTTCTTCATTTCGATAGCGTTCGGCACAATCGAATTGACGAAAGCCGACTTCCAGAGTGATCCTGACTGCCTCTTTGGTTGCGATCGGATCAGGAATCAGCGTGCCAAACCCCAGTGCCGGAATCTCGTCGGAGCCGTTATTGAGCGGTATCTTTACGAAGCGAAGGCCGTCGGTGGTGTCGGTCAATTGGTGGAAAAGTAGTTGGCATCAGCTATCGACGAGCGAGCGGTTGAGTATGCAGTTGCTTACGCCGCCTCCATTTGTGAACTCGACAGATCCTGCCAGCCGACCAGGCGGCGCAGCCGCACTTGACCGCTGCGCAGGAGGCCGAAGAGCAGGAACAGCACGGCCTCTTCACTGGGCAGCGAAGCCTGGGTTTTGGTCCGCCGGCGAAACTCCTCGTTGATCCGTTCCAACGCGTTGGTGGTGCGCAGCGCTTTCCACTGCGAGGATGGGAAAGCGGTGAAGGTGAAGAGCTCGTCACCGGCCTCCTCGAAGCTCGCGCTGACCGCCTTGCAGCGCAGCTTCCACTTGCGCAGGAAGCCAACGCGCGCCTGCTCGACTCCCTCGCGGCTCGTAGCATAGATCATTCGCCGATAATCCTCGGCCAGTTCCTCGCGCAGATGGGTCGGCGCCTTGGCCAGCAGGTTCCACAGCTTATGATTAGTGCAGCGCTGAATCGCGAGCGTGGACCATTGCACTTTAAGCGCCGCGGCCAGTCCCGGATTGCCATCAATCACGGCCAACCGCGGAACGCCGAGATTGCGCGCGGCCAGGGAGCGCACCGCGTCGAGCCAGGCTTGCTCGCTCTCTACCCCGGCCAGCCGCAGGTCGAGCACCACCCGGTGGCCGTCTGCGCAGACACCCAGCGTGACCAGCACCGGTACCCGCACGCGCTTTTTACCGATCCGCACCCGCGGATACCAGCCGTCGAGAAACAGGTAGCGGATCCTCAGCTCGCCGAGATCCCGCTGCACCCACGCCGCGAAGTCTTCGCGCAGCCGACCCATCAGGCGCGACACCGCATCCTTCGACAACGGCGCGCCACGTAAAAGCGGGGCGAGGGCTCCGCGCAGCCGGCGCGTGTTGGTGCCGCTCAGGTACACCCCAAGGATCGCCTCGTCGACCCGCTCGGTGCGGCGCTGGTAGCGTGGGATCATCTGGCTGCGCCACTCGCGACGGCGCCCATCATGGTCCTCGATTCTCGCCCGCGGCATCGCGATCGTCGTCGCCCCAAGGCTGGTCGTCAGCGTTCGCCGGCGCTTGCCGTGTCGGTAGCCAGCTCGAATCGAGCCAACACGCTGCGATAATGCCGCCCCCAGCGCGCCCTTCAATTCCTCATCGACGATGGCCTCGATGGTCGCCCGAATCCGTTCCCGCATCAGATCCTCGAGCGTCCCTTCTCCACCCTCCAAACTCCTGCTATCGCTCTCCATGGCGTCATCCTCCGGCACCCGCCGCCAAGCGGGCGCGAGTTGGGCTCAACTCGCCGGATCTTGACGCCTTTTCTCTTTTTCCACCAACTTCGCGACACTACCAGTAGTCGGAATCGATATAGGATTCGAGTCCGGCTCTGATCCAGCCCAACAGTGGTCTTTCCGCTCGCCTTCGACCACGTTTCGCTAGACCATCGCCAAATCGACAGTACCAAGGCTCGAGGAGGTCCGCGCGAGACGACCACAGTCTCACGGCATCCGCTTCTTATGAAAATCAAATTGATCAGAAACAAACTCAGAAAGACGATTGTCTTGTCGGGCGCGATCCTGGCGTTCGGGATGGCAGCGCCTGCGTTCGCGCAATACGGTCCTGGCCCGGGCTATGACGGCCCAGGCCCAGGCTATGGCAATCAAGGCTATGAAGGCCCCGGCTACTACGGCGGACCCGGACAAGAGGGATGGGGTGCTTATGACAACGGTCACCAGTGGCACGGCGCGCGATGGTGGCATCAGCACGACATCATGTGGTTCTACGCAATCATCCGGAATGGGCCGTGATGG
>DATDGY010000128.1:0-2028 GCA_036521855.1 Candidatus Angelobacter sp.
GAGGCGATCACCATGCCGATGGCGCGGAAGGCAATGAGCCCGATCGAGATGAAAACCAACAGGGAGAACATATGCTGGGGCCATGGCATGTGGTAGTAGTAGTGGGCCAATGCCAGCATAAGAAGGATATACGGCATGAAGACGATCCAGCCGGTGACCATGGAAGCCACCAACAGCGGCCCTGGCGTGATAGGAGTGACTTTGTACCGCCGCAGGATGTTCAGCTCGCGTTCCTGGAGAGCGCGGATGCCGGCGCCGAACAGGCCGCTGCCCAGAACACCCAGCGCCAACGACATGGTGATCACCTGGGTAACGGCGGCAACACTCTCGCCGGCGTGAAAGACCGTGCCGAAAGTAAAGAAGAAGATCAGCGGAAACAGGTAGTTGAAGAAAATCACCGTCCGCAGACGCAGGGCCAACTTGAGATCGATTTTGATCAGTTCGAGATAGCTTTTCATGGTGTTAATCCCGCAAGCGTTTTCCCGTCAGCTCCACGAAGACGTCTTCCAGCGTCGGCTTTTTCAAGGAAACGTCTTCCAGTTGCATGCTTTGCTGGTCCAGCCACTTCATGATCTCGAAAAGCGTTCGCGCCGGACGGTTGGAATAGACGGTCAGGGTGCGGCCGTCTTCTTCGAGGGTGCTTGAGACCGCGTCCGGCCACGGCGGCAATACCGCCCCGTTCAAAGGCTGGGCGCTGGTGATCTGGATACGCGACTGCGAACGGCTTTTCTGCTGCAGCTCGCGCGGCGTGCCCATGGCCACAATCTTGCCTTCGTCCATAATGGCCACCCGGTCGCACAACCGTTCCGCCTCCTCGATGTAGTGCGTGGTCAGCAAGACGGTGCGGTTCTCCGACTTCATCTGTTCGATCAGGCCGTGAATCTCCAGACGAATCTGCGGATCGAGCCCAGTAGTAGGCTCGTCGAGAAAAAGCAGTTGGGGATCGTTGACCAGGGCCAGGGCCAAGGCCAGGCGCTGCTTCTGTCCGCCGGAAAGCGTCTCGTAGCCGGCGGCGCGTTTGTCCCAAAGCTGCAACCGCTTCAGGAGCTGCTCCGAACTGACGCTGCGGCTATAAAACGACGCGAACAGATCCATGGCCTCCTGCACCCGGATCTTGGCCGGCAGGTTGGTGGCTTGCAGGCACACGCCGATCCGGTCCTTCAACTGCTGCTTCTGCCGTTCAGGATCGAAGCCCAGCACCGCGGCGTCACCGCCGCTGCGCGGCCGCAGCCCTTCCAGTATCTCCACCGTGCTGGTCTTGCCTGCGCCGTTCGGCCCCAGCAGGCCGAAGACCTCGCCCCCGCTCACTTCAAAATCAATGCCCTTTACCGCTTCCACTCCGGCGTAGCTCTTATGCAGGGATTTGACCGAGATCACCGTATTTATGTTGTTCATGAGGATTTCTGCGTTAGGAATGCAGCTCCAAGAATAAACGCAAAGTCTTGACCTAGCCAGCTTTGCGTCGCCGGGCGGATGTCCACGAGGGAACACCTTACGAAACTTTACCTGTCGGCGTTCCCCTCCCATGTATATTTCTCCGCACATTGGCAGCTCGCGACCGCTCGTATCGCGAGGCCGAGTTTTCTCTGGAGGGTTGAATGAAAAGATATTTTGCAGTCTTGGTAATGCTGTTCGCGATTTCTGCCTTTGCCGCCGCACAACACGGTGGCCAACCGCAGGGCGGCGGTCATGCTCAGGGTGGCGGTCATTCCCAGGGTGGTCGTCAACAGACCGGCCCCGGCCATCCCGAAGTTGGCGGAGGCCACATTCCCGCTCACGGTCCGGTCTATTCAGGCCATCCCACCCCGCCGCCGCATCCAGCCGGGGGCGGGAACGACCATCCTAAGTTCGACGACAAACCGGGTCACCCTGAGGCGCCGCACGTCCATGCGTCCAACGATCAGTGGGTAGGGCACGGTGGGAGAAATGATCCCCACTACCATCTCGATCATCCCTGGGAGCACGGACGCTTCCCCGGGGCCTTTGGTCCCAGTCATGTCTGGCGACTCGGGGGAGGCGGTCCTGACC
>DATDGY010000129.1:0-12391 GCA_036521855.1 Candidatus Angelobacter sp.
TGGTGCCGGGAGGGGGAGTTGAACCCCCACGAGGGGTGAACCTCGGCGGATTTTGAGTCCGCTGCGTCTGCCAGTTCCGCCATCCCGGCTCAGGGACATGGCTTATTATTGAGTTTAGCTTGCTGGCTCGGGGCTTAGCAAACGACGCCAGCCCACCCGATTCGTGGATCACCCTGACACCGCGATGCTTGGCGATGCTCAAGAAATTTGCGAGAGTGAACGTGCGATCTCAGTCGTTCTGACGGAGGAACCAACCTGCCGCGGTGGACGCTTCCAGATCGATGTTGTCCCAAAACGGGCCTTTCTTATTACGCCTCGATTACATGTGACTTGCCAAATGCATGTTAAACTTCCGGCGCAGAAGGCATTTCCGCGTCCAGAGGTTGCGCACCATGCAGGGCGGAAAGTTCCAAAACATGGACGCAGCAGTCGATCGCCCAACCACCGAGACCCTTATTCCGGGGTTGCCAGCGTCCGCGACGGGAACAGGTTCGGTGAACCCGGACACACTGCGGCAAATCCGTAATCTGCTGATCGGCGCCGTGGCCATCCTGCTCGCCTACAAATACGGAATTTCGCAGCAAAACCCACGCATCCTGTCGGCGCTCTGGCTGCCTGATTCCGTCCTCTTGTGTTGCCTGCTCTTCACCCCAGCCCGCTGGTGGTGGGTTTACGTCCTGGTTTCGCTGCCCGCCCGTTTCTATTTTGGAAGACCGCTGCATTTATCGGTGGCGCTGGGGATCTCCGGTTTTGCCAATGACTGGCTGAAGGCCATCTTTTCCGCCTATGTTTTGCGGCGCTTTTCCCGGGGTCCGGTGCGGCTGGACAGTCTGTATCAGTTCGGTCTTTTCTTTTGTACCGCGGTGGTGGTGTCGCCAGCGCTTTCCGCGCTCGGCGGCGCCGCAGGACGCATTGGCCTGGGGCAACCGTTCTGGGATGTCTGGTACCGGTGGTTTCTGAGTTGCGCCCTGGTCGCACTGGCGGTCACACCCACGCTGGTGTACTGGACGGGCGCCAGGCCAGCGATGCGCGGCGCAACCGCGGGACGATACGCGGAAGCCTTGCTCCTGGCCTCCGGACTGCTCCTGACCTCGTACGCGGCGTTTGGACGGGCCACCGACGATTCGGTTTCGACCGTAGCCATTCTCTACGCGCCGGTCCCGTTCTTGATATGGGCTGCGGCGCGTTTTGGACCGATCGGCGCCTCTACGGCGATCTCGGTGGTGGGAATCCTGGCGATGCTGAGCACGCGTCACGGTCGCGGGCCGTTCCTGGCCGCTTCGCCGGCCGACAACGTGGTCGGCATGCAGCTCTTCCTGTTGGTCATTGCCCTGCCTATGCTCCTGCTCTCGATCCTGATCACCGAGCGCAGGAAGGCTGAAGAATCGCTGCAGCAAGCCATGCAGGAACTGGCGCTCGGCGAAGAACACTTGCGCGATAACCTGCAACAGATCCAGAAGCTCGGCGCGCAACTTCTCAACGCGCACGAAGACGAGCGCAAGAATATCTCGCGCGAATTGCATGACGGCGTGTCGCAGCAGATCACCAGCGTCTTGCTGTCGCTGACCGGGCTCAAACGGCTTCCCGGCCTGCCGGAAGCCGGCAAGAAGCAACTGGATATGGCGCTGCCGATCCTCACGCAGGTCGCCGACGGAATTCGCAGCCTCTCGCGGCAGCTTCATCCCATGGTAGTGGAATATGTCGGCTTGTCGCGGGCGCTGCAGTCGCTCTGTGCCGACGGCGGCTCCTTCCGCGGTATGGAGGTGGAGTTTGCCGGCTGTGATTTGCCGCCCCAGTTCGCTTCCGATTCCGCTATTGCTCTCTACCGCGTTGCCCAGGAGGCGTTGCGCAATGCCGCGTACCACTCGGGCAGCAAACGCGCGCGGGTTACGCTGGCCGCCGGGGTGGCGAGCGTCCAGCTTCGCGTCACCGACTGGGGCTGCGGTTTTGACGTAGACCGGGCCCGGCGCAAAGGCGGACTGGGTTTGATCAGTATGCAGGAGCGGGTGCAATCTCTGCGCGGGACCTTGCAGATCACCAGCCGCGCCGGCAGCGGAACTGAGATCATCGCCGAAGTCCCGGTGAAGACCGCTGCTTGAAAACTCGAACAACCCGCGGCGGCCGCGGGCTGCCGGAACCTGGTGGATCGCATCAGGCCGGCAAAGTGTCTACCCCGGGCCAGCACCGCGCGGTCTACCTGCGCGCCGGCACCGCGCCCCCTAACGGGCGCGCCAGCACCGCGCAGTCTATCTGCGCGCCAGCAAAATGACCAGCCAGATCAATCCCACGGTGACTGCGGCGTTCCAGGCGAGGAAAGCGATGGCCCACTTGCGGGCGGTGGCCCATTGGTCCGCCATGCGGGCTTGCGCCAGGGAAAGTTTCTGCTCCGCTGTGGCCGCTCTTTCCTCGGCTGCGGACAACCTTTGTTCCAGATAGTTGAGGGCTGCGGCCAGGTCCGCGTTCGTGGGCTGGGGGCCGTCCTGGATGCGGGCGGTCTCACTGGCGGCGCGGCGTTCCTTGGCCGCATCCACCACGGCGCGAGCCACGTGCGGCGCCGCATGCGGCACGACCGCCTTTGCGAGCTCCAACAGCACTCCCCACAAGCCCATGCTTTGAATCCCCGATCTCTGGAACTATGCTGATTGTATGCCTATGGATACGTTTTGGCAGGACCATTCGCGCCGGCTAGCGGCTTGCCATTATCTTCTATATCTTGAGGTCTTTTGCTTCGCGACTCGCTATTCGCGAGTTTTTGGTTCGCGGACCCGGTCTGTGCCCGAGATGAAAGACGTTTGGGAGTTCCATGCATCAGGAGTTTGATGTCATCATCCTCGGCGCCGGAGCGGCCGGGCTCATGTGCGCCATCGAGGCCGGAAAGCGCGGACGGCGCACGGCAGTGCTGGAGCGCACCGGGCGCATCGGTAAGAAGATCCTGATTTCCGGCGGCGGGCGCTGTAACTTCACCAACCTTCATAGCCGGCCGGAGAACTTTATCTCCGCCAACCCGCACTTCGCCAAGTCGGCCCTGGCCGCTTACACGCCCGCGGACTTCATCGCGCTGGTGGAAAAACATGGCATTCCCTATCACGAAAAGACCCTGGGCCAGCTTTTCTGCGACGGCTCAGCGCAGGCCATTGTGCAAATGCTCGAAGAAGAATGCACTGAGTTTGGTGTTCGCATTTTTACTAATGTCGTTGTGGAAAGAGTGGAACAGGGGAACGGCTTCACCGCTTGTGCAGGCCAGATGGAATTCCGCGCGCCGTCGCTGGTGGTGGCCACCGGCGGGCTCTCCATCCCTAAAATCGGCGCAACTTCGTTCGGTTACGACCTGGCGCGACAGTTCGGTCTCAAGATCATGGACACGCGGCCGGCGCTGGCGCCGCTGACGTTCAACGCCGAGGACCGGCAACGTTACGGCGACTTGAGCGGCGTCTCGATGGAAGTGGTGGCATCCGTCGGCCGGCAACGGTTCCGCGAAAAGATGCTATTCACCCATCGCGGGCTCAGCGGTCCGGCCATCCTGCAGATTTCTTCGTACTGGGCGCCTTCCGGCTCCGTAACGATCGATCTCGCGCCGGAGCGCGACCTGACAGCGACGCTGCGGGACGGCTCGCCCCGCGACCTTCCTGCGCTGAAAGATGCATTCCGTGCGGTGCTGCCTCAGCGTTTTGCGGACCGCTGGCTGGAACTCCATCCTGCGCAGGGCTGGACCAACTACGCGCTGGCCGAACTCGAGCGCCTGGCGCACAACTGGGTGGTCATGCCCGAGGGCACGGAGGGCTATGCCAAGGCCGAGGTCACCGCCGGCGGCGTGGACACCAGCGAGCTCTCCGCCAAGACCATGGAAAGCCGGAAAACACCGGGCCTGTATTTCATCGGCGAAGTCGTGGACGTGACCGGCCACTTGGGCGGCTTCAACTTCCAATGGGCGTGGGCCTCAGGGTTTTGCGCCGGGCAAGCGGCGTAGGGACTCAAGGCGAACCGACCGCCGCGCCGTCACGGACAGTTCATTTGCGCTACGCCCGACATTTGGTTCGACGACGACAGCGGCAGAGTGGGATTGGCTGGAGCAGTCGCGATGACCTGGACGACCCCGGCGAACCCCGGAGTACATTGCGCCAATCCAGTCTGGCTGATGGAGGCATGACCTGGGTCAGGCAAGGTGCTGAAGGCGGGGAGGTCGACCGTCCAGATCACGCTGGGAAGCGGATTCACCGGGGTCGGCGCGGCATTGAACGTGCCACTCGCGGAGAACTGGACCTGCAGGTTGGGAAAATTGAGGGGATCGGCAAACGACGGATTCACCGTTACCACAACCAGAGCTCGCCCGTTCGAGAAGAGGATGAATCCGCTGCATCCGGCCAGCAACAGCATTGGAAACGCCAAGAGAAAGCCGGATCGAAAAAACCGCATAGCGTGCCTCCTGCTTAGACTGGACGCGAACCGTCCACACTCGCACGCTCTTCCCTGGAAGGAGTAGATGCGGCAACCTATCCGGCGGCTGCTTGTTTAGAATCGATAGCGCAAAATGTCCTGAGGGATAGAAAGATGAAGATCGGGATCATTGGCGCCGGCAAGGTCGGCGCAGCTGCGGCCCGGCTGTTCGTTGTCGCCGGACACATAGTGGCCGTCAGCAACTCGCGCGGGCCAGATTCGCTGCGCGACCTGGTGGCAGAGCTGGGCTCGCGCGCCAGCGCCATGACCGGGAACGACGCCGCCCGTTTCGGCGAGGTAGTGCTGCTGGCTGTGCCATGGCACCTTGCCGACGCGCTGCCCGCGGCCGAACTGCTGCGCGACAAAGTAGTGATTGACGCCATGAATCCTTACCAGCCTGACGGCGGCTTCTTCGAACTGGGCGACTCCACCTCCAGCGAAGAGGTGCTCAAGCGATTGCCCGGCGCCCGGCTGGTCAAGGCCTTCAACACCATTTCTTACGACCACCTGGCCAAGCGCGGACGCCAGGACTTGCCGGTGGAGGAGCGTCACGCCATCTATGTGGCCGGCAACGACGCGGAGGCCAAGCAGATCGTCGCTCGCCTGATTGCAGAGATCGGCTTTGCTCCGGTAGATACGGGCAGCTTGCGGGAAGGCGGCAAGCTGCAGCAACCGGACTCTCCCATCTACAACCAGACTTTTACGGCGCGCGAAGCTCGCGCCTTCTTCCGCAACGAGTTGCATAAGCTGATTGACGTGCTCACCGATTCGGCCTTGCCCTTGGCTCTTGAAACCCTAAGACATCACACTGCGCACACCCTGAAACGGGGTTGACCCGCCCATCGACCTCTCTTGGCGCACGCCCGCTGGTGGGTGCATCCCTTCACGATTTTAGGCCCTCTTATCTTTTCGGCAAGGGTTCCGGAAATTTAGGACAGCTCCGGCCTTTTCAAGCGGGCCAAAATAGGCTACTATTAGCGCCCGCCCAGCAAAAGGGACAGTGCTTTATGAGCTATATAAGAAAGATCGTTGAGGTAAGCACGACTCTCCCCCTGGTGAATACAGTCCTCCCGTTTGTGAAGAGGGTTCTTAGCCCAGAGATTCAAGTCTGTCTCGACATGGTGCGGGTTGGGCAGATGCTTCACGCGCAAGGGTTTGTGGCCGCCACCGACGGCAACCTTTCGGTCCGCTTGGACTCCAAGCGCGTGATGGTTACGCCAACCGGTTTCAGCAAAGGCGCGCTGCAACCGGAGGATATGGTCGTGGTTGACCTGCAAGGCAAGAAGCTGAGCGGAGCACGCAATCCTTCCAGCGAGATTGCCATGCATCTCACCGTCTATCGGATGCGCCCGGATGTTGGCGCCGTGGTCCACGCCCATCCTTGTACCGCGACCGGCTTTGCCTCGGCCGGCATCGCGCTGGATGAGCCGCTCTGCTCGGAAATCGTGGTGACTCTCGGGTCCGTCCCGCTGGCTCCCTACGCCACCACCGGCACCGCGGAACTGAGCAAGTCGCTGGAGCCCTTTATCGCCGATCACGATGCCATCCTCATGGCCAACCACGGCGTGGTTACTTATGGCGCCGATCTGCAGCACGCTTACATGCGTATGGAAGCCGTAGAGCACTACGCCAAGATTGTCCTGGTCGCGCGCCAACTCGGCCGAGCCTGCTCGCTGGACCGCAAGGAAGTGGAAAAGCTCCGCGATGTGCGGGCTCGATACGGCAAGAACGGGCAAATCGCGTAATCTTGATTACGGGTAGTCCGTCTCGGCAAAAACCTGCGCCAAAAATAAACAGACAGCTCACAGACTCAATCTCACCGTCCGGCCAGGATATGAAGCAATTCGCCGTCCGGCGTATCGTGGCTCAGCTCCCAGAACATAACTCCGCCGAGGCGTTGACTCCGGATGTACGCCATTTTCGCGCGCATGGCGTTGGGACAGTCGTAACTCCAGAAGTTCCCATCATTCCAGACCGAACAGGTGGCCGGACCGGAATAGTATTGTCGATCCGCCGAAGAGGGCAGCGCTTTCAGGTCGCGATAAGCGCCGTGCGCCCGCGCCGGGCCGGTAGCTTTCTGATATAGACCGTGGTTTTCGTCTTTCACTCCCGTCCAGCCTTTGCCGTAGAAGGGCACGCCGAAAACAATCTTCTCTCTGGGTACGCCGGCGGCGATGAAGGCTTTGACTGCGAAATCGCCGTAGTACTGGCTCTGCGGAGGCGGGGAAGGATCGGCGGGATCGTGAAACAACACGCTGTGCAAGTTGGTAACCCGCTCGGTGTCCCAGTGCATGTCATAAGCCATGATGGCCACGTCATCCAGGTAGCGGCTGACCGGGCCAAGCTCAAAGTGCGCGTAGAGCTCCGGCTCGGCGGGCAGCGCCGCAGTCAGCAGGAGCCCAGGTCGGAGGGCATTCAACTGCCGCCGGAACTCCGCGACCATTGCGGTAAAGTTCTTGGCGTCCTCGGGCGTGCCCCGCGTCACCCCGCCGCTGACGGGATATTCCCAGTCGATGTCAATGCCATCGAAGACGCCCGGCGCGTGAATCCCGGGAGCGAAGTAGCCTTCGATGAAGGTGTGCACGCAGGAGCGCACGAAGTCGCGCACGTGATCGGGCTGGGCGGCGCTGGGAAAACCAGCGGATGCGCCCCATCCCCCGAATGAAATCACCACGCGCAAACCGGGAAAGAGCTGCTTCAACTCCTGGAGCTGATGAAAGGTCCCGCGCAACTGGCCGGGGCCATCCGGGTCGGCCTTGCCACTCACGCTCTCGGTGGCGCTGTAAGGATGGTCCAACGCCGCCTCGGGATTGGCCACCTGGCACCGGTCATGGGCAACTCGGCCAAAAGCGTAATCCAGTTCGGTGACCAGCGCGGCAGCCCCGCCGGCAGCCAAGTCCTTTACCGTATAGCGGCCGGATGAGGCGCCGTCTTCGGTGAAGTAGCCGATCACAGCCTGGTTTGCGGAGTCGGCTGGATGTGCTTCCTCTCCGCGAGCAACCGTAGACAGTGCACAGAAGAAGAGCGACGCGACCAGCAAACAGCGAACGAATCTGTAGGCGAGAATCACGAGACAAAGAGTAAACCATGCGGGCAGTCGTTGATCATCGCTAATTTAAGCCGCCGGCAAACGCCGGCGGCTCGAGAGAGACGCCTAGTCGGCCGCAGCCATGTGCCGGTCGCCGCTGGTCACTGCCACGGGGGGATCGTCGATCGCCCGGAGAGCCTCTTGGAGATCTGGAGTCGCGGCCACCAGGCGTCCTTGATTCAGCGCCAGGATCAGATCGCAATCGCGAACTGTGCTCAGGCGATGGGCGATCACGAAGGTCGTCCGACCGCGGATCAGTGACTGCGCGGCCTGCATGATTTCGTGCTCGGTGTGGATGTCGACTGCGCTGGTAGGCTCGTCCAATATGAGCACTGGAGCATCCTTAAGGAAGGCGCGAGCGATGCCCAGGCGCTGGCGCTCGCCGCCGGAGAGACGGCAGCCGCCTTCCCCGGTTTTGGTGTCGTAACCTTCGGGCAGCGCTACGATAAAATCATGCGCCATGGCCGACCGAGCCGCATCCATGATCTCCTGCCGGCCCGCGCCGGGATGACCGTAAGCAATGTTTTCCGCTACTGAAGCCGAGAAAACCACCGGCTCCTGGAGAATAATGGAGAACTGCCGGCGCAGATCGGCCAAAGGATAGTCACGCAAGTCGCGGCCATCGAGCAGCGCCTGGCCGGAGAGGGGATCGTAGAAGCGCGTCAGCAGATTAACCAGCGTGCTCTTGCCTGATCCGCTGGGACCGATGATACCCACGCGCGTCCCCGGCGCAATCTCGAACGAGACGCCATCCAAAGCGCGGCCGGACGTGGGATAGGCAAAGCTCACGTCGCGGAAACGGATGCGGCCTTGGGCGCGCTCGGGAGAAGCGACGGGAAGGGCGTGCTTGCCATCGCTCAACTCCGGCGCGTCTTTTATCTCGGGCGGGCCTTGGAGCAACGCCAGGGCGCGCTCCACACTCACCATCCAGCCCTGAAGTTCGGGCAGCTTGGCGCTGATGGTGCGCAGCGGGTCGTAAAGTTGCGCCATGTAGGCCATCGCCAGGAGCAAGTCGCCCAGAGTCAGCCGGCCAGCCTGGACGTGGCGCACGCCTACCCACAGGCCCGCGGCGGAACCCACAGCCACGGTGGTGGTGATCAGCACGTGGAAGCCGGCGAGGCGCGAAGCCACCTTCACCTGCTCTTGCATGCGCTGGCGCGAGCGCAACCCGAAACGCTGGTCCTCAAAAGGCTCCCGGGCAAAGGCTTTCACCACACGGATCGAGGCCAGCGCCTCATGCAGCACCAGCATGGCCGAGCTGTCGAGTTTTTTGATGCCGTCCCAGCCGCTGCGGGCGTGGCGGCTGGAGCGCCGCGCCAGTAGAAACAGCACCGGCGAGATCGAAAGCGCGATCACGGCCAGCTTCCAATCCAAGCGCAGCATCACGTACAACAGCGCGGCAAAACTCAGCCCGGCGCTGACCAGCGGCGCCGCACCCTGTAGAAAGATGTACTGAATGGCCGGAGCATCGTGCTGGATACGGTAGGCCACGTCATTGGCGCCGCGACGGTCGTGGAAGAGAAGATCCATGCGCTGCACATGCCAGAAAAGTTGGGCGCGGAAATCGAGCACCAGTTTTTCTCCGGTGTAGGTCTGCAAGAGCCAACTGGCGAACGATTGCAGATTCATGGCCAGGCTCAAGAAAAGAAGCAACGCCACCGCCAGCATGAGGTTCGCGGCTTTGGATCCATGAACCACGGCCGGCAATAAAGCCTGCAAGACGTGCGGCAATGGGCGGCTGCCAATCACGTTGTCCACCGCGATCTTCAAAGGGAAAGCCAGCAGCAGGGCGATCGGCGCGGCAATCAGGCTGAGCAGGAATATCGCCGTCAGGTGAGGCCAATAGGGTTGGGCCAGGCGCAGGAGCTGCCTGGACGCGATGCGCTTGTTTCCAACCTGATCTTCCATGAACGCGAGTAAGCCCCACTCAAGTCCGCAACCTCCGGACCGGCAGGCGACTGACTGAATTTCTGCACAAAGTTCATGGATTCTAGCAGCGCGCTAGAAGAGGTAAGTTCCTTTTCTATCTTAGGGAGATGTAGGGCCTTCGCCGCAATACTCGCGTTGGCTATTTGCCTTTGAACTTAGGCGGGCGCTTTTCGCGGAAAGCAGCAGTGCCTTCCTTCACATCTTCGGTGTAGTTGGCGACCATCGTGCCCAGAGCCGCATCTTCCAGCGCATTGTCCAGCCCCATGGTGAGCTGTTTGTACATCATGCGCTTGGTGACGCGAATCGCGATCGGAGGCCCGGCGGCCAGCCGTTCCGCCCACTCGCGCGCTTTGGGCATCAGCTCGGCGTCGGCCACGACCTCGGTGACCAACCCCAACTCCAACGCCTTTCGCGCCGGATAGACCTCGGACAAGAGCGACATCCTGAGCGCTTTCTCCAGACCCAGGAATCGCGGGAACAGATAGGCGCCGCCCTCGTCGGGAATCAGCGCGAACTTCAGGCTGGTGTCTCCGAGCCGGGCGCTCTCGGCGGCAATGCGGAAATCGCACGATAAGGCCAGCGTCAAACCGCCGGCCACCGCGGGACCGTTGATCGCAGCTATGGTGGGCTTGTCGAAGCGCTGCAGGAATTTCACCAGCTCATGCATGTTTTCACGCATCTCCAGCATCGATTCCATGCGATGCCCGCGATAGCGCGCTGGGTATTGAAAGTCGCTGCCAATGTCGCCGCCCGAACAGAACCCTCGTCCGGCGCCGGTCACGATGACGGCCCGAATTTCATCATCGTCGCGGGCATCGGCCAGGGCGGCCAGAATCTCGTGCACCATGATCTCGGAATAAGCGTTCAGCTTCTGCGGACGGTTGAGCGTGACGGTGGCGACGTGGCCGGTCTTCTCGTACGCAATCTGTTGGAATTCTTTCATCCTCATCGGCCGGTAAATTTCGGCGCACGCTTTTCCAGGAACGCGCGCACTCCTTCTTTGTGGTCTTGAGTTTGCCCGCAACGAAGATGGGTCTCCGCCTCGCGGTCCAGAAGCGTGCGGAAATCGCTATGCGTGGCCAGATTGATGTTGGCCTTCATGTAACGATAACTGGTCAAAGGGCCGTTCGCGATTTGCGCAGCAACTGCTTGCGTGGCCGCGTCCAGCTGGTCGTGAGGAACAACGCGATTTACCAGTCCCAGGCGGTGAGCTTCAGCAGCGTTGATTGTTTCCGCCAGGAAGAGCAGTTCCTTTGCCTTGGGCGCTCCCACGTAGTGAGTAAGCAGCCACGTAGTGCCAAAGTCGCCGCCAAAACCAACCTTGGCGTAGGCGGTGCCGAATTTTGCCTGGTCGGAGCTGATACGCAGATCGCAAGCCAGGCAGATTCCCAGACCCGCGCCCATGGCGAAGCCGTTGACCGAAGCGATCGTCACTTTGGGGATGTTGTAGAGCAACCAGGAAAGTTCCTGCATCTCGCGCAAGCGGTCAATGTTCTGTTCGTGCGACGACTCTGAGGCCTGGGCCATGGCGCTCACATCGCCGCCGGCACAGAACGCCCGGCCGGCGCCGGTCACGACGACAGCGCCTACATTGGGGTCCGCGCTCCAGGAGCGGAGTGCTGCAATGGAGCCGGACAACAGCTCAGCATTCAGCGCATTGAGTTTGTCGGGGCGGTTGAAGGTAAGAATGCCGACTCGATCTTGCACCTTGGTGTTGATCACGGGAGCTAAGTAAAACACAATCGGAGGACGCGCGCCAACATTAAACTCGCCCGCACGAGACGGTCCAACTCAAGGAGTGTCCAGGCACGAGACAAGTATCAGGGCACGACTTCAGTCGGGCCAGCCAGCACCTTTTGAAGATGGCTTTAGCCGCTGGTCTTCTTTTTTGCGGAAACGCAGAACAGTGAACATAGTCCTCAGTATCCGCCAAGCTGCCCTGTTTGTTTTGACAGACAAACGAATCGCAAATACCGTTCAATTTAGCAGGCGCTAAAGCGCAATCATTTAAGGGCTCTGAACGGCCCGGCTGAAGCCGTGCCCTGATACTTGTTTTGTGTAAGGGACGCGGTGCCCAGATGCCCGCTTTGTACAATCTGTTCCTCGGTCTCTGACACTCCACTTGTTCATAACGATACTGTTGATATTAACAAAAAGATATTGTATACTATTGATGGAATTCGCTCTGAACGGCGGGTTCCTCCCGCGGGCCGAACCCGGCCTGCGGCAGGCTCTTTGACAACATGATGTATTCAGCGTCCACCAGTCAGCCTCTGCTCCAACCGAACGACATGAGGCCAACGGCTAAGCAAATGGCGAACTGCCTTTACGGACGAATCCTCCGGACTCGACGCCCCTCTGCCCGCAAGCAAACCGAGGGACGCACCGACATACCCGCCCCAGCCACATCGGGGACCACGGTATGTCGCCGGGAGGAAACGCAGAAGGCCAAATTGCCAGGCGCCGAACCGGCCGTGGAACCGAAGCGTGCGTTGCTCTTTGGGGACGCCTGTTTCCCAGCCGTTTTCCAATCAACCGGACTTTAAGAGCAGACTGCCAAGAACTGGGGTAAAAGCGGGACACAAAATGTGAACAGTTCTTTTGCTTGCCACACTGCCAAGTGGGGATTAGTGGGGATGACACGTTTTGTTGCCCGTAAGCTGAAGCATCTAAAGAAGATAAGTCGAGTGGAGATGAAGTGGGGCTCAAACCGATAACTCTTTTGTTATCAACACATAAAAGTGGGGACGAGTGGGAATGAGTGTACTTAACCCATTTAGAATCCTAATCGAGAGGGGAGGGGATGGGTATCCCCGGATGGTATAGACCGGGCGGATAACTGACAGCTTAGGCCGGGGCCGAAAGTCAGCACGGCCCAAGAGTTCACCGGGGACCGGCTGGCGCGTCGTTCCGGTAAACTTTTCCGCCTTTCATCACGAA
>DATDGY010000130.1:0-5828 GCA_036521855.1 Candidatus Angelobacter sp.
GCACACCTTTCCGCCGATGGGCAGAACCTGCCCCCCCAACGCGCACAACGTATTCGCTGTGCGTTTGCTGACGCGTTAGAATACCCCAAAATGATCATTCGACCGGCGTGTCCCGCCGATGCCTTGCGTATCGCGACTTGGGCGCTTGGCAAGAGTGACCCAGTAGCGTTCGGCTGAAATGACCCACCTTGAGAGCGGGACTGGAAACGGGAACGAGATCAGGGGCCGTCATCCACGCCGAAGGCGTGGTTTGGTTTGGCGGGAGTGGAGGGACAAGCGATATCATCCACGCCGCAGGCGTGCGGGGTGGTTTCCATCATCCGCGCCCAAGGTGCGGCATCGTGTCGTTCCGAAAGGCGGAGCCTACCGTGTTGGCACGATGCGTTCGAGCTTGTGACGGAGATACTGGAAGTAGTTCGGGCTGACGCGCAGATCCAGCACTTCCTCGATGACCGGCAGGAAATAAGCCAGTGAGCGAATCGCGCCCAACGGCGGGGCATCGGCGGGCCGCATCAGGCGGCGCATCGCCGCCAGGACCAACGCGTTTTCGATCACGCTCACGGAGATGCCGCGTTGATAGAGTTGCGCGGCCAGCTTTCGGTCCGGACGGCGGACAGTCCCCATCGTACCCGGCGTTTTGCGATACGCTTCCAGAGCCCCGCGAATATATTCTTCCTGGCTGCGGCCGCCGTCCATGAGGATGCGCTCAACCTTGCAGATCGCGTAGCGACGGGCCGTCGATCGTTACCGTGTGGCAGTAGTGTCGCAGACGACTTAGCAGCGCCTCCACCATCGGCCGGCTGCCTAAAAAGTTCGGCCACTCGTCATATACGAGATTCGTAGTGATGATGGTGGAATGCTGGCGGTAGCGCTCTTCCATCAGCTTGAAGAAGATGTTCGACTGCTCGGGTTTCAGATTTAAATATCCAAGCTCGTCGATCAGAAGGACGTCCAGCCGCGCCAGGCGCTTGAGCAACTGCCGCGTGGAACGATCTGCCAGCGAGGCGTACATCTCGTCGAACAAGTCCTGGGCCTTGATGAACTGACAGCGGTAACCATTCTCCAGCGCCTTCAGCACCAGACCACAAGCCAATCCGGTCTTGCCTCTTCCGGTTTCCCCGACCAGCACGATATTCTCCGCCTTGGTGATGAACTCCAGCTCCGCAAAACCGCGAATCTGTTTGCGGTTCACGCCTGGTTGGCGGGCGAAGGGAAACGTCTCCAGGGTCCAGCGCTCGGGCAGATTGGCGCGCCGGATGCGCCATTCCAGCGCGCCCTCCTGCTTGGCCTGCCACTGCGCGCGCACCAGGCGCGTGATGAAGTCCGAGTAGCTGATGTCGTCCTTGTCAGCGGCGCGCAACTGTTCGTCATAGATCTCCAGGATGCGCCGCAGCTTGAGATTCTTCAGCAGTTGTTCCAGATCTTCAGTCATCGTCCGATCCCCCATCGAGCAGAAAATATTCGCGCGTCACGCGGCGCAGGATCATCCGTTCCAGCCGGTCCAGATCGTAAAGACCATACCGGCCGGCCTCGCGCACGGCGCCGAGCAGCGGTTCCCGTGGATACTCCCGCACCAGGCGCAACAGTTGCCGCAGGGCAAGCGTGACCACCTTGCGGCTCCGTTGTTTCAACCCCACCACATAGTCGGCCAACTCGGGCGCGGCCGCGACGATGGCCATCTCTTCGGGATGCGGATCGGGACGCGCGTCTCTCTGGCCGCGCGGCGGCCGGTGCTCGACGAGCAGGACTCGCTGGTGCTCGGCTTCGGCGATGCGCCGGTGCGTGACCAGCCGGCGGGCGTCGAGTTGAATCTCGATCTTGTCCTTGGTCTCGCGCACTTCCACGCGGCGGCCGATCCAGTCCACCGGGACTGAGTAGCGGTTGCTGTTTAGCGCGACATACCCTTCGATATCGACCAGCCGCTGCTGCAGCCGGTAGACTTCCGGAATCCATGCCGGCAGCGGTTTCAGATGCAATCGCTCGACTGCGAACAGCTCACGCGGAACCGCGCGGATATGTTTCTTGTATGTCGCGTTGACCTTATCGCACCACTCCCGCGCCCGCTGATTCAGATCCTCCCAACTGCTGAAGGTGCGCCCGGCCAGAAAGTTGGTCTCGATGAACCAGAACGGTCTCTCCACCCGCGCCGAACGGTTGGTATTCCCAATCGCGTGCGCCACGAACTGAAAGCCGAAACGCTCCCCAAAGGCGGTCATCTCCGGCACCGGCACCATGTCGCGTCCGCTGCCGCGCAGCACTACCACGTGCGTGTTATCGATCATCACGCGGGCTGTGGCGCCACCCATGTAACGCAGCGCATCGGTAAGAAACACCTTGCAGTCGAAACGCCGGAAGGTGGGGTAGCACTGGAAGAACAGTATCCGCGAATAGCACAGCACCGCGGAGGCGGTCTGTACCCTGCGTTTCTTGCCGCCCAGTTCGAGCTCGTGGGGAGACGTGTCATGCTGCATCTCCTCGCCGGGCGCAAAATCGTACTGGCCCGCTGGCGTTGGCGGCGCGTAGCCGATTCCGTGCCGCCGGCAGAACGCTGTTAACGCGGCATACGACAACTCCGCGCCGGCGGCCCTCAACTCCTCATGGACTCGAACAAGATTCCCCTTGCACTGGTCGAAAAGCTCCAGGATCTGTTGCCGGTGAGGTTCGGCTTTCTCCGGACGCTGCAACTCCGGCACGGTGGTGGAGTTCGACCGTAGGACTTTGCGTACCGCCACGCGGGAGACTCCCAGCATCCGCGCGATCTCCCGTTTGCTCACTCCCTGCGTCTGTAGTTCCAGAATCGTGGTGCGTTGCGCTTGGCTCAACATGCGGTATCTTCTCCGGTAAGATCTCTTCGTCTATGCGCTGGAGTTGCTTTTCAATGCGATCGATCTGGTGCCGCGCGGCTTCGCATTGCTGGCGATCCAGATCGGTCGCCGCCGCGCCGGCCAGCCGCCGTTGCGCGCGGTTCACAATCGCCGCCACCATTTCCAGATCGCGTAACAGTTCGGCGCCGGTCCCGGCTGGAGCTTTCTCCTGCGCCTGTCGCTGCGCTTTGAAAAACAGGTCGGGAGCATCCAGAATGCGTTTGCGCATCGCGGGCGAACCTTTGCGCCAGGCGGCGTACAGTTGGCCGGCTTCACGCGTATCGCAGTGATGCTGGGCAAAGACCGCCGCCATCCGCTGACAATCCTGCAGGCTTTGGCGCGCCACTGGCACCAGAAACTTCAAGGCCACCTGCGCCAGGATCTTGCCCTCGCGCACCTGCTGCTGAATGGCTTCCGGCAGAACCTCCACCAGCGCCAGCCGTCGCGATACCCAACTCACGCTGCGATCGAACCGGCGCGCCAACTCATCGAGCCCGTAGCCGAAGCGCTGCTCCAACTCGGCCAGCAGCCAGCCCACCTCCAGCGCGGTCTCGTGTTCGCTCAAGCGCAGCGAGCGGTCTAGCAGCACCGCCGCGGCCTCTCTCATCGGCCACGCCACCGCTTCCACCGTGTCCCGGCCCATTTGCTCCAGCGCCGCGATCCGCTTATAGCCGTCGATGACCACGTAGCGGTCCGGGGAGCCTTCGGCTGCCACCACCACAATGGGCGTTTGCTGCCCACTGTCGGCCAGCGACGCTAACAGTCGCCGCTGCCGCGCCGGATGCCGCACTCGCAGGTGCTCCCAGCACCGGTCGAGCTGGTGAAACTCCAGTTGCATCAGACAGGCTGAATGTAAGGCCAGAGCCGCCGACGGATCAATATCCCCGGATTAAATCGCGTGCCTGTTTCCAACGCCGTTCCCGGTCCTGGAGGCGCTCCAGTGCGCGCCGGCAAGCGTGCGAACAGAAGCGCTGCAAGGGACTTCGCCGCTCGCACACGAATCTCTCGTAGCAGCCCGGCCGGTCGCAGGAATGATCGAAAAAAATGTTTTGTAGTGATTACCCTCGCGGGATCGTTAACTGTCTCTAGCTCTGGTGGTTTGAGACTTTTGACGCGCTCCCGGTAACGCCGGCTTTGCCCGTTCCGTTTCTTCTTGCCGGACATCGTCTCCCGGTACCGCTGCTGTGCCTTCCACCGCGACCATTTCCGCGCCGCCTCCCGGCAGCCCTCGCTGCAATACCGTTGGCGTGCCTGCCGGGGGTGAAAGCGCTGCTCGCAGCCTTTCAGCAGACAACGCCGCATCCGCGGTCGGCGTGCGAAACGCTTACGCCGCGATATACTTCGGGCTTGCAATTAGCCTATTTATTCTTTATAGTTGAGCATATGTCACGAGAAGTCCTTGGAAACTTTGAGCTAATGGTCATGCTCGCCCTAATCCGTTTGGGCGATGCGGCTTATGGAGTTCCTATTTCCAAAATCATTGAGGAGAGCACGAATCGTGAAGTGCTGGTGGGCAGCGTATACGCCGCGCTGGAGCGTCTGGAGGCAAAGGGCTTTGTGTTGTCAGAAGTCGGTGAACCGACGCCGGAGCGTGGCGGGCGGGCCAAGCGCTACTTCCGCATCACCGATAACGGCCTGCGCCAGGTTCGCCACACGAGAGGCGCGCTGGTCAAGCTGTGGAAGGGTATTCCTGCGCTGCAAGGAGGAACACGGTGAAAACCTCACATTCGCTTATCTTGGCGACGAAGTTGTTAGGAAAGCTCGTTTCAGGGCCCCACGGGGATGCGCTCGCCGGTGACCTCATTGAACAGTATCGGCAAGGACGCTCGGCGGTCTGGTTTTGGCGTCAAGCGCTGTTGGCAATCATCGTTTCCTTTATGAAAGACCGAACGCTCGGCGGACCGGCGGTCCTTGGATCGTTGCTCGTGTTTTTGCTCATGATCGTAAGCGTGGGCCGTCATCCTTCGAGTCTCGGAGGAGGGCTGTTTACTATAGACCTCGCGTTATTGTCGGGCTATGGTGCCTTTTCGATATGGGTGTGGCGCGAGCGACGTCCGGAGCAGAGGGAGGCGCTCGCTGCGGGAGCACAAAGCGGGGTCATATTGGGCGTCATTCTCATCGCAAGCCATGCGATCGAGTGGTTCGCGCTGCGCGAAACAAGAGCTGCACAGCTTGTTCGCGGAGCCGGCTCGATGCTGCTAATGCTAGGTCTGCTCGGTGCGGCCGGCTCGGCGGCATGGCAACGCACGCGATCTGCCAAGTTGGCCGTAATCGCGGGACTATGGTGCGGCTCGCTGGGGGTAGTGATTTTGCTCAATTTCGCTTTAACATTAAATCTCGCCTTTGAAGCGCATGCTGAATTGTGGCTTCACGAACCCATTGCTGCCAGTGGCACGGGTGATGCCGGCGCGTTCCTCGTGAGAAATTCATTGGAGGCGGCATCCGAGATACTGGTGCGTATTCCATTCGCCGCTCTGGTGATGGCTTTCATCGGAGGCGTTTCGAACGCCTGGATGATGAAGTGGCCCCGGAGACTCGCCGTCTTGGCCGCGTGGTTTACGCCGTTTTTCTTTGCGGCTGGTGCGGCCGCCCTCTGGTACGCGGACTCCCTGGACCGCGCCGCTCGACCGCCGTTTGTAATGGCTGGAGTCCTGACGGCGGGTATCGCACTTTGCGGCGCTCATCCCATCTGGTCATCTCTCTCCAGTAGGCGGGGACCGACCGCGTAGAAGTTAGCCTGCATCTTTCGACAAGAAGCAACAGACCACCTGGTCAGTTTTGGAAAGCAGACGTGGGTCACTTTTACAAAGCGCCGAAGTTTCGAACAAACGCCGGCTCCTCACGATCGGGTTCCGGGGAATCGGGTTTAAGTCGATATTCTCGCTCGGTTCCAGCGTTGAAGTGCTTACTCCCACCATGACGTTCGGCTTCGACCGCCAGCGCTTCACTCAGCCGGAGTGGATC
>DATDGY010000131.1:0-31610 GCA_036521855.1 Candidatus Angelobacter sp.
TACAGGCCTGGGCCGGACAGAAGAGTTTCAAGCCCAAGTCCGGCGACCGCAGCGGGAGCGGGTCGGGGAACGAGATGCCGGATTTTCGTGGCCAGAAGCGCGGCAATCAGACTCACGAGTCGACCACCGATCCGGAGTCGCGGTTATATCGCAAAGCCGACGGAGCGGAATCCAAGCTAGCCTTTCTAGGGCATGTGCTGATGGACAACCGCGAAGGACTGGTAGGCGAGGTTCGTCTGACCCAAGCCAACGGTTATGGCGAACGAGAAGCAGCGCTGGAGATGATTGAGGAACGCACGCAGGGGGGAAAACGGCGCATCACAGTGGGTGCGGATAAAGGATATGACACCAAAGATGTGGCGCGGGACTGGCGAGCAGCGGGGGCCACGCCGCATGTGGCGCAGATCACCAAACAACATCCCAGCGCGATTGATGGCCGCACCACACGACATGTCGGTTACGCGCAGAGCCAGAAGGTACGCAAACGCATCGAGGAGGTCTTCGGCTGGATGAAGACCATTGGACTGATGCGGCAGACCAAATATCGTGGCCAGGACCGGGTGGGCTGGATGTTCGTCTTCACGGCTGCGGCCTACAACTTAGTGCGCATGCGACGTTTAATACCGCAACCAGGCTAGGTTGCCAGCCTGGCTCCGGTTTCGATTTCGCTGCGGTGAGCCGAATCGGAGAACAGAAACCCTCACCGCCATTGAAAAGAGGGTTGCAGAGAACTGATGAACCGAAAATACGGCAGTTTTTCAGCAGCCTCCTAGCCCCTGAGATCTTCTAATCTTTAAAAAAGCGCCTAAAGGCCTGCTCCACCCTCTGGTCCGTGAGACCTCCTAGTCTTGAATGAAGACGGCGCACGGACGCCCCGGAACCCTGGAGCGATAGCCGGTGTCTAGTTTCCAGACAGGGAACTCGCCTCAACTTCAGGAGGGGGAGTGCATGGCTATCGCGATTCGGAATGAGGGCGGCAAGGTCAATTCCGCGATCAACGTTACCCCGATGGTCGACGTGATGTTGGTGCTGCTGATCATCTTCATGGTAATCACGCCGTTGCTGACGCCTGGCCCGAGCGTTCAGTTGGCGAGAACGATCAACCCGCTGCAGATGCCCGACGCGGACAAAGATGATGCCCTGCTGGTGGCGATTAACAAAGATGGACAGGTATTCTTGGGTTACCAAGAGGTCCGCCCGGCAGAACTCGCCGAGCGAATTCGGGATCGCGTCGCCGGTCAAGCCGATCGACCGGTGTTCGTGAAGGCCGATGCCCGCTGTCGCTACGGAGCCGTAGTGGGCGTTGTGGACAACGTCCGCTCCGCCGGCGTGAGTGAGTTGGGTCTGCTGACCGAGCCGAGAGGACAGTAAGTCCTACAAATGTAATCAAGCGGCGCCTCAGCGGCTAAAGCCGGCATTGTACAGCAGCTTGCCGCAGGCCTGAAGGCCTGCTCCACCCTCTAGTCACCCGGACGTCTCCGTTCATATCTTGTTGCCATCAAACCAGGGCTCTGGTAGAGTCCGACCACCAAGTCTCACAGTCTCGAGGTACTACTACCATGAGAAGGGTTCTGCGCGCCGCACAACTTAGTTTGCTCTTGGCCATTCCAGCCTTTGCTGTTCAGAATGAACCACCACCGCAAGCTACCCCTCCGCCGCAAGCACAGCCTTCGCCGCAACCGTCGGGCGAACAGCAGGTTCAGGCCGCTCCGGCGGGGACCACGGCATCACCCCAACCACAAGCCTCGCCTGCTCCCGGTGGAGCGGTGAGCAAGCTGGCTCCGGCGCTCAACGGCTTTGGGCTGGAGGATGGCACGCCGGTGAAGCTTCGCCTGACACGCAATCTATCGTCGGAGTCAGACAAGAAGGGTGACACCGTTGACTTTGAAGTAGTTGAAGACTTGACGGTGGAAGGGACGGTGGTCATTCCGCGCGGCGGAGTCGCTTGGGCCACGATCACGGAAGCGCAGCCGAAAAGGCGCATGGGCCGCGGAGGCAAACTCAACGTCAACATAGATTCAGTCCGCCTCAAGGACGGCGAGAAAGTTCCCCTGCGGGCGTCACGGGAAGACAAGGGTGGCGGCCACGTCGGCGCGATGACCGGAGCCATGGTTGCTACCAGCATTGTGTTTTTCCCGGCAGCTCCTCTGTTTCTCTTTATGCATGGGAAGGAAATCAACATCCCCAAGGGGACAGAAATCACGGCCTACGTCATGGGAAATATCCCTCTAGCCAAGGCGAAGTTCATGGAGGGCGAACAAGCTCAGGCGGCCCTAACGCCTGCGAGTAGTGCGGGCGCCCTGACAGCCGTTAACGTCTCATCGATCCCGGGATCTGCGGATGTAGAAGTGGATGGCAAATTTGTCGGCAACACACCGTCGTCCGTGACCCTGCCCCCGGGAGAACACACGGTTCGAATCAGCAAGAAAGGCTACAAAGCCTGGGAGCGGAAGCTCACGGTTTCGGGCGGAGCTGCAAACGTAAACGCAGAGCTCGAAGAAGAGAAATAGCCGCGCACGCAGACCGGCGCTGCCTTACTCACTGGTTGCTCCTTTGCGCGGAATGGTCAAGCGGCACCTCAGGGGCTGAAGCCGGCATCATACAGCAGCTTGCCGCAGGCCTGAAGGCCTGCTCCACCCTCTAGTCCGCGGAGATATTCAAAATCTGCCATCATTGAAGCAGTTTCGTAGTGCGTCGGATCGGTAACCTCAACGTTTCTCGGTCGTCAAAGACTTATGGCTCGAATGCGTACCTACCCATCGATTGCCCGCTCTTCGAGGCGCACGATTTTGTTACGGAGCACCGCGTTGAGCTTGTTCTTACTCCTCTCGCTGTGTTCGTTTGCCTGTCAGTCTAGTTCGCTTGTCTCGGAGCCCGCGATTGTGGGTTCGACGAATCCAGCGATTGTATCGAGCGCCCAAGTCAATCGGGACGGCCAACACTGGATCGGAACCTGGGCGGCATCCCCACAGCCGTTCCTGCCTGGGACTCTCCAGACCTTCCGCAACCAAAGCCTACGTCTCATTGTGCATACCAGCGCCGGCGGAACGAGAGTCAGGATCAAGATATCGAATACCTATGGTGACCATCCCTTGCTTATCGGCGGGGCACACGTTGCCCGCCGGACTGCCGCGGCGGACATCGATCCCACCTCCGACCGAGCTCTGAGGTTTCACGGACACTCGTCCATTACAGTCCCGGCACGATCGATGGTGGTGAGCGATCCAGTGGAGCTGGAGGTGCCTGCGTTGTCGGATCTCGCCATCAGCCTCTTTCTTCCCAAGAGCACGGAGGCGACGACCTCACACATTCTGGCCAAGCAGACAAGCTACGTCTCGCCCGAAACCGGGGACTCCACTGCGGAGGTGAAATTCCCAGTCGCCAAGACGATCCGCTCCTGGCCATTTCTAACCGGGGTAGATGTCGTGGCTTCGCCAGGCGGAGCCGCCATCGTAGCCTTTGGCTCCTCGCTCACTGACGGAGACGGCACCACATTGGATACTAACCGGCGCTGGCCCGACGTACTCGCCGAGCGGTTACAGAAAGACGCTGCCCGGAAGGCGGAGGTGGGCGTCCTGAATCAAGGCATCATCGGCAATCGCCTGTTGAAAGACAGCCCGCAACAGGCTGGCAGTCCCTTTGGAGCCGGTCTCGGGCAAGCGGGCCTGGCGCGTTTCGAACGTGACGTGCTTGCTCAAGCAGGCGTCAAGTACGTCATCGTGGGTCTCGGCATCAATGACATCGCCTTCCCGGGCTCGTTGACACCTCTCACCGAACAGGTGAGTGCCGAGAGCGTGATATCCGGCTATCGTCAGCTCATAGCGCGTGCCCATCAGAAGGGAATTCGCGTCATTGGGACCACGAACCCACCGTTCGAGAACGCGTTCCTCGGTGATCCCCCGATCACCTTTTATACCCCCGAGAAAGAAATGGTGCGGCAAAAGGTCAACACGTGGATACTGAGCGGCGCTGAATTCGATGCTGTGGTCGACTTCGACTTGGTTTTGCGGGACCCGAGCCACCCCACGCAACTGCTCCCTGGTTACGATAGCGGAGACCATTTACATCCCAATAATGCAGGGTGCATCGCCGAGGGGAATGCGGTTCCCATTGCGTTGTTCGCAGGCCATTAAATCCCACGGGCGGTGGCCCGCCCTTTCTAACCCGCACGATTAGCCGGGTGCCCCATCTGTCCCTCGCGACACTCGAGGGCACCCTTTGTGTCGGGAGAGATTAGAGAGAGAAGCCTGGGGCACCCGGTCTTCGCAATGAAGTACAATTGCCCCTTCTACCCGGCCACATTGTTCGTTGTAATGAGAGGGAGCTATGCGACGGGTCCAAATCATTCCCGAAAATGAGTTTCGACTCTACGGAGCCATGGTCGCCAAAGAAATCGAATTGGCGCACAAGCACAAGGGAACCTTTCGGCGAGCTGCCGCCAAAGAAAGAAACAAAGCCAAGTGGAGTCACAGCAGTTACAGCGGCTGGATCAGGATTGTGCGCTGCATGGGCGAAGTGGTGATGATCGAAGTCCACTCGAAGAAGGACGGAACTGAGTGGCAGTTGCTGCAGGCGATTCTTGGGTTTATCGATCGACACTTCGCACAAAACGTTAGAAGCGTTCACATCCAGTATCACTGAGTCGACTCGATCGCGTTTGCTTTCCCGTCCGCGCTATCGGATCTGAAGATTACGGGCATACTAGGAACTCCAAGGAGGCCGAATGCTCGCGATCATTCTCGGCCGTGATGTCTACCGTGGACTCGCGACGGGCGTTCTCCTTCTGCATGCGCTTTTTATTCTGTGGGTGGTGTTTGGGGCGTTCTTTACGAGATCGCGCCCGGTGCTGCGCTGGCTGCACATTGCTTCTTTGGGCTGGGGCATCTTTACCGAGGTTGCTCCTTGGCCATGCCCCTTGACAATCCTGGAAGACTGGCTCGAAAGCCAGGCCGGAGTGCAGCCTTATCAGGGTGGATTCCTGCTGCATTACCTTGATGCCCTTGTCTACCCCAACATTTCGGGCAAGGTACTCGCGATTGCAGGTGTGGCCGTGTGTGTCTTTAACCTGGCAATCTATGCCCGACAATTCTGGAAGGCGAAAATCCGATGAGCATAAAGGCAACCGCAGTCGATCGAGAAAAGCCAATCCCACGGGCTGGAGCAGGCCCTCAGGCCTTTTACCCCGGGCCATACCCCTTGATCCCACGGGGTGGAGCAGGCCTTCAGGCCTGCGGCCAGTTGCTATAACACGCCGACTTTAGCCACTGACGTGCTGAGCTGCGTTGGACTATCCCGATAGGTTACCTCGGCGGCTGAAGCCGATCTCTTCATCTACATTACCGCAGGCCTGAAGGCCTGCTCCATCCTTGAAGGCCGGCAATGCAGGGGCGCTCATGCCTGCGCTTACCTCAATAGTTCCTGGACATTTTCGTCTAGCTTCTCCAGGCCCTTGACACCTACGTCCTCTGCTTTTATGACCATCCCCTTAGGATCAATATAGATCGTGGTCGGAAACCAGTTCACATAATAGGCAGTTTCCGCGCTTTGATCGCTGATGAGAACTGGGTATTTTATTCCCCACGTCTTCAAGGCGTGGGCTACCTCTTCCCGGCGACTATCCGTCAATGGAACAACGCTGAGTATCTGTAACCTCGCATTGGCATACTTGGACTGCACTTCGGAGAACCAGGGAGCTTCGTCTCGGCACCAGCCACAGTAGGTGGCCCAAAACGTCACGATCACAGGCCTGCCTTTGTAATCCGACAGCTTGACCGTTTTCGAGCCGTCGAACGATACCAGATTGAAATCCGGGGCCGGCTTGCCGATCAAACTTTCTACTGAGGGACTGTGCTGAGGCGCCGAGAGTGGACTCGGCTGAGGCTGAGAGGCGGTGGGTACAGCTTGTGGGTGACTGTGCCGGCTCTTGTAGGAGTCGTACTGGTTGATGGCGACTGCACAGCACATGAATGCCGCAGCGATGCACAGGACTGAGATGGCCTTCATAAACACCCCAATAGCATGCCGCGACCAGTTTTTGCCGGATGCGCTAAGGCTGGTTGGGACCGCGACAAGACCGGAATCCTTTCCTGCGATTCACCTGAGTTGCGCGAGGTTGTCCGACGATGCCTCAAGCCTTCGCCCAGCTTGGGCGTAGAATCATGAGGAGAGAGCATGGCGCTTATGCTTCGCTGTTCCGCTCGCCTCGTCCTCGTGGCTGCAGCCATCTCCTTGGCCGCATGCTCGACGCGCGTTTTCTGCCAAGGCTATCTCTGGCCGCAGGTTCCCAATCTGCCCTATAAGGCGCAAGTCGTTCGAACAGGCATGCTGGCCGTGGCTGACGGCACCCGCGTTCGGCAAGAAACCCGAGAGTTTGAGGCGCGCGACTCTCAGGGGAGAACGCGCATCGAGACGTTCGCACCGGAGAATTCCTGTGGCAGCCGTGCTGGTGACCCGCCGCTCATGGTGGATCTATTTGACCCGTCGCGCCGCCAGTTCATTCAGCTCTTTCCCGGAGTAAAGATGGCTCGGGTGATGACCTTCCCCGGCACCGGACCGATTCCGACCCATGGGCCCAACCCCAACGTAGTGAGCAGTAAGACGGAAAGCCTTCCTGGACAAACGATCCACGGGACCTACGCCGTAGGCACACGGACCACCGAGGTGGTGCCGTCCGACGACCGGAGCGGTCCGGATGTTGTGGATATCGAGGAGACGTGGGTTTCGCCCGACCTGAAGATCGTGGTCCTTTTCAGCTACAAAAGTACGGATCCGCGCAGCAGCGAGACCACCAGGGAGATTCGCCAGGTTGACCGCAGCGAGCCCGACGCTGCGCTCTTCGAAATTCCAGCGGACTACAAGATCGTGACGGTTACGACCGAGCCGCAGGCAGACCCGCCGGCGCCCTCACCGAGCACAGCGGGTGCAAGCACAATCCACAAATGAAATAGGGCCGGTGGCACGTCACCGGGATCACCACGCTCGAGGGTGGGCCGTCCCCTTCGGTTGCGCAATACCGCTGCACCAGTAAGGGTCGAGGCCGACTCCTTCTCGCCTTTGGTTTTTGCGAAAGAGCGGGAAAGGAGTGTCTTCATTGCCCAGACCCGCGGTCCAGCGGACATGGTCGCGGAGTAAGCGGCCTGAAGGCCTGCGCCACCCTTAGATAGATTTGTAACGCGAGATAGATTTGTAGCGCGCCGCCAAAAGGCCCGTGGCTGCAGCGATATCTATATCCGCGACGAGCAGCCCTTCCTTCCCGTATGGCTGATAGCTGAGCAGCGTCCCATCGAGCCGCACCACCGCCGACGTAGTCGGCGAACCGGCGCTCGCATAGTTTACCGTGGCGAAATAGCAGGTGTTCTCGGCGGCGCGGCACAAGACGGCTTTCTCATGGAATGAGTTTGCAGGATCGGCGAAAGTCGAGGGCCGGTAACCGCCGGGCTCGGCCTCGTGGAAATGAGGGTGGAAAACAATGTGTGCGCCGTGTTGGACGGCCCAGCGGACCGTCTCCGGATACCGCCAACCCTCATGGCAGATCGCAACGCCAAATTTGAGCGCTTCCGGTTTGGAAGACCTGCCTCCCCGAACCGGGAGAATAGCTGGCGTCCTCGGAGGGATCGAGTTGGACTTTGTCCTGGAAACCGGCGATCGTTCCGTCCCGATGGATCACCAGTGCGGCGGCTAACAGGGCGCCATCAACGTTATCAACGACGCGTTCGGTGCCGAGCACAACCGCGAGGCCTGCCTTCGCCGCGGCCGCTGCAATCGCAGACCAGGCGCGTTCGAGGAACCCAGGGTTGGGCGGCGGCATCTTTTTCCCCACTCGCCGGTAGCCGGGAACAAAACATTCCGGAAAGCAGATGACACCGGCGCGCTCGATGGAGGCTTGCGCGATGGCGTGTTCGGCCAACATAATCGACTCCTCGGGAGTCTCCGGGAAGCGGACGTTGGCGAGTGCGATTCGAAAAGGGTTCATTGGCAATCCCAATTCTAGCCCGGCGCCCGGCACCTGATCTCTAGACGGCGCCGGTCTTGCGCCGAGCTCGGTCCCTCATGTTACGCGGTTCTCGTTTCCTTTAGGAGTCGAGGCTCAATCCTGAGGCTGCAATCCATAGTCCTTCTTTTTGCATATACTTTGTTTCTATGTTGAACCTTGATAAGTTGAACCTTGAAGATTGCCGCGGCTTTTATGCCGACGAAGTCCGATTCATCGCCGAGTTGAGTTCGCCGGCGTTGGTGGGGGCGCTGGCGCGCGTGCCGCGGGAGAAATTCTTGGGCCCCGGACCGTGGCAGATCGGCTCCCCGGAGTCGCGCAGCAGCGGCGGGATGGGTCAGCCGGTTTACGTAAGCGTGGATGACCCGCGCGATCTCTACCACAACGTCCTGGTTGGCATTGACCGGGCGAAGAGTCTTAACAACGGCCAGCCCAGCGCCCTGGCGCGATGGATCGGCGCGCTGGAGCTCAAGGCTGGGGAGCGCGTGTACCATCTCGGCTGTGGAGTGGGGTATTACACAGCCATCATGGCTGAGGTGGTTGGCCCCGGCGGCAGCGTGGTCACCAGTGAGGTCGACCTTGAGTTGGCTGCCCGCGCGCGGGAGAATTTATCCGACTATGCCAACGTGACGGTCCATGCGGGCGACGGCGCCGATTTCGATCCTGGGGACTGTGACGCCATTTTCATCAACGCCGGGGTCACACATCCTCATGCGTTCTGGCTCGACCGTCTGCGCGAGGGCGGCCGGCTGATGCTGCCCATTACCATGTCGGTCAGTCCGACGCTGGGCTACGGGTTGATGACGATGATCGTGCGCCGGCCGGGAGGCTTTGCGGCTCAGTGGATCTCGCGGGTTGGCATCTTTTCTTGCACCAGCGTGCGCGATCCTGAACTCGAGCCGTTGATCAAGAAGGCGTTTACCACGCAGACGCTCTTGAAAGTTAAGTCCTTGCGTCGCGATACCCATGAGGTTGCCGATACTTGCCTGGTCCACGCCTCCGCAATGTGTCTAAGCAGCGCCGAACTGGCCTAACAGCGGAAGCTATGGGGTAGAGCATGCCTGAAGAGGTGTGCTCCACCCTATTGCCCTTATCGCAGACCTAAGGGCCTGCTCCACACGGGCGCAACTGCAAGGTTCGTTAGGATGCTCGCGTGAAGCGCAGCGAGCCGGGTGTAGTGAGCGTCTCTCCAGTTTCGAGCAACGTCTTCAGGCCGGAGAGGATCATCGGCCAGCCGCCGTAGAGTTCGCTGTGGGCGCCTTCACGCAACTGGTCGTGGGTAACGGTCAGCCGGCATGAATCTTTAACCTGCTCGATCTCCCAGGTGACCCGCGAGGTCCCTTCGCTCTTGACAGCGTCGCTCCACAGGGCTCTAAAACTCTGGACGAGCCGGCGCGGCGCATCGACCTCAAGATTCTCGCCCTCCAAGATGGTCGTGGCCGGGGCAACGGTATCGGAGCCGGCGGTGCCCTTGTATGCTGATCCGGGTTTCCAGTCGGAGTGGACGCCCATCCCAAAGGTGTATTTGCGTCTCATCTCGGTGTTGGTGATCGCCTCCCAAAGGCGCTCCGGGGTGGTCTTGATATAGATTTCGAACACTTTCTCCATGGTCTTATCCTCCAGTTTGTGTTTGATTTCGCTCAGGGCCGCAGCCCAGGGTTCGGCGTACTTGCTCACCCACCGGTCGTGGACGAGCCGGATCGGGACAGGGTTCAGGAAGTGCAGCTTCTCGCGCCCACGCCGCTTAGTCACGATGAGGCCGGCTTCCTCCAGCACGCGCAGGTGCTTCATCACGCCGAAGCGCGTCATCGTACCCGCGAGGCGGCGCTCAAGCGCGCCCAGCGTCTGTCCATCTTGCTTGAACAGCTCGTCGAGCAAGCGGCGACGCGTCGGGTCGGCGAGAGCTCTGAACACATTGTCCATGGTGTTTATGATATGTGACCATTTGGTCACATGTCAAGACCCGATGTTTAGTGTGCCACCGCCGCCGGTGTCTCAAGGAGTCTCGTTTTCTGTCGCCAAAGTTCAGCGGCGGGCAAGGGAGAGTGGAAAATGGAGCGGCTGGCCGCAGCTAAGGGGGTGGAGCAGGCCTTCAGGCCTGCGGGAAACCCAATAAAAGCACCGGCTTTAGCCGCTGAGGTGCTGTCTGACTAATCCGATAGCGGGCGGCAACTAAGTCGTAAGCACTCGATTCGGTACCTCCGCGGCTAAAGCCGTTTTGTTCAGCTACCTTACCGCAGGCCTGAAGGCCTGCTCCACCCTGCTTACCCTTTTACCCCAGGTCTCAAGCCCAGCAAGGGCGTCAGAAAAAAACGCGCAAAAAGTCCTTCCCAGGTCGTTCCTTGGGTATGCCAATCATCACAAAGAGACTAAGGCTGGTCTTCTATCTGTTGGCAACGCTTGAGGTGGTGCTGATTTCCGTCGCATGGGGCCGGCTGCCGCTGCACTAAGCTTTGAAAATCTCGAGCGCAGCGAGAGATCCCTCTAGCAACGAGCCAGGTTGAGGCAGCTTGAAAGCGTGCATACCGCTCGTTGCTTTAGGGACCCCTGGCTCACACTCGAGTTTAGACTTAGGCCAAGGTTCCCGCGAACAACTCTGCCAGCTTCTCGAAAGCCCTTTCGGCTTGGGGCTGATTGTAGATCGGGCTGCCTGGCGTAGTCCAGCCGTGCGCGGCGCCCTCATAGACTTCACTCTCGTACTTGCCGCCCCAGGCTTCGAGCGCGGCGTTCAGTTTCTCAATCGCTTCTTGCGGCATGCTGCGGTCCTGGACGGCGTGTCCGAAATAAAGCCGTGCTTTCACGCGAGGCAGTAGCAGGTGCGGGCTGGTGGGTTTGTCGGTGTAGAGGCCGCCGCCGTGGAAGGAAGCTGCGGCCGCGATCTTTTGCGGACGCGCCGCCGCGGTCCGCACGGCCATGGCGCCGGTGAAGCAGTATCCCACCACTCCCATCGGACCGCCGGCCACTGCGTCGTAGGCGGCCAGGGAATCGACGTAGACGGAGGCATCATGCTCCATCGCGTCCGGGCTCAGGGGGCCGGAGAGTTCAGCGAAGCGCTTCATGGTGCGCTCTTCGCCCGTGACGGGCTTGAAGTCGAACAAGGGCGCCTTGCCGGTCCGATAGAAGACGTTGGGCATCAACACTGCATAACCTTTCGCGGCCAGGCGTTGGCCCATCTCATGGTAAGCAGGACGAATACCGCCGATGTCGGTCAGATAGAGTACGCCCGGCCAAGGGCCGGCGCCTTCGGGGCGGAAGAAGACGCTGTCGGAAACTCCGTCGTTGGTGCGAATCTGTTTCTCTTGCTCGATCATGAATCATCCTTTCCGATGTTTCTGTTCGCCGACCGCATATGCTTCCCGGAGCCATGCGCGTACGTCATCGTCAATCTCATCCGGACTTGTAATCCTGAAGAAATGAACGTGGTTGCGTGGAGAGATGGTATCGATGCGCCGGAAGCGCGGATGCTCAAGGCGCCGCGCCAGGACTACGTGCGCGTCCAGCCACTGCCGACGAGGGGTTACCTGGGCGAAAGACATTCGTACCTGGAAAGCGATCCTGGTCTTCTCGGGAAGGACGACGACCGGGCCCAGCGAGGCGACGAGCGCTGCGAATCGCTCATAGAGAGCGCGGATCTCGGCAGGCTTATCGCAGAAATGGTGCTCCAGGTCATGCTTCCCGCAGGCATGGGACTGGTTGCGATTGGCAAAACGCCGCCGGCAGCGCGGGCAAGACCAGAGTGGCTTCGACTGGGTCATGGGCTCGAACGAACACTATATTGACACAGGAGAGACTTGGGAATGCCTGCCGAAAGACAGTTCCATATGGCTGAGCGCGAAACAGCGCTTCGGTTTTGGAACGCACGATCTGTTGGCAAACGCGCACAAATCGTCGATGTCGCCGCCACGAATCACGTTCTGCCTTGTTCAGGCATCACACTTGACAATACAAAGTACTTTGGATAAGTTTTTATATCGTGAGCAGCCCGAGCCATCGCGCACCCTCTGTCCGGAAGTTCCGCCGATTCGCGAGGTTCTTGATCAAGGGTTTCGCGGGGCTGACCATACTTGCTCTGATCTTAGTGGCGACGCTGCTGGCTCTGATGCGGCGTGAACACGCAACCGATCTCACGCTCCCGGCGCCCACGGGCCATTTCGCGGTCGGACGTGCGACCTATGCGTGGGTCAACGATGCGCAAAGGGACGAATTGGCGCCGTCTCCAGGAGCAAAGAGGGAAGTGTTGGTTTGGATTTGGTACCCATCCGCCGGCTCACAACCCGCTACGCCGGCAGAGTATCTCCCCGCCCCTTGGCGCGCGGCCCTCGCGCGTTCCTCGGGGGTGTTAATGAGCCAAATTCTTACACGAGATCCTTCTATGGTGCATGGCCATAGTTCATCCGATTCCGGCATCTCGCTTGAGCAGCGCTCCTACCCGGTTGTCATCATGAGAGCAGGCGGAGGGGCTTTGACAACCGACTTCACGACCCTCGCCGAGGACCTGGCGAGTCATGGGTACGTGGTCGTGGGCTTTGATGCGCCTTACAGAACCGCCGTTGTGGTGCTCCCGGATGGACGAGTGGTTGAACGAGCGCCCGCAAACAATCCCGAAACTCTGAGCGCTGATGAGCAGGATCGTCTAATCAAAAAGCTCCTTCTCATATGGAGCGGAGACACACAGTTTGTGGTTGATCAATTGGGCCGTCTCAACGCGGCCGATCCAGCCGGCAAGTTCACGGGACGGCTGGACATGCAGCGGCTCGGCATGTTCGGGCACTCCTTTGGCGGCGCGACAGCCTTGCAGTTTTGCCACGACGATCCCCGGTGCAAAGCGGGAATCGACATTGATGGCGATCCCTTTGGCGGCGCCGTTGGGGAAGGTATCACTCAGCCCTTCTTTTTCCTTTTGAGCGATCACGGCGATCTCTCCGCTCCGGATACTCGCGAGGTGTTTGCCAAGATACAATCCATTTACGACCGCCTCCCGAACGGGAGACTGCTCCTGACGATTCCCAGAACGAATCACTTCAGTTTCAGCGATCAGATTCTCTTAAAGAGCCACTATGTCATCAGGCTCCTGGAACTCTTCCACGGCGGGCCTGACGCGCGCCGTGGGCTCACGATCACCACCGCCTACGTACATACGTTCTTTGACGTCTATTTGAAGAACGGTTCCCCCAGCCTCTTGGATAACCTGCGTCAAGCTTGTCCCGAGGTCCAAATTCCTGTGCCGAAACCGTAATGGATCGACACGGCGCCAGTTTCAGTATCGTCGTCAAGCCGGAAGTATGAAGCTTTGGGCAAGCGCCAACAACTTCTTCGCATCTTCATTTCCGCGCCAGAGTCCTTATTGCTTTGTACAAAAAAGTACTTGACAATGCATTGTATCGCAAGCCATACTGATGTCCTCTCCGGCGGAAGATTTCCCGATCAATCCTATGTCCACGTTCAAGCGTATCTTTGCCCTTAGTTTTATTTTTGCCTGTACCACCGTCGCCTGGATGATTCTGGGCGGCACCATCTTTCAGCGCACCTACGGTCTGGATGACAGCCTCAGGTCCAAGGTGTCCTCCAGTTGGGGGACTGCGCAAACGCAGGAGCCCGCCGGCGCGTTTTTCCAGTACGAAGCCACGGAAGAGGAGAAGAACTGGGAAAACGGCACGCTCAAGACCAAGCTGGTCACTGTCACCAAGAAGAGCTTTCTGCCGCTGGATTCCACCCGCGCCAACGTAACCCTAGAACTGGAACATCGCCAGAAAGGACTGCTCTGGTACAGCACTTACAAAGTCAATTTTGCCGGCGAATATACATTTCACAATGACGGCAGCCATGACCAGGACGTGATCTTCCACTTGCCCTTCGCTACCGACCAGGCCGTTTATGACAAGGTGGTCTTCATTCTGGATGGCACCCCTGTCCCATTCAAAAATGACGGAAGCGGAGTGCAGGCCAGCAAACGCCTTGCGGCGGGGCAGACGGCCGATCTCAAAGTGGGCTACGCTTCGCAAGGCATGGACCGCTGGAATTACAAATTCAGCAACGAAATCGCCCAGGTGCACGACTTCCAGCTCAGCATGTCCACCAACTTCAAGGACATTGATTTCCCGGACAATACGCTCTCGCCCAGCGAGAAGCATGAGACCGCCGACGGCTGGAAGCTCGATTGGAACTACAAAGACCTGCTCTCCGGATACCAGATCGGCATGGTTATGCCCGAGAAACTCCAGCCCGGCCCGCTGGCCGGACGCATCAGCTTTTTCGCCCCGGTCTCGCTGTTCTTTTTCTTCTTCCTGGTGTTCATCATCACCACTATCCGCGGAGTGAACCTTCACCCCATGAACTATTTCTTCCTGGCTGCGGCATTCTTCGCGTTTCATCTGTTGATGGCCTACCTGGTGGACCACATCTCCATCCACGCGGCATTCTTCATATCGGCCATTGTTTCGCTGAGCTTGGTGATCAGCTACATGCGTCTGGTGACGGGACCGAGATTTGCGCTGGTGGAGTGCGGGCTCGCGCAACTTGTGTACCTGGTGCTGTTTTCCTACGCCTTCTTTTTCAAGGGCTATACCGGGCTGGCACTGACCATCGGCTCGATCATTACGCTGTTCGTAGTGATGCAGATGACCGGGCGAATCAACTGGACAGAAAGGTTTGCCAGGGCGGGGGCGGCGCAGGCGGCGCGGTAAACCTTCTACCACAGAGGACACAGAGAGGCACAGAGAACGCTCTCTTCTCTGTGTTCCTCCGTGACCTCTGTGGTTGTATCTGTTACTTCAGCAGCGATTCCACAGCCGCATAAGCTTCCGACAGCGCGGCGTCGAGCTGGGCGGGATCTTTGCCGCCGGCCTCGGCCATGTCAGGACGGCCGCCGCCGGAGCCGCCAACTTTTTCTGCCAATGGCTTGATAATCTTGCCGGCCTGGATTTTTCCGGTGAGATCGGCGGTGACGCCGACGATTAACGCAACCTTGGCGTCTCCGTTTTGTGCCGAGCCCAGCACCACCACGCCCGAAACCAGCTTGTTGCGGAAGTTGTCCACCAGGGTGCGCATCTGGCCGCGCTCCAAATTATCGGCACGGTGCACCAGGACCTTGATGCCTTGAATCTCGCGGACTTTTTCATCGATCGAGGCCACGCTGGAGGCCGCGGATTTCATGCGCAACTGCTCCAGTTCTTTTTGCAGCTTCTTGATCTCGGAATCTTTCTTTTCAAGCTCCGTGCGCAGGGCCTCGGCGGGCGAGCCCGCCTGTTGGGCGCGAGGAATCATTGTGGCTACCGTGCTTTCCAACTCGTGATCTTTGCGGAAGTGCAGCAGCGAGCCTTCGCCGGTTACTGCCTCCACGCGCCGCACGCCTGAAGACACGCTGCCCTCGTTCAGAATCTTGATCAGACCGATCTCACCGGTGGCCGCGGTGTGGGTGCCGCCGCAAAGCTCGGTGGAGAAGCCGCCGATCTTGACCACGCGCACGCGGTCGCCGTATTTCTCGCCGAACAAGGCCATGGCCTTGTACTCGTTGACGGCCACGTCGATGGGCACGTCCTCGATGGTCTCGATCCTGGTGTTGCGCAGAACCTCTTTATTGATGAGGTCCTCAATGTCCTGCAGCTCTTCGTCGGCCACGCCGGCGAAGTGCGAGAAATCGAAGCGCAGATGCTTCGGGTCCACCAGCGAGCCGGCCTGCTTCACGTGTTTGCCCAGGACCTCACGCAAGCCGGCATGGAGCAGATGGGTTGCAGTATGGTTGCGCATGGTGGCCACGCGCACACCGGTATCGACCAGGGCATCTACCTTCATGCCGACGCGCAAAGGCTGGCGGGCCTTGACTTTGTGGGCGCGCACGCCCTGAACCGGCATATAACAGCCGGTAACTTCAGCAATCACCGCGGTGCGATTGGTGTCTGCGAAGACTCCGATATCGCCCACCTGGCCGCCGGAATCGGCATAGAAAGGAGTGTGGTCGAGCACCACTTCACCTTCCTCGCCGGGCTTAAGTCCCTGCACAGCCTGGGGCGATACGCCCTGTGTGCTGGGCAACATCTTGACGACAGAAAGGATGGTGCAGTCTTTAGATTCGGTCTGCCGATAGCCCTCAAAGACGGTCTTGTCCAGGTCGCGATACGCAGGCGCAGCGGCTTGCTTGGCGCCGCCTCTCCAGGACGCGCGCGCGCGGTCGCGCTGGGCCTCCATGGAGCGTTCGAAGCCTTCGACGTCCAGAGCGACGCCGGCGTCGCGACAGGCGTCCATGATGAAATCAAACGGCAGGCCGAAAGTGTCGTAAAGCTTGAAGGCGTGATCGCCTCGGTAGCGCATCCCGTTGGCCACCTGATACTGGTGCTGCGCCAACTCGGCTTGGGTGATGCCTTGGTCGCTCATGGAGTCGCGCGCCGAAATAATGCGCTGTGAATCCGCCATCTTTCGCCGCAGCTCCTGCAGGTCGGAATCGAGGCGTGCAAGGCCCAGGGCCAGGGTATGGGCGAAGCGCCGCTCTTCTTCGTGAACTACCTTCGCGACGCGCTCCGCCGCCTCCGTCAGCTCCGGGTAAGCATCTTTCATCAGGTCGCGGACGGCAGGGACCATCTCGTACATGAAGGGCTGGGTAGCCCCGAGGAGGCGTCCGTGGCGGATGCCGCGGCGCAGGATCTTGCGTAACACGTACCCGCGGCCTTCATTCGCGGGCAGTACGCCGTCTGCAATCAAAAAGGTGACGGCGCGAGCGTGGTCGGCAATTACGCGCAGGGAAGCGGCCGAAGAGCGCGACTTGCTCTCCATGGCCAGCTCCTTCTTGAGATCCACGCCGGTCAGCCGCGCCGCAGCCGCGATCAGCGGCGTGAACAGGTCGGTCTCGTAATTGGAGAGCTTGCCCTGCAAGATTGCGGCGATGCGCTCCAGCCCCAGCCCGGTGTCAATCGAGGGCTTGGGCAGCGGGTTGAGCGTGCCTGTGCTATCGCGGTCAAATTCCATGAACACCAGGTTCCAGAACTCGACGTACCGGCCGCAATCGCAGGGAAACTCGCACTTGGTGTGGCCGTCATCCGATGCTTCCGGGCCCATATCGAAATGAATCTCGCTGCAAGGGCCGCAGGGGCCGGTCTCGCCCATGGACCAGAAGTTGTCCTTCATGCCCAGTTCGAAGATGCGGTCTTTGGGTATGCCGGCCTCGCGCCAGAACTTCTCCGCGTCGTCATCACGCGGAATGCCTTCTTCGCCTTTGAAAATGGTGACGTAGAGCTTGTCTTTGGCCACTCCATACCATTCTTTGGATGTGACCAGCTCCCAGGCGTAGGCAATGGCTTCGCGCTTGAAATAGTCGCCAAAGCTGAAATTGCCCAGCATCTCGAAGAACGTGTGATGGCGTTTGGTGAACCCCACGTTCTCCAGATCATTGTGCTTGCCGCCCGCGCGAACCACTTTCTGCGCGGTGGTGGCGCGTTTGTACTCGCGTCGTTCGCTGCCCAGGAAGAGGTCTTTAAACTGGTTCATGCCGGCGTTGGTGAACAGCAGCGTGGGATCGTTGGCAGGCACCAGCGACGAAGAATGCACGCGCCTATGCTCCTTGCTCTCGAAGAAGCGCAAGAATTGCTCGCGGATTTCGGAACCAGTCGGCATTAAGGTCTATTTAACCACAGAGGGCGCAGATTGCTTAGTCACAGAGGAACAGGAAGTAACCGGCACGATTGGGTAAATGGGTAATTTGGTAATTGGGTAATTGAAAGACGAGCGCGATTTGCTCTTCAATCACGCAATTACCAATTCACTCAATTACCAATTTCGTGGAGTCTGCATGCGCGGCGTGGGACAAAAAAAAGGGCGGCATTGCTGCCGCCCAACCTCTGGAGGGAGGATTGAAGCAAAATTGTGCTATCCGGGCGTTGTGCTTGCCTCGGGTTGAGAATGCTTGTGCATGCGCTGTTGCCGGCGTTGCTGGCGCTCCTGCAGCATGGCCTGCGCCTTCTGGCGCTGGTCCGGCGTCAGCACTGCGTAGATCTGGGACTTCGTGCGCTCTCTCTCGACGGTAAGATCGGTCATGATCTGCGCCTGCTTGGCCGCGAACGCGCGCACCTGGGTTTCATCGAACGTCCCACTGACGGCGCTGGTCTGGGCCAGACGGTTCTGGCGAAGCTGCTGACGGAGCGGCTGAATCTTAGTCTTTTCGGTTTGCAGGATGGTCTTGATCTGGGCCTGCTGAGCGTTGGTCAGGTTGAGCTCCTGCGTCATGCGCTGGAGTTTCTTGCCGCCATCGCGGCCGTGCCTTCCTGTGCCCTGGATAACTGCTTCGGTCACTGCCGCGCTCAGGCCGGCTGCCACGGCCAGAACAATCGCAGTAACTATGAAAAACTTCTTGTGCATTCCTGAACTCCTCTTAAAATTCGAACGGCAGCATCACCGGCCAACGATGGATGATTCAGCGCTGGCGGCCATCTGCCTATTAGTTTCAACCCTGGGCGCGTGATGTGGATGTTATGACTTGTTAATTTCCATGGAAAAGGGCCTTCACATTTCTTAACCCGCCTTGGTGTATGCTGGGTTTATTGTTGAAACGCTATGACTTCCGTGCTGCTCATTGATGACGATACTGAGCTAAGCAAGCTGCTCGAGGAGTATCTGCAGAGCGAGCAGCTCAGCCTTGACGCCGCACACGACGGTCCCAGCGGCCTGGAGAAAGCTCTTTCCAGCCGCTACGGCGTGGTGGTATTGGACGTGATGCTACCGGGGATGAGCGGCCTGGATGTCTTGAAGCAACTCCGCCAGAAAAGCTCTGTGCCGGTGTTGATGCTGACGGCGCGCGGCAGCGAACTGGACCGGATCCTGGGACTGGAACTGGGCGCGGACGACTACCTGCCCAAGCCCTTCAATCCGCGCGAACTGGTGGCTCGTTTGCGCGCCATCTTGCGGCGTACCAGCGGGACCAACACGGCCGCCCATCCCGTCCATCTCGCCGACGTGGAACTGCATCCCGAATCTCGAAGCGTGAATTGCAGCGGCAAGTCCGTCACCTTGACCGGAGCTGAATTCGATTTGCTCTACACATTCTTGCGCAGTCCGGGAAAGATCATCAGCCGCGAAGATCTGACGCAGGCGGCGCTGGGCCGTCCCATGTCTCCGATGGACCGCAGTATTGACGTGCATGTGAGCAATCTGCGGCGCAAGCTGGGACCGTATGACACCGAGCAGGAGCGCATCAAGGCGATACGCGGCAGCGGCTATGTGTACCTCCTTCCCGGGGAGCAGCCTTGAGGTTTAACAGCGTCTTTTTTAAGCTCTTTCTCTGCTTCTGGTTGATGGCGGCCGTGATCATCGGGGCGCTCAACCTCTCCGTCTGGCTGCGCAGCGGAGGTGAGCCCAACCCGGAGAAGAACCGCGGAGCCTTCGGCGAGGCCTTGAATCTTTACGCCGAATCCGCCGTCCAGGTGTACGACCGCGAAGGACCTCAAGCCTTTGAGCAGTACATGGCCAGGTCCATGAAGGAGGCCGGTTCGGAGATTTATCTTTTCGACGCGAATGGCAAGCCCCTTACTTCGCAGCCAGTCTCCGATGAAGCAGCTGCCGTGGCCGGCGACATACAAGCCACCCAGCAGCATGAAGGCCGGGTCACCCCGCTGGGCCGGCTTGCCTGGGGACGTCCCGTGGTGGCTCCCAGCGGCAAGACTTACATCTTTGTGGTGCGCCTTCGTCAGCCTTATGTGCCCCGGAACCTGCCGCCTTTGGGCACCGCAATCAGCATCATTATTTCCGGGCTGATTGCCTATCTTCTTGCCCTGTATTTGACCTCGCCCATCAAGAAATTTCAGACCACGGTCAAGGCATTTGCTGAAGGCAACCTGGACGTGCGGGTCGCTCCTGAACTGGGCGGGCGCCGCGACGAGCTGGCCGACCTGGGGCGCGACTTCGACCACATGGCCGAACAGATCGCCGCCCTGATCGCCGCGCAGAAGCGCCTTCTGGCGGACATCTCTCATGAGCTGCGCTCGCCGCTGGCTCGCCTGACCGTGGCCCTGGAGCTGGCGCGGAGAAACACTAGTGAGAAGGCGGTCGCCGCACTGGACCGCATCGAGCAGGAAGCGGAGCGGGTGAACAAGCTGGTGGGCCAATTGCTGACGCTCACGCGCTTGGAGAGCGGCGCCGAACGCGTACCGCCGGAGATGGTGGTGCTGGAAGAGCTCGTTCAGCAGGTGATTGACGACGCCGATTTTGAGGCTAAGCCGCTGAACAAGGGCGTGAAGGCGATCGAACTTGAACAATGCCGCGTGCGCGGCTCGTCCGAACTGTTGCGCAGCGCCGTTGAGAACGTAATTCGCAACGCCATCCGCTACACTGCGCCGGGAACCAACGTGGAGGTCTGGCTACGCTGGCGGTTGGATACCGCGGTGCTGACCGTCCGCGATCACGGCCCGGGCGTTCCGCAACCGGAGTTGGAACATATCTTTGAACCTTTCTACCGCGTCAGCGAGGCTCGGGAGCGCTCCAGCGGCGGTGTAGGCCTGGGCCTGTCCATCGCCGACCGCACGGTCAAGCTGCACGACGGAACCATCCGCGCGGAAAATGTCGCTGGCGGCCTCCAAGTCATCATCGAGTTGCCCCTGGCGCCCCTGCCGGCGCCGGCCACGCAGGCTCCGGAAAAGCAACCAGTCTCCTAACCGGCCGATTGCGCCAGCTCGATCTCCGCGTTGATTTCCCCGCCCAGCAGAATGGCCAGCCCGGTAATGTAGAGCCAAAGCAGCAGCACCATGACTGCGCCCAGTGACCCGTACGACTTGCTGTAGGTGCTGAAGAAATGCAGATACACGCGAAACAGCAAGGAGGCAATGATCCAAACCAGCCCTCCCACCACCGAACCCGGAGTAATCAACCGCAATCGCGGGCGGACGTCGGGGCCCACGCAATAGATCAGCGCCAGCGAGAACAGGACCAGGAGCAAGGCAATCGGCCAATCCACCAACTGCCAGAGCGTGACCATAGCGCGGCTGAGTCCCGTATGCCGGCCCACGAACTCGGCGAACGTGTCGCCATACAGCACAATGCCCAGGTCCACGGAGCTCAGCGCGACAACGGCCACGGTCAAGCCCAGAGCAATCGCTTTGCGTTTCAAGAACGGACGCGATTCCCGCACGCGATACGAATAGTCCAGGGCTTCCATGAGGGCACTCATACCGCCCGAAGCCGACCACAGCGCCAGAGCCAAACCTAACCCTACCTTCCACCCGCCGCTGTGGAGGCTGATCTCGCCGATCGTAGTGCGCACCAGCTCCAGCGCCGAAGGCGGCATGAGCCGCCCGAGTTGCGCGACCATGCCGGCGCGGAACGCATTGTCTTGGGCAAAGAGCCCCACCACCGCGAGCAGAGCCACGATCATAGGGAACAGCGCGAAGATGAAGTAGAAGGAAAGCGCTGCGGCGCGCGTGAACAGTTCGCCGTCGAAAAATCGGCGCAGCACCCGTCGCGCCAGCTCCAGTGGGGTGAGTCCGCCGAGCGTCCACAGGGATGTCTTTCGCCGGACGGTCTCCGCCCCGTTACGACGATCTGGTTTCTTGGGTTTGCGCAAACGTATTCGCGTCCCGCTGGCTTAGAGAAGCAGCTGCTCAAATCGAGCATATTCCATGGACGCAGAAGACTGCCAGAACGAACTGAAGAAATGAACCTGATTTGCACCCCGAGGGGAGCGAAGGGAAACCGGGCCATCGCGGAGGCGGCAAAAACTTGTGAGGGCGTTCGCGCCGGCAACCAACTTCAAGAATACGCCGCTCTTCCGCCTGGGCACCGAATTCCATTTCGCTCCCACCAGAGGTGTAGAGAGAAAAGAATGAATTACTTAATAAGACGCTCAAGACCGTCGGGAGGTAGCAAGAATTAAGATGAATTTTTTTTAATGCGGTACAGGGAACCAAATCGTCTGGCGTGCGTATTTACTGTTAACCAAAGAGTACTGCAACCGTCAAAGGTTGCAGAAGGTTTTGGCAATCAAAAAGCAGGCTCATTACATCATTGGGAGGCGTTTATGGACGCGAAGTGGAACAAGGTGATTGATCGATTCTCCGTGCGGCTGTTGCTGCTGGCAGTAGGTTTCGGAGTTTGGCTCGCGGTCAGCTACGGCGTACTGGCCGCGTAAGCGATCAGGCCCGGACCGTGCCCCCGGGCTTACCGGCGCGCGCTACCTTGCGTGCGCGTGGCAGCGAGCACTTCGGTGCGTGTGCCCGTCCCCGATCCTGAACCGTAGCGCGAATCCACGTACTCGTCCAGGATCTCGATAAATTCGGCGACAATCCGGTCGCCCTTCAGCGTGGTCATCAGCCGTCCGTCAACAAAAACCGGCGCTTTCGGTTCCTCGAAGGTGCCGGGGAGTGAGATCCCGATGTTGGCGTGTTTGGATTCGCCGGGCCCGTTGACCACGCAGCCCATCACCGCCAGCTTCAGCTCTTCCACGCCGGGATATTTCTCTTTCCACACCGGCATGTTGGTGCGCAGGTATGACTGAATCTGTTCCGCCATCTCCTGAAAGAAGGTGCTGGTGGTGCGGCCGCATCCCGGACACGCCGTGACCTGTGGCGTAAAGCTGCGAATGCCCAGCGACTGCAAGATCTGTTGCGCGACCGTGACTTCCTCAGCACGATTGCCGTTGGGCGCCGGCGTCAGCGAGACACGGATGGTGTCGCCAATCCCTTCCTGCAGCAGCACCGCCAGGCCGGCCGTGCTGCCCACAATGCCGCGTGCGCCCATCCCGGCTTCCGTCAGCCCCAGGTGCAGGGGATAATCGCAGCGCGCCGCCAGGTTGCGGTACACGTCAATCAGGTCCTGCACGCCGCTGACCTTGGCGCTGAGCAAAATGTGGTCATGCGGCAGTCCGGTATCTTCAGCGATCTCGGCCGAGCGAAGCGCGCTGACTACCATGGCCTCCATGGTTACGTCGCGGGCTTCCTTGGGCTCGGCCAGGCGCGAATTCTCGTCCATCATGCGGGTCAGAAGTTGCTGATCGAGCGATCCCCAGTTCACGCCGATGCGCACCGGCTTGCGGTTCTTGATGGCCACCTCGATCATAGCGCGGAAGTTGTTGTCGTCCTTGCGGCCCACGCTCACGTTGCCCGGATTGATGCGGTACTTGGCCAGCGCCTGCGCGCACTCCGGATACTTGGTGAGCAGCAGGTGGCCGTTGTAGTGGAAGTCGCCGATAATCGGCGCCCGGACGTTCTGCTTCTCCAGGCCTTCGACGATCGCCGGCAAGGCTTTGGCCGCAGCATCATTGTTCACCGTCACCCGGACCAGCTCGGACCCGGCCCGGGCCAGTTGTGCGACTTGTTCGACGGTGCCGGCGACGTCAGCAGTATCGGTGTTGGTCATGGACTGGACCACCACCGGCGCCTCACCACCCACGCGCACGTTGCCGATCTCCGCCGTGATGCTTTTTCTGCGCTGTATCTGAGCCATGTGAGTTCTAGTTTAGCATCGCGGGCGGCCCGGTTTTTGGCCCTGTCGTGCTCTCTGTGGTTCAACGACCGGTGCCACATTGCCAGGATTGTCATAATTGCCAAAATTGATGATTGAAAACCGGTTTCAATTGGCAACGTGGGCGCTCCGGCAATCTATCCAGCTTCGTGGCCTACTCCTAAAAGCCTAAGACTCAGGGGGCTGCCGTTAGGGACGAAAAATATGGCCGCTGGAATCCGTCAAAATGTGGATACAATACCCGGCATCAATTACAAAATTTAAGGAGGCAAGCCATATGGGTAGACCCACAGGCGTTACGGTTATTGCCGTTCTCTATTTTCTGGGAGCTGCACTTTGTGTCATAGGTGGGATTTTGGCAATCGCGGGAGGCGGTTTCATGGCCACCTTGATCAATCAGTCGGGCGGCCAGGGTGCTGGCGCCGGCGCCGGCATTTTCGGCGCTATAGCCGCGTTCGCGGGAGTGTTCTTCCTGGTTGTGGCCGCAATCGACTTCCTGGTGGGATGGGGATTGATGAAGCTGAAGGGATGGGCGCGCATCATAGCCATCGTGTTCGCCGCGCTCGGCGTTCTCGGCTCTTTGTTCGGATTGGTTGGGGTCTTCAGCCACTTCGCCATGTTTGTTCTCTTCTGGACCGTGGTCCGGCTCGCCCTATTGGGCTGGATGATTTGGTATCTGCTGCAACCAAATGTCAGTGCCGCATTTCAGGGTGGCCAGTCGAAGGCTGCAGCCGCGTAGCTACGGTGGGGTGGAGGCCTGGCAACTACGCCAATGGCGATTTGCTTGCCGCTACCCTTCCCACACAAAGGCGTCGAACCGCCGACGCGTGGTAAAACCCAGGCGGTGATAGAGCCCCACGGCCTTGAAGTTGGCTTCCGTGACGGTAAGGCTGAGGGCGGTGAAGTTGCGGGTGCGCAGTTCCTGGGTGCAGAGCCCGATGAGCGATTCACCGATCCGGCGGCCGCGATGGCCGGGCAGCACGCAGACCTGGGTGACGTGGCCCACGTCGTCGCGAACGCGGGAGCAGAGCAGCAGCCCCACGATGGAGCGCGAGGGTCGGTGCACCGCCACGAAAGAAGAATGCGCGTCAAAGATGCCGCAGCCCGGGAAGCGCACGATATTGTTCAGGAAACGCAGGGAGCCGTTGAGGCTGCGGTACTGGTCGTTGATCTCGGCATCGATATGTCCGCGGTAGCAGGCGCTGATGACCGAGGACACGGGCTGGAAGTCGTGCTCCAGCCAGCGGCGAAAGTCGATATCAGGATACTCGGCGGCTTGCGGCAGCCCAGCAGCGAGATCCAAAACCATGAACAGGCGGGGGAACTGCCGGAAGCCTTCCTGAAGAAACGGTCCGGCGAGCGCCCCGGATTCATGGGGCAGAAGCTGGGCCTCGATGCGCTGCACGCCGGGCGAACGCTGCAAAGTCTCAATCACATGGGTGGCCAGGCGCTCTTCCACCGTTTCAGGCATCTGGCCGGCGATGGCGGGCAGACGGATGGAGCCGTCGGCGTAGAGATCGCCGATCACTCCCTTGCTGCCTTCGTACACAAAAAACGTGTAGCCGCCGATGTTGGCGTTTTCCACCAAAGCGTAGCCGGGAAGGATTTTGGAATCGATGTAACGCAGGATCATTTCCGCCGATGGACGGTAGTCCCAGGACATCAGCTGCGCCCACAGACGGCTCTCGCTCTCCAGCAGCGGCCGCAGATGCTGTGAGGTGAAATGCCTCAGGTCCAGGACCTCAACGCCAAAGGGCTGAGGTGGCTGATGGGTTTCGATTGGGGTATGAAGGCCCATGTGTACTTCCCTGCGATGACTGCGGGGTTCCCTCTTTCTGTCGAAGCCGGCTTTCTGACCTGAGACGGAAACGAGGTTAGAGTTTAGCCGCCGTCTTCATCATCGGCAAAGCCGGTATTCTACCCGAGAATCAAGGGAGTAGGAACCACCGGCGGTAACCTTACTTAGGATTAGACACCAGAAAGAACTCCAGGTGTTGCGGCGGGAAATCGCCTAAAGGCGTGACTTGGCGCGGTGCCACCACGGCCTTGACCGCATCCTGGCTTCCTCTCTTGGCGATGACCACGTGCTCCCGTGCAGGGATGCCCGAAGGCAGGTCGCGCGGCCGCTCGCTCTCATAATAGGTGATCGGCTGGTTGCGATAGAAGTTCAGCCCGTAAGCTACGTCGCGCTTCACGTTGAAGACGGCAAGGGGTGTGTCTTCCTTCACGCCGAGGCGGCGTAACTCGAGATCCACCGGCCGCGCCGACTGCGTGATATCCAAAATCAAGCCGTGGATCGGATAAGCATCGTTCTCGGGAATGGCTGCAAAACGCAGCAGGAACACCAATCCCAGGAGGAGCGGGACCAGAGTGGCGAAATGCAGCGTCGGCAGTCCGCCCCGGCGCACTACCACCAGTACCAGAATGGCGATAAGGCCGCTGAACACGGCAACGATGGCCCGGGTCTTGCCGGGAACCGCTGCGTGCAACATAATCCAGGGCGCTAGCAGAGCTCCGGCCATGATGGCGCCGCAGAGAAGGGAATGTAGGGCCAATTGCAGGCGCCGGACCACCCGTCGGCGATGCAGGTAGTCCGCGGTAAGCACCGCTGCCGGAGGAATCGCGGGCAGAATGTAGCCGGGCAGCTTGGAGCGTGAGATGCTGAAAAAGACGATGGGAATTACGATCCAGAGAAAGAGAAAGACCGTCAGGTCGCCCGGGACCGCGCTGGCTTCGGGCCCTGTTGGGGTCGGAGCCGTCAGCGCGCTCTCCGCGCGGCTGCTGCGCAGCTCCCGCCAGAACGCGCCGCCGGCATCCACCAGAGCTGGGACGGTGAATACAGTCCATGGCAGCGTCCCCAGGAGAAACACCGGAATGTAATACCAGAAGGGCTGTGCGTGCTGATAGAGGTTGGTGCCGAAGCGCTCCAGGTTGTGCTCCAGAAGAAAGACGCGAAAGAACTGCGGCGCCTTCATCTCGATGGCCACGTACCAGGGCGCGGTGATGACAAAAAAAAGCGTGAAGCCCGGAGCCCAAAGACTGCGAAAGAAAATCTTGCTGTCGCGCCGAGCCGCGGAGTAAGCCGCCACGATCAATACGGCCAGCGCCGGAGCCACCGGTCCCTTGGTGAGCGCTCCCACAGCCAGCAAGACATAAAACCCTGCCAGCCAGAGCTTCCTGCCGGTCTCATGCCAGGCCCACCAGGAGAGAAGGGCGATCGACAACGATGCCGATAGCGGCATGTCGGTGGAAGCGCCGCGGGCAAAGCCGATCACGCCGGCCATGGAAGCGGTGATTAAAGCCGCGTCGAGTTCGCTTCCGGGGCGAAAACGGCGCATAAAGAAGAACACCACCATGACCAGTGCGGTGGCATGGACCGCAGAAGGAACGCGCGCCGCCCAGTCGTGAATGCCGAGAATCACGTAGCTGTTGATGATCTTCCAGTACAGCAGAACCGGTTTTTCCAGCCAGGGGGAGCCGTTAAGAGTGGGTAGAATCCAATCGTGGCGGGTGAGCATCTCGCGGGCAATCTGTGCGTAGCGAGGCTCGTCGGCGCCGACCAGGCCGAAGGCGCCAAGGCCGAAGTAGAACACGAAGGCGCAAAAAGCGAACACTACAGCGGCCTGCAGGACGGTAAGGCGCGTGCGGTCGGTCATGCCGCCGGCTTCGCCCGGAAGCAGCGGGCCAGCGCGTACAGGCTGATCGCGGCCCAGGCAAATTCCAGGATCACAAAGCCAAGTTGGAACGGCCGCAGCGCGATGATGCCCAGAATCACCGATCCCACGGCGTTGACTACGTTGTAGACGGGACGGCGGGCGCTCATCCAGCCGAACTGCTCGCCGGCGTAGCCGATCAGGATGAACAACGCTCCGGCAAAGGACGCGACTTGAACAAAAGTCGAAATTGTCTGCATGGCATCAGCTCGGTGTAGGGATTTTTCCGCGCAACTCCCCCAGCACCAGTTTCTCGGCCGCGCTGAGCGGGCCGGCGGTGGAAAAGCCGCTGGCACATTCGTGACCACCGCCGCCGTACTTCTCGGCGATATCCGCCACATTGACCGCGCCCTTGCTGCGAATGCTCACGCGCACGCGTTCCGCTCCGGTCTCGCGAAAGAATACGGCAACCTCCACGCCGGCGATGCCCAGGGCGTAGTTCACCAGGCCTTCGCAATCTTCATCGAGGGCGCCGCAGCGGTCCATATCCTGACGAGTCACGGCCATCCAGGTGATCGCGCCTTCGCGATGCAAGCTGGAGAGAGCCGCACCCAACAGGCGCATTTTGGAGGTCGGGCTAGAGAAGTAAATACCCTGCGCGATCCGAGCCGGGTCGGCCCCGTGCTCCACCAGGCGCTTGGCCAGTTCAAAGGTGTGGGCATTGGTAGGTGAATAACAGAACGCGCCGGTATCGGTAAGCACGGCGGCATAGAGGCAGGTAGCGACGTCGGGTGTGATTTTCACGTCCGCAGCCTGAGCCAAGCGGAAGACCATCTCGGCTACGGCGCAGGCGCTGGGGTCGATCCAATTGACATGGGCGAACGGCTTGGAGGTGGCGTGATGATCAATGTTGATGAGGAAATGCTCTTCCAGCCCGTTGAGGCGCGTGCGCACCACGCTGTCACACTCCAGAATGATGGCGGCATCGTATTTGCCGTTGACCAGCTGAGCGTGGCGGATGGTCTCGGCATGAGGCAAGGGCTTGTAGATGACGGGGACGGGGTCGCCGAGTACGATCTCGGCGCTCTTGCCCATCTTGCGCAGAACCTGGGCCAGCGCCAGCGTGGACCCGACAGCGTCGCCATCGGGACGCGTGTGCGAAGTCACCAGAAAATGCCTGCGCTCCTCGATATGGTGCAGCACCTGCTCGAGCTGGTCCATCAATCCAAGGTCTCCTATTTCCTGCGTTTCTTGATGCGGCCCAAAATCTCGTCAATCCTGGCCCCGTATTCCTGGGAACGGTCCAGGACAAACGTAAGCTCGGGCACGTGGCGCACCCCCAGGCGCTCCAGCAACTGACGCCGGATGTAGCCTTTGGCGGCGTTGACGGCCGCGAGCGTCTCGCGGCTCTCGCGCTCGTCGCCCTGAACCTGGAGGAAGACGCGAGCGCTCTTGCCGTCGGGCGAGAGCACAATCTCGTTCACGGTGCACAGGGCAATCCTCGGATCGCCCAGTTCACCCTCGACAATGGCGCCAATCTCTTCTTTGAGCGCCTCGCCCACCCGCTCCAGGTGGTGTTGTTTGCCACGTTGCTCCGGCATTTTACGACTGAGAGAAAACTTTTGAGAATATCAGATATGCGGCGTGGAGGGATAGATGGTTTTGAGAGATCGGATCACCCGATCTCTTCCAGCCCCATCTCCTCCAACCCAACCTCCTCGCCCGCCCCGTCATCTGCCGCTTCTCGCCGCGACATCCTGGTGCGGGTCACGTTCCACGCCGCCAACTGGATCAGATAGGCCAGCCGGCCGCTCTGCTTCTCGTCCACCACGCCGTCAATGACCGCGCGTTGCAGCTTCATGATCGCCAATTGGATGCTCTCCGCATCTTCCATCAGCCCCAGATCCAGCTTCGTCGCCCTGGCTTCTTCCATCCGATGGTGCATGTAACACAGCCTCTTGCCCCCGAAGTGGGGAGAGCCGCAACGCCGGCCATCGGCATGAAGGTGCTCGCAGCGCGCCGCCTGCCGGGCCCGGCGCAGGTTCCGGAGGTCTTTCTCAAGGCGCTCGCGCTCGTATTCCTGGGCCACGCGCAGGCCTTCCTGGAAGAGCTGGTGCTCGGTGAAGTCTACGGCCGCCCCGTCGTCGCGTTTTCGCGCCAGCGGATGCGTCTCCAGATACTCCTTGTATTCCTGGAATTTCTGATAGAACTCCAGGCACAACTTGCCTTGGGGAGTCAGCCGCCATTTCTCTTGCTGCTCTTGCCTGTGGGCGGCCTGGCGCTCGGCTCGCTGCCGGTGGAAGTCGTCAAGTTCCTTCTGCGAACGAAACATCTGTCCGTCAACCAGCATCCCGGCTCGCGGAAAATCGTCCGGCCGGCTATCTGACGGCGGCGTCACCGGCTGCGTGTTCTGGGGATCGTTCTGCAATATCTGCCTCACTTAAGTTGTTGATTTTGATGGCCCGGCTGCTTTGTCTTGTTATCTATTTGATTACCCCCCCACCCCTACCCCCTGGTTCGTCCCCATTCGTCCCGACTTGTCCCCAGGTGTCCCCAAAGCTGAAGGCACGAGGGGTTTAAAACATTATCGTACAAGATAATTATACTATATCGTTAGAAAAAAAAATGCAAGACCTGAATACACCAGGCCGCTGAAGGCGATTCAGGAACCGCTTTTGAGGCGGCCTTCCTCGAAGCCCTCGATAAGGGCGAAGGCTTTGTCAAGGACAAACGTTTCTGGACAACTTGCTTTTTACCGACCATCCACTCAGGGCCGCGATCCGTTCACTGCACGTTGGAATCCCGCACTGCTTACCGGCCATTTAGATCATGAGGGTGATTGCCAATCCTCCGATCACCCTAGCCTTTCACGGTTCCTGCGACATATACGGCGAGCGGGCCGCCGCCGCTGCGATGTCCGGAGCTTCCTGTTTAGCCTGCTGCTCTCCATAGATCTTCATGTATTCGCCAAATGAGGGGAACAATCCTTCGCGTTCTTCTAAGGGCTGAGTGGAACCCTCCGGAGCAGTGATAAACGCGCAAAACTTTTCCTGAATTTTGATTTTAGGATTGAACTGGTCCAGCCACAGGAATTGTCCTCGCTCGTTGATCTCGAGGAACCACCAGTTTCCATGCATGTCCACGGCGAAATCGATAGAACCGAAGCAGATGCCGGCTTTTTTGGCAAAGGCCACGATTCCACGTTCGACATCAGGCGGGGTAGGGACGATTTCCACCTCGATCCTTCCCATTCCGGCATCCTGGCGCCAGTCGAGCCCTTTCAGCGGATTATGCAAGGCGCACGAATAAACCCTCTCTCCCATGAGGACGGTGCGGATGTCAAACTGCTTGACTACCATGTCCTGGTAGATGCCGGGAGCATAGGTGAGAATTTCATCAGCCGGCAACTCATCGCGAGTCAGCTCGAAGGTTTCCGTAACCGCGACGCCACCCTCGCTTTGCGGTTGCCATAAATGTGGGGTGAAAGATTTGCAGATGGTCCGATTCCGGTTGTGGTCGAGGAAATCCTTTACGCCCTTGGGAGAATTTGACATGAGCGCCTTCGGGACCCTCAGCCCGCAACTCCGGGCAAACTGCAATTGGACCCATTTGTTGTTGATGAAGCGCGAAGACGAAAACCTGTTGATGACCCAGACCGGCAGGGTTTCGAGACCGTAAGCAACACAGTGATGAAAGGAGAGGTATTCCGTTTCGGCAAATTTTTTGTCAGCCTCGGCGATCTTCGGATTGCCTACAGGTTGCTCAAGCCTGCGGATCCAGATCACGTCTCCGGGTCCGACCACATCGGTTCCCAGAGCTACCTTGGGTTCCTCGTCAAGCAGCATGGAGACTTGCTGCTCCTCGGTCCAGGAAACGCCTGGCCAGCAGACTACCTGATACCCAGCTCGTTCTAAAGCCCACTTGATCGGTGCAGTGTGATTGTCGGTCTCGTGCGCAAGGATTATGATTTTCATTTTTTCTTCCTCCAGCGAGCTTGGAACGGCGGGTGCCGCACTGTGGAATTCAAGGGGTTGTCAGGTCAGGATTAGGGTTGGGAACAGCGGTCCACCACCTTGGCGGATTAGTGGACCGCTGTGATTGTTACTCGTCAGGCGTAATAATGCTGGTCATGTGAAGGGTCACTTGATTCCCTTTCCCCAGCATCTTCTGTAATTCCTCGGGGCTGAGATGACGAGCCTTTCTGCGGCCAAGTACACGATTGTCCTTATTGTTTTGCATACATTTCTCCTTTCCACATTGGTCTTCCTGTCGTAATCGAGTCCCGCGAGCTTAGCGTGTAGCGAGCAACACGGAAGTCATGCGCTAACAAGTGTAATCTCTTGTTTGCCGAGAGGCCAGAAAAAGCCACTCATGGGCCAAGCACAGGGAGAAACAATCGAAGTCATGCGAGAGAGCGGCAACGCGATGCAGCTCAACTCAAAATTGGATGAAGATGTACTGTTTGCAGTGAGTGTCAAACAACCACACAGGCCAGCTTTCCGGGCCGGAAGTCTTAGGGCTGTATCGGAAGCGCC